>NZ_AYWP01000019.1:0-232634 GCF_000502435.1 Mesorhizobium sp. LNHC232B00
CGGGTTTGGAAGCCGAGCCGCTCTCGGCCCACGACATCGAGAGGCTCGACCGCAGCACCAACCTTGCCGAGGGCCTGCCGGGGCGGGCCTATTATGATCCGGCCTTCTACGAGGCCGAGCGCAAGCATATCTTCGCCGCCGGCTGGGTGGGCGTCGGTTTCGCCAGCGATATTCCCAACGCCGGTGACGTCGTTCCCGTCAGCGTGGCCGGATACGAGCTCATCCTGGTGCGGCTCAAGGATGGTGGCATCAAATGCTATCATAACATTTGCCGTCACCGCGGCATGAAGCTGGTCAAGGACAAGGGCAATGTCAGGACAATCCGCTGTTCCTATCATTGCTGGACCTACGGCCTGGAAGGTAATCTTCTGGCCACGCCCGCCATCGCCGGCGTCAACCAGAACAATGCGGAGGATTTCGATCTTTCCGAGCTGTCCCTGATCGAGGTGCGCAGCGGCCAGTATTTCGACATCATCTTCGCCAACATCGACGGCAAGGCTGTCGAACTCGAGACGTTCCTGAAGCCGGTTCGTGAGCGCGTCGAAGGCATCTTCGACTTCTCTCTGCTTAAGCCAGCGGATCCGGCGACGGGCCGTGGCAGCCGGGACTTCGCGGTCAACTGGAAGATCGTCCTGGAGGGAGGGATCGAAGACTACCACCTGCCGTTCGTCCACAAGGCCTTCGACCACAGCAAGGACTACACATCCGAAATCGGCGGCGAGGTCTATTCGGGTTTTTCGTCGCGGCGCTCGCTTGCCGAAGCCCAGAAGCGCTACGCCACCAAGGCCTCGGACGGCAATGCGCTGCCCTTCTTCCCTGTCGTGGAGGAGACCGGCGTCGCTCACGCCGTCATCCTGTTCATCTTCCCGGCAACGATCCTGACCTGCACGCCAAGCTACGTCTCGGCGTCTCTGCAGTTGCCGCGCGGGCCCACTTTGACCCACTACACCTCCCGCACCTACTTCATCGGCGATGCGGCCACCGCCCCGGAATTCAAGAAGCTGCGCGACGAGAACACCATCTACTGGAAGCAGGTTCTCGACGAGGACGACGGACCCTGGACCCAGGTCCAGGCCATGGCCCCCATCCGCGAGGAACTCAACCTGCCAAGCCGCTTCTCTCCGCACTGGGAGGTCGCTCTCCACAACTTCCAGAAAACCGTCGCCGCAAAACTCAACAGCGCGCAGTAGAAAGCCCAGGCAACGGGCGACAATGACGCGTCAACGCGCTGGGGTTACGGCCGGATTGTATAGCGTTTTGTGCCGAAATCCTTGGGCCAACTGGCTGCAATAGCCGCAATCCTCCGGGCATCCACCTGTCTTGATGCGGAGCAGCCGACTGAGCTGGACCTTATTGGGATTGAAATTCTGGCGGTGAACCGCTTGCGTCTGAAACAGCAGGTCGTTGAAAGGCGCGTCATTGAACGCTAAGAGCGTCCGCTTCCGGCCGCTCTCGTTGAATTGGGCTTTGGACGTCGCCAAATCCGAAATAGCTGGCTGCATTTTCCACCTTATTCCTGCGCGCCTATGAGTTTCGACGCTTGCCTTCCATAAGGTCCAAGACGGCGCCCGCGGCGTCCAACACATTGGTGCCGGGACCGAACACCGCCGCCACGCCGCGGTCGATCAGGAACTGGTAGTCCTGGCGCGGCACGACGCCTCCGCAAATGACGATGATGTTTTCCTCGCCTTTAACCTTCAGCGCGTCGATCAATTGCGGCAGCAGCGTCTTGTGGCCAGCCGCGAGCGAGGACACGCCCACGACATTGACCTTTGTGGCGATAGCCAGCTCGGCCGCCTCGCCCGGCGTCTGAAACAACGGTCCGGCGACGACTTCGAAGCCGATATCGCCAAAGGCGGAAGCGACGATCTTGGCGCCGCGATCGTGGCCATCCTGGCCGAGTTTGGCGACCATGATCTTTGGGTTGGCGCCGCGCGAAGCCGTGAAGTCTTTGAGGCGCGAGACCAGCGTCTTGAACTCCGGCTCCTGGTCGTAGGCCTTGCCATAGACGTTGCTGACCACCTCGGGAACCGCCGTATGATCACCAAACGCCTTACGCATGGCATCTGAAATCTCCCCCACCGTCGCACGGGCCCGTGCCGCCTCAACCGCCGCTTCGAGCATGTTGCCTTCGCCGCTAGCTGCGATCTGGCTGAGTGCGGCCAGCGTATCGCCGACCCGCCTGGGATCGCGCTGGCGCCTGGTCTTTCCGATGCGGGCAATCTGCGACTGGCGCACGGCTGCGTTGTCAATGTCCAGTATATCGATGTGGTCCTCGGTCTCGAGCCGGAACTTGTTGACGCCGACAATGACGTCTTCGCCCTTGTCGACGGCGGCCTGACGGCGTGTGGCCGCCTCCTCGATCAGCCGCTTCGGCAGTCCGGAGGCCACGGCTTTCGTCATGCCGCCCATTGCCTCGATCTCTTCGATCAGCGCCCAGGCCTTTTCGGCAAGCTCATTGGTCAAGCTTTCCACGTAATAGGAGCCCGCAAGAGGGTCGATGACCTTGGTGACGCCGGTTTCGTGCTGGAGAATGAGTTGTGTGTTGCGGGCGATGCGCGCCGAAAACTCGGTCGGCAACGCGATCGCCTCGTCAAAGGAGTTGGTGTGGAGCGATTGCGTGCCGCCAAGCGCCGCGGCCAGCGCTTCATAGGCGGTTCGCACGATGTTGTTGTATGGGTCCTGTTCCTGCAGCGATACGCCAGAGGTCTGGCAATGGGTGCGCAGCATCAATGACGATTGCTTCCTCGGCTCGAACTCTTCCATGATCCGCGACCAAAGCAGCCGCGCCGCGCGTAGCTTGGACGCCTCCATAAAAAAATTGATGCCGATGGCGAAGAAGAACGAAAGTCGGCCGGCGAACTCATCGACGTTCAGGCCCTTGGCGATGGCCGCCCGGACGTATTCGCGCCCGTCTGCCAGCGTGAAGGCCAGTTCCTGGACCAGCGTCGAGCCGGCCTCCTGCATATGATAGCCCGAGATGGATATCGAATTGAATTTCGGCATTTCCCTTGCCGTGTATTCGATGATGTCGGCGATAATCCGCATCGAGGGTGCTGGCGGATAGATGTAGGTGTTGCGGACCATGAACTCCTTGAGGATGTCGTTCTGGATGGTTCCGGAAAGTTTGTCGCGCGCAACACCCTGTTCTTCTCCCGCGACGATGAAATTCGCGAGGATCGGGATCACCGCGCCGTTCATGGTCATCGACACCGACATCTCTTCAAGCGGAATGCCGTCGAACAGGATCTTCATGTCCTCAACCGAGTCTATCGCCACGCCAGCCTTTCCTACATCGCCCTCAACGCGGGGATGGTCGGAATCGTAGCCGCGATGGGTGGCAAGATCGAAGGCTACCGAAAGGCCCTTCTGGCCAGCAGCGAGCGCCTTGCGATAGAAGGCATTGGATGCTTCGGCTGTCGAGAAGCCGGCATACTGGCGGATCGTCCACGGCCGCCCGGCATACATTGTAGCGCGCGGCCCGCGCAGGAACGGCTTCAGACCCGGTAACGAATTGAGTTGGGCGATGCCTTCGAGATCCGTTGCGGTATAGAGTGGCTTGACGGTTATTCCCTCCGGCGTATGCCAGACTAGATCGTCTGGCGACCGCTTCAGTTCACGCTTGGCGAGCTTTAGCCAGTCCTCGTAAGTCACACGTTCGTCCATAGCCCCGCCCTCACTCGAATTCCATGATGAGTTCATCGACGGCCAGGCTGCCGCCCACTTGCGCTGCGACGCGCCGGATCGTTGCCCGGCGCTCGGCACGCAGCACGTTTTCCATTTTCATGGCTTCGACCGTGGCAAGCACTTGGCCCGCCTCGACCTGATCCCCCGCTTGCACCGAGATGGCGGTGATCACGCCGGGCATAGGACAAAGCAGCATCTTGGAGGTGTCCGGCGGTAGCTTTTCGGGCATCAGCTGTGCCAGCTCGGCAATTCGGGGCGTGCGCACGCAGGCGACCACATCCACACCGCGATGACGCAGCCGGATCCCAGATGCAGCAAATCCCGTCTTCACACCGAGCGTTTTATTGTCGACGGTGAATTGGGCATGGGAGCAACCGGGGAGCCAGTCGCTGGCGACCGAAATCCAAATACCTTCGCTAAAGCTGACGACAGTATTCCCCTCTTCTTCCCTGGCTGCGGTATCAAAGTTTTGGCCTGCCAGCGTCACCACCCAGTGCTGGCCCACGGCGCGACGGTGATTGTCCATGGCGCCGGAAATCAGCGCTGCGCGGGTCTGCACTCGCAAATTGATGAAGACGGCGATTGCAGCAAGCTTCCTGGCCACATCCGCCGACGGAGTTACGCCCGAAAAGCCGTCGGAATACTCTTCGGCAATGAATGCAGTCGTTAGCCGGCCTTCGCGAAACCGCGGATGGTCCATGACCGCTGAGAGGAACGGCAGATTATGGCCGATGCCCTCGACCTCGAAATCGTCGAGCGCCTTCCCCATGGCATCGATGGCTGCCAGTCGCGCGGGCGTCCCCCCTCCATCCGGAGCCCAGGTGCACAGTTTGGCGATCATTGGATCGTAGTACATCGAGATCTCGCCGCCTTCGAACACCCCAGTGTCGTTGCGTACAACTGTGCCGTCGTCGCGCTTGCCCTCGACTGGAGGACGATATCGGGTCAAGCGTCCGATTGATGGCAGGAAATTGCGGTATGGATCTTCGGCGTAGAGCCGACTTTCAATGGCCCAGCCTCGCAGCTTGACGTCATCCTGCGTGATCCGCAGCTTTTCGCCGGCGGCAACGCGGATCATTTCCTCGACCAGATCGATGCCAGTAATCATTTCGGTCACCGGATGCTCGACCTGAAGCCTCGTGTTCATTTCGAGGAAATAGAATTTCCTGTCACCATCGACGATGAATTCAACCGTCCCGGCGGAGAAATAGCCCACGGCTTTGGCCAATGCCACGGCCTGTTCGCCCATGGCCTTGCGCGTCGCAGCATCGAGGAACGGTGACGGCGCTTCCTCAATGACCTTCTGATTGCGGCGTTGGATCGAGCACTCGCGTTCGCCCAGATAGATCAAATTGCCATGCTGATCGCCGAGCAATTGGATCTCGATGTGGCGCGGCTGGGTGATGAATTTCTCGATGAAGATGCGGTCGTCGCCAAAGGAGGATTTCGCCTCATTCTTCGACGAATGAAAGCCTTCGCGCGCCTCGGCATCGTTCCAGGCAATTCGCATGCCTTTGCCGCCGCCGCCAGCCGAAGCCTTGATCATCACCGGGTAGCCGATCTCGCCAGCGATCCTCACCGCCTCGTCGCCATCCACGATCAGGCCCATATGGCCGGGCACGGTCGAGACTCCGGCGGATGCGGCGATCTTCTTGGAGGTAATCTTGTCGCCCATCGCCTCTATCGCCACAGGCGGCGGCCCGATGAAGGCGACGCCTATAGCTTTCAATGCCTCTGCGAAATTGGCGTTCTCCGACAGGAAACCGTAGCCCGGATGCACCGCATCGGCTCCGGTTTGCCAAACCGCATCGAGTATCTTGCCAATGACGATATAAGACTGGTTCGATGGCGACGGACCGATATGCACGGCTTCGTCAGCCATTTTGACATGCATCGCTTCGCGGTCGGCGTCCGAATATATGGCCACGGTGCCGATGCCAAGCGTTCGCGCGGCCTTGATGACGCGACAGGCTATCTCGCCGCGATTGGCTATGAGGATTTTCTTGAACATGATTGCCTATCGCTAAGTCAAAACATCTCTGGATCTGGTCCGATCCGGAGTTTTTGAAGATCAATGACACAAAGGTACCAATCCATTTCACCCTGATGGCCAAGCCAGATCGGACCATCCTGGCCGACAGACGAGGCAACTTGCCTCGGCGACATGCAGGCTGCGTCACCACAGAGAACCCGATTACGCATTTCTCGTCCTCACAGCGGCATCGTGTCGTGCTTCTTCCAGCGAGTATCGACGCTCTTGCCACGCAGGGCGGCGAAGGCGCGGGCAATGCGCCGGCGTGAGGAGTGCGGCATGATCACCTCGTCAATGAAGCCACGTTCAGCCGCTACGAACGGATTGGCAAAACGCGCTTCGTAGTCCTTGGTGCGCTGCGCGATCTTGTCTTTGTCGCCAAGCTCTGAGCGATAAAGAATTTCGGTCGCTCCCTTGGCACCCATCACAGCGATCTCGGCGGTTGGCCAGGCATAATTGACGTCGGCGCCGATGTGCTTGGAGGCCATGACATCGTAGGCGCCGCCATAGGCCTTGCGCGTGATCAACGTGACCATTGGCACCGTCGCCTGGCTATAGGCGAACAAAAGCTTCGCCCCGTGCTTGATGACGCCGCCAAATTCCTGTGAAGTTCCCGGCAAGAAACCCGGCACGTCGACCAACGTGAGGATCGGGATGGAGAATGCGTCACAGAAGCGGACGAAGCGTGCCGCCTTGCGCGAGGAATCGATGTCCAGGCAGCCGGCGAGCACCATCGGTTGATTGGCGACCACACCAACCGTCTGGCCCTCGATGCGCATGAACCCGGTGATGATGTTTTTCGCAAAAGCCCCCTGGATTTCGAAGAAGCCGCCCTCGTCGGCGATCGCAAGGATCAGTTCGCGCATGTCGTAGGGTTTTGCCGCGCTGTCGGGGATCAGCGTGTCGAGCCGCATCTCAAGGCGCGACGGGTCGTCATGGAACGGACGCACCGGCGGCTTTTCGCGATTGTTGAGCGGCAGGAAGTCGAACAGCGCCCTGACCTGCTCCAGCGTCTCGACATCGTTGTCGTAAGCACCATCCGCAACCGACGATTTCGTCGTGTGCGTGCGTGCGCCACCGAGTTCCTCGGCAGTGACGATCTCGTTGGTGACGGTCTTCACCACATCGGGTCCCGTCACAAACATGTAGGAACTGTCTCGCACCATGAAGATGAAATCAGTCATGGCCGGCGAATAGACCGCGCCGCCTGCGCATGGGCCCATGATGACGGAAATCTGCGGCACGACACCGGACGCATCGACGTTGCGCTTGAACACGTCGGCATAGCCGGCAAGCGATGCCACGCCTTCCTGGATGCGCGCGCCACCTGAATCGTTCAAGCCGATTACCGGTGCCCCGTTGCGTACCGCCATGTCCATGATCTTGCAGATTTTCTGCGCATGCGTTTCGGACAGCGAACCGCCGAGCACGGTGAAATCCTGGCTGAAGACATAGACGAGCCGGCCGTTTATGGTGCCCCAGCCGGTGACGACGCCATCGCCGGCGATCTTGTGGGCAGCCATGCCGAAATCCGTAGCGCGATGGGTGACATACATGTCGTATTCCTCGAACGATCCTTCGTCCAAGAGCACCTCAAGACGTTCGCGGGCCGTTAGCTTTCCCTTGGCGTGTTGCGCCTCTATGCGCTTTTGTCCCCCACCGAGCCGGGCCTCCTCACGACGTATTTCAAGTTGTTCTAGGATGGCCCGCATCAGCGGTCGGCCTTGCGGTTAACTGCCTTCCAAGCCATTGGGAAAAGCAATGCTGCCAAGGCTGCCTTGATGAGATCGCCGGGCATAAAGGGGTAAAGTCCGAGGGCCAAAACCGGCTTGTCGAAACCGATGACGGCTCCAAGCCAGAACAGACCCGGCAGGTAGATGACCGCACCGGCCAGGACCGCCGCTGCCATGGCCGTCAGCGGATGCCGATCCCAACCACGTTGGGCCAGCCGCCCGCAAAGAAACACCGCCAGCAGATAGCCCAGAAGATAGCCGCCGGTAGGCCCAAACATGTAGGCGAGCCCAATCCCTTTTTCCGGCGTGCCGGCGAAAACGGGCAGACCGAAAGCGCCTTCACTCAGATAGAGCAGGATCGCGGCCAAGCCGCGCCAGGGCCCGAGGGCAAGACCTAACCCAATGACGACGAAGGTCTGCATCGTCAGGGGTACTGGATAGAAGGGCACCGAAATCTTCGCCGCTATGGCGAGAAGTATCGACCCTGCCAAAGCCGTCATGGCAGTGAGGACCAAACTGTTACCGCGGCTTTCGGCAATCGCGCAGAAAATTGTCATCTTCCTCTCCAGTGGACAGTCTTGGCGACAGCCGACTTGAGAGGTGCGAGAAAACTATTGAAAGGTGCAATCACGAAAATGCAAACTGAAGATAGCAAATTTCCGATGATGGCCAGCCAAGCTCAATTTCCTTCGCAATCGGGAAATTTCGGGCTGAACAGCGCGCTGGCTCGCCTCTCGCGCGAGGTCAGCCCGGTGATGGGGATCGCGCGCCCGTACAAGACCAAGCAGGAAGCGCTGCAGATCGCCAACAACTCGATCTACGGCATTCGCGGCTATGTCTCAGCGAAGACCACGAGCGATGCTGCGAATACGCAGGCGGGCCTGCGCGCAGCTCGAATTTCATTCAACGGCCCCAACACCAACTCGCTTGCGCCGATTTAACCGGCACAGCAACCTGCGCCTTTAAGGTCCGCCGCCGCCGTCGAGGGAGACGAGAGGGCACCCACCTCATGGCGCAGCAGATACTACAGGTCACAGAGCCCAGCCCGCCGATCATCAGCAACAAAAGTCCTCTTCATGTCACAGACCCGGCTCGGGAAATTCGACACCATGGCGCTTTACGGCGTCCAGCCATGGCCGGAGCGAAGCAGCGGCGCCGCGATGCTTTCCTATTGAGCCCGCTCCAAATACGCCGATCTTCACGGCTGTGGCCCACTTCTCAAGTATTGCTGCCCTGGATTGTGGCGATCACCGCATCGGTTACCTCCCGGGTCGTTGCTGTCCCGCCGACATCTGGCGTAAGAACGCCTGCTGCACAAACGCTCTCGATTGCTTTCATCAACCGTGAGGCAGCATCCATCTCGCCGAGATGCTCGAGCATTTGGCAGGCCGTCCAGAAAGCAGCGACCGGATTGGCAATGCCCTTTCCGGCGATATCGAAGGCCGAGCCGTGTATGGGTTCGAACATGGAAGGAAACCGTCGTTCTGGATCGATGTTCGCCGTCGGCGCGACGCCAAGGCTGCCTGCCAGAGCCCCGGCGAGGTCGGAAAGGATGTCAGCGTGGAGGTTCGTCGCTACAATGGTATCCAGGCTTTCGGGATGTAGCGTCATGCGAACGGTCATTGCATCAACTAGCATCTTGTCCCAGGCCACGTCCTTGAATTCGAGGGCAACCTCCGCCGCGATCTCGTCCCACATCACCATTCCGTGGCGCTGGGCATTCGATTTGGTCACGACGGTGAGCAGTTTGCGGCGTCGAGATTGTGCCAGTCGAAATGCATAGCGCATGATGCGCGTGACAGCATGGCGGGTGAAGATAGCAACCTCGGTTGCTACCTCTTCCGGCATACCGCGATGGACACGCCCGCCGTGTCCTGCGTATTCGCCTTCCGAATTCTCGCGGACGATCACCCAATCGAGATCCCCTGGCCCCTTCCCTCGCAACGGTGCCACGATCCCCGGCAAAATTCGCGTCGGGCGGACATTGGCGTATTGGTCAAAACCTTGGCAGATCGCCAAGCGAAGACCCCAGAGAGTGATATGGTCAGGTATGTCGGGTGTGCCGACGGCACCGAAGTAAATCGCGTCATGGGCTTTGAGCTGGTGCAGCCCGTCATCGGGCATCATCTTCCCGTGGGCCTTATAGTGGTCCGAGCCCCAATCATAGCGCGTGATGTCGAGGCAAAACTCACCTGTCCGCTGGCCTAACGCAATAAGAACCTCAAGCGCTGCATCGATAACTTCCGGCCCGATGCCATCGGCTGGAATCGCTGCAATCGCGTAACTTCGCATCAGTGGCCTCCGCGATCGTTCGTCCATGAATCCGCGCGAAGCAAATTCGCGGCAAGCATGCAAAAAGGGATGGCACCCACTTTTTGCATGCTTTTTGCCTAGTGCCAGTGAACCCGGCGTTCAAGCAAGGGGCTCAATCGCCTACCAACGCGGGCAGTCCTTGACGTTTTCCTTCGTGAGCGGAAACAGCTTGTAGTCGATGTACTGACCCTTCTTGGCCTCCGCCGGATTGTTCAACGCTTTGAAGAGCGCGTCGAATGATAGTTCGCCGATCAGTTTCGGTTGCGTGCAGACTGAGGCGTCCATCTCGCCAGAGGTGAGTGAGTTGTCTCCGAGGTCTGATCCGCCGCCGGTCGCGATGAGGAGAGCCTTGGCATTTGCGGCTTCGATAGCTTTGGCGCAACCGATGGCCATGTCGTCAGCATGGCTGAAGATCATGTCCAGGTCCGGATTTGCGATAAGTGCATTCTGGCAGATCCGCTCACCGGATGCCGGCGTCCAGTCAGATGGCTGCGACGAGACGACCTTGAATTTAATCTTCGCCTCGTTCAGCGCCGCTTCGAATCCCTGTTGCCGCTGCTTCACGACGGAGAATCCCGGCGCACCTTCGACAACCGCGATCTTTGCTTCACGATCTTTCGGAAGCACGCCCGCTGCATAGATGCCTGCGACATGCCCCGCCTCGATGTCATTTGTCGTTACGAGCGCGGTGAGATTTGGATAGACGTAGTCGACGGGGTGCGTGTTCGGATCCCCTACGGGCACGGCTGAAGCGACGATGGGAATTCCCGCCTCGGCGACTTTGTCGACAAGGCCCTGGACCGTGACGGAGTCGTTTGGCATGAACGCGATACCGTCGACCTTCTGGAGAATGAGATCGTCGATCTGATTCGCCTGCGTTTCCATGCTCATTTTGGGGTCGAGCAAAATAACCTTGACGCCGTTCGCCTCGGCTTTCTCTTTGAAACCGTTCACGAGGACGACATCATATGGATAGGCCATGGTATTCGGGATAAGACCGAACACCAAGTCCTTCGCCGATGCAACGTTCGCCGTCAACGATGCGGCGGCAAGTCCGCCCAAAAGTATTCGACTGATCTTCTTGTTCATTTCTGTATGTCCTCCCGGTTGTGGTCGCCAAGCTGGCGAGGCTCGATGCGCCAGGTGCGCGCACAAAACTGACCTCAAAAACCTCCAGCCATTGAAATATCCGTGCTCTGGTCAGCTAGATATGAACACGCTGCCGTACTACTTTGCTGCGTTAGATTTCCCTCTATTTTTATCTGGCTTCGCGGAAATTCCACCTGCGCAAGGAACACCGTAGCACCGGACTACCGTTGGGTAAGTGCCTCCACCCGCCAACGTCTTTCACGCCGGACGCAAAGATGAACCACTGGCCACTCTTGCGTTCGCTGACTTAGAGCGGAGTCCATTTCCGCGTCCTTGGAAACGTGCGACAGCCATGCCATCTAGGTCTCCCGCGCCGCCGAAGCGGTTTGTTTTTCCTCGCCTTTTCTCAGCCGACGGCAGGACGCCACTCAACGTTCCGGTTCAGATGTCATCTCTTCAAAACTGAAAAGGCCGCCCGCACTTGCGCGCGGACTGCCGCGTGCGTGTCTGTTCGGGTGGTCGAAAGGCCAGAGCCGCTCCGGGTCAGTGATCCATGGCTTTGACTATTTCCTCGGTCATCTTCTTGGCGTCGCCGAGCAGCATCATGGTGCCGTCCTTGTAGAACAGAGTGTTGTCGATGCCGGCGTAGCCGGAGCCGAGCGAGCGCTTGACGAACAGGCAGGTGCGGGCCTTGTCGACATCGAGGATCGGCATGCCGTAGATCGGGCTCGACTTGTCGTCACGGGCCGAAGGATTGGTGACGTCGTTGGCGCCGATGACGTAGGCGACATCGGCCTGCGCGAACTCGGAATTGATGTCCTCAAGCTCGAACACTTCGTCATAGGGCACATTGGCTTCGGCCAGCAGCACGTTCATGTGGCCGGGCATGCGGCCAGCGACCGGGTGGATGGCGTATTTCACGTCGACGCCGTTGGCCTTGAGCTTGTCGGCCATCTCGCGCAGCGCGTGCTGCGCCTGGGCGACCGCCATGCCGTAGCCGGGCACGATGATGACTTTCTGTGCGTTCATCATGAGGTAAGCGGCATCGTCGGCCGAGCCCTGCTTGACCGTGCGCTCGATGCCGTCATCGGCGGCTGCAGTGGTCTCACCGCCGAAGCCGCCGAGGATGACCGAGATGAACGACCGGTTCATGCCCTTGCACATGATGTAGGACAGGATGGCGCCGGACGAGCCGACCAGAGCGCCGGTGATGATCAGCGCCAGATTGCCGAGCGTGAAACCGAGCGCGGCTGCCGCCCAGCCGGAATAGGAATTCAGCATCGAGACGACGACCGGCATGTCGGCGCCGCCGATCGGGATGATGAGCAGAACGCCGAGCGCCAGCGACGCCGCGACGATCAGCCAGAACACCAGCTTGGCCTCGGTGGTGACCAGAAGCACGATCAGCACGATCAGCGCGATGCCGAGCAGGGCATTGATGATGTGACGGCCGCCGATCATGATCGGCTTACCCGACATACGGCCGTCGAGCTTGAGGAAGGCGATGACCGAGCCGGTGAAGGTGATGGCGCCGATAGCGACGCCGAGGCTCATCTCGATCAGCGCCTGGGCGTGGATGTCGCCGTTGGTGCCGATGCCAAAACTTTCCGGCGCGTAGATGGCGGCCGCCGCCACCATGACGGCGGCAAGGCCGACCAGAGAGTGGAAGGCGGCGACCAACTGCGGCATCGAGGTCATGGCGATGCGGCGCGCGGTAACGGCGCCGACACCGCCGCCGATCGCAAGGCCAAGCACGATCAGGCCGAAGCGCCCGGCGGACGGGGTCGCCAGCGCCAACGTGGTGGCAATGGCAATGCCCATGCCGATCATGCCATAGAGATTGCCCTGGCGGCTGGTGGTCGGATGCGACAGGCCGCGCAGCGCCATGATGAACAGGACGCCGGAAACGNGTAGCCGACGAAGATCGCCAGCACGAAGATGGCGAAACGGAAGACGAAGGGGTCGATGGCGCCGCCCGACAGCGCGTGCGCGGCATCACCCGCCGCATCGGCGCCGGGAGCATTGGCCAGGTTTTGCACCGCAAGCCGGACGGCGGCGCTTGCCTGGTCGAGCTGGTCGAGGGCCTTTTGCAAGGTCTGATCCATCACGCGATCCCCTTCGGCTTGGCGGCGGACTTGCCGGCAGTGGCTTTGTCGGTTTTCGGTGCAGCCTTCTTCGGCGTGGCATCGGCGACCATGGTCTTGGCCGGAATGGCCGCCGGTTCGACATGGGGCTGCTCCGCCGCCTTGGCGAAGGCCGGATGCACCACGCGGCCGCCATCGGTCAGCATAGTCGCCTTGACAAGATCGTCGTCGCGATTGATGGCGAGCGTCTTGGTCGTCTTGTCGACCAGCGTCTCAACGAAGGCGAACAGGTTCCTGGCGTAAAGCAGCGATGCCGACGCCGCGATGCGGCCGGGCACATTGAGATGGCCGACGATTTTTACCCCATTGGCCGTTGTCACCACCTGGCCCGCTACAGCGCCCTCGACATTGCCGCCGCGCTCGACCGCGAGGTCGACGATCACCGAGCCCGGCTTCATCGAGGCGACCATGGCCGCCGACACCAGCTTCGGCGCCGGACGGCCGGGGATCAGCGCCGTGGTGATGACGATGTCCTGCTTGGCGATGTGCTCTGCCGTCAAGGCGGCCTGCTTGGCCTGATATTCCTTCGACATTTCCTTGGCGTAGCCGCCAGCGGTCTCGGCCGCCTTGAACTCATCATCCTCGACGGCGAGGAACTTTGCGCCAAGCGACGCCACCTGTTCCTTGGCGGCGGGGCGAACGTCGGTGGCGGTGACGACGGCGCCGAGGCGGCGCGCCGTGGCGATCGCCTGCAGGCCCGCGACGCCGACGCCCATGATGAAGATCTTCGCCGCCGGCACGGTGCCGGCCGCCGTCATCATCATCGGCAGCGCGCGGTCATACTCCGATGCGCCGTCGATCACGGCCTGGTAGCCGGCGAGATTGGCCTGCGAGGACAGAACGTCCATCGACTGAGCGCGCGTGATGCGCGGCATGAATTCCATCGAAAAGGCGGTGACGCCGGCCTTGGCAAGCGCCGCGACCGCGGCGTCGTTGCCGTAGGGGTCCATGATGGCGATGACTGCCGCACCCGATTTGTAGCCCTTCAGCTCGCCATCGGTCGGTCGGCGCACCTTCAGCACCACATCGGCTTTGGCGGCATCCGAAGCCTTGCCGATCACGGCACCGGTCTTGGCAAACTCCTCATCGGGAATGCGCGACCTTGTGCCGGCGCCGGTCTCGACGATCACGTCTAACCCCAGCGCCGTCAGCCGCTTTACCGTGTCCGGCGAGGCGGCAACGCGCGGCTCGTTGGCGTCGAGCTCACGAGGGATGAATATGTTGGCCACTCTTGTGTCCCTCTAACGATTTGTCGGTCCGCCCGATGGCATCGGATGATGCCATCGGGTCGCATGCTGCCTTGGGAGGCGAAATTCGCCGGACCGCTCTGAAAACCAGGCCCCTAAAATTGCGGATCAACAGGTTCCCCAATCGCCCTGCCGCACTATGCCAGTTTCCTGCCCCGGAAATGCCGTCCGCACCGGCTCTCCGGCACGTCCATTGTCGTGTCCGGATTACCCGGATCGTGAGGGCGCACCGGTATCACTTCCCGCTGTTCTTCTTCGATTCGCTTTCCATGTTGACGCCGTTGAGTGCGCCTACATGGTCGCTCAGCATCGGCACATAGTCGTCCGCTCTACCGATCGCCTCGACGTGTGCGTAATAATGCCGGGCCGCCGAAGCCATGACGGTTACCACGCGGGCATCCGCCGCAATATTGCTGATGTAGCGAAGGTCCTTAGCGGCATTCGAGATAGCGAACTTGTGGGCGTCCCTGTCGCGATCGACGACGTAGCGCATGAAGGTCTCGAAGAACCCGTTGCCCATACGGCTTGGGCCGATCACATCCCTTATGGTCTGTGGCGGTATGCCGATCTTGGCACCCAGGACAACGACTTCGGAATAAAGCGCCCCGTACGACATGCCGATGAAATTCATCAGCAGCTTCATTTTGTGACCGCTTCCTACGGGACCAATTCGCTTGATAGTACCTGCCCAGCATTCGATGACTGGTTTGACCGTGTCGAAAAGAGCCTCGTCGCATCCGACCATCGCATCGAGAGTGCCAGCCTCGGCCTCTTTCGGAGTTCGCCCCAAAGGCGCGTCGACCATGTGCGCTCCCCTCGACAAGAGCTCATCGGCTAGCTTCACCGTCGAGCCTGGATCGGCTGTGGAAGTGTCGATCACGATTAAGCCGGGACGAACACCCGCGAGGATGCCGTCGCTCCCCCTCAGCACGTCTTCGACCTGAGCCGAAGTTGACAGGCACAGGTGGATGATATCGCATTTGGCCGCCATGTCGGCTGGGCTGGCAGCTTCTTTCGCGCCCATTGCCAGAAGGCTTTCGACAGGCGCGCGGTTGGAGCGACCACGCACCCATAGCTCATAGCCCTTTTGGCGGATGTTCTTGGCCATGCCGTGGCCCATCAGGCCCAACCCGATAAAACCGATAACCGGTTTTTCTACCATGGTTCTTTTTCTCCTTCGACCTCCGACCGCCAGGTCAGATCTGCCGTGTACTCAGTTGTCGATACTTGGCGAGCCACTTCATGTCGGGTTCGACATTGGGTTCCGGTATGTATTCCGCCCCGATCGGCTTGTCCCAGCCCAGGTCCGCCACGCGCCGCAGCACGTAGTCGTAGTCCAGCTCGCCGTGGTCGGGTTTCCCACGATCCGGCACCGCCGCGATCTGGACGTGCCCTACCAACGGCAGCATTGTTTCGAACCGCCTGGTCACGTCGCCTTCCATGATTTGCACATGGTAGAAGTCGAACATCATCCGGAGGTTGGGAGCACCGACTTCGCGGATGATGTCGGCCGCTAAAGCTGTGTCGCTCAAGAAGTAACCGGGCGCGTTGTAGGGGTTCAACGGCTCGATGAGAATCGTCACCCCTTCACCTGCCTTTTCGCAAGCGTAAGCAAGATTGTCGCAGAACGCCTTGCGCGCAAGCGGCCCACTCGAGTTGCCCGCCATGACGTGGACAGCGCCAGCGGACACTTCCGAAGCGTAGGCAAGAGCCTCGTCGATCGCCGCGCGTGCCGAAACCTCCCGGCCCGGCAGCGCAGAGAGCCCGTTTTCCCCGACCGATGTGTCGCCGCGACGCGTGTTAAGGCCCAACATGCTGAGCCCGGTTTCATCCAGTGCCGCTTTCACGGACGCCGCTGATGCGTCGTAAGGCCAGTGGCACTCTACCGCGTCGAATCCGGTCGACTTGGCCTCTCCGATCGCGGCCGGCAACGGGCGGTCCTTCCAAAGGAAACCCAGATTGGCCGAAAACTTCATACGTCCCACTCCACGTTGAACGTGGTGACGACATCCTGGACTTGCCGCTCTGTCAGCAAACGCGGCCGATGGCCGTGCATCAGTATCGCCAGCCGCGCGGTCGCCTCCAGTTCTTCGATGGCGTTGCACGCGGCCTCGACGTCTTTGCCCGCTACGACCGGGCCGTGGTTGGCGAGCATCACCGCCGACCTCCTGCCAGCGAGCCCACGCACTGCGGTACCCATCGCTGCATCACCCGGCCGGAAGAACGGAAGCAGCTTGACGCGGCCCAACTGCATGAGGGCATAGGGCGTGAGCGGCGGAAGGAAGTCGTCTTCGTCGGCATCGGGCATCATCGACCACGCGACGGCGTGGCAGCAATGCAAATGCACGACAGCGCCGGTCTGGCTTCGCGTGTCGTAGAACGCGGAGTGCAGGGGCATTTCCTTGGTGGGTTTGTCACCTTCGATATGCCGACCTTGCGCGTCAAAGCGGCTCAGGCGGGACGGGTCGAGCCGACCGAAGCTTGTCCCGGTAGGAGAGACAAGCAGGCCTCCATCGGACGACCGCGCCGATATGTTGCCAGTTGATCCGTGGGTTAATCCCCGCTCGAACATCGACTTGGCCAGCGAGCATATCTGTTCGCGCAGTCTGGCATTTTCTGTCACGTGTCCAACCTTTCAAGCGCGTCGGTGAAAAAGCCTTCACCGCCGAAATTGCCGGACTTGAGCGTGATCGCGACTTCATGTCCGGCGGTGCGGGCGAAACACCACGGAACACCCGGCGCGATTTCGGAGCCAATGTCGAGTTGCCGTATCTCGAGGGCTTTCGTGACAGCGCCCGACGTTTCTCCGCCGGCTACCACGAAGCGCCTGAACCCCAGGTCGCGGGCTTTCACAGCGCAAGCCGCCAGGGCGCGCTCGACCACCGCGCCCGCGCGTTCCACGCCCAGCCTTTCTTGCGCCCGTCGCACTTCATCCGGCTCGGCCGTGGCATAGATGATCGGTGTCTGGTCGGGGGATCGGCTAGACAGCCATTCGGCCGCACTCCCCTCCCCCTTTTCCGCAAGGTTCAAGGGATCGAGCCGGAGCCCCGGATGACCACCTGCGAGATATGCGGAAACCTGGCGATTGGTCATCGCCGAGCAGCTGCCAGAAAGGACAATCGCCGGGCCAGCCTCCGCGCGCGGCCTGCCGACCGATTGATCCCGGCGGAGGAGCCCTTCCTCCAGCCACAGTTTGGGCAGCGGCATGGCTAGCGCACTCCCTCCGGTCATCAGCGTCATGTCGCGACACGCGTCCGCGATGACATGAAGATCGTCATTGGAGACAGCATCCACGACAACGTGGGCAATTCCATCAGCGCGAAGCCGGTGCAGCTCGCCGCGAAGCATAGCCGCGCCCTTGGCAACGGCGAGTCTGTTCACGAGACCAACCGGGTGGGTTACCTGGGCCCGCAGGAGCCGCATCAGATTGGAGTCGCGCATGGGAGTCAGAGGATGGTCCTTCATCGGACTTTCGGCGAGCGGCTGCTCGCCGACGAAAAGGTTCCCCATGAAGACCGCACGGCCGTTCTCGGGAAACGCCGGGCAGTAGATCGTTTGGTCCGTCCCCAAGGCGTTCATCAGGGCTTCGGCCACGGGGCCGATATTGCCCCGAGCGGTCGAGTCGAAGGTTGAGCAGTACTTCCAGAAAAACCTCTGCGCGCCCGCCCGGCGGAGCCAATCGAGGGCTGCCTGGGTTTCGGACACCGCTTCTTCGACCGGAGCCGTCCGACACTTCAGAGCGATGATCTCGAAGGGCGATGTGTCATTTGGAGGCGTTTCGGGAACGCCCATCCGCAGAGACACCGGGACACCTGATCTCGCGAGAAGACCCGCGAGATCGGTCGCTCCAGTGAAGTCGTCCGCTATAGCGCCGAAAAAGGTCTTGTCGACGTTGTTTCCCGCCTGGCTGTTTCCTGCAAACTCCATCACGCGCCCTTTTCCGGAAGAGTGAGGCCAGCGTTGCGTGCGTAGACCTTGGCCACCGCGGCGTCGTCCTCGCGTCCGAGCCCCATGCCAGAAGCTGCGACGAACTGCTGGAGCGCCGCCGCCGTGATAGGCGCGGAGAACTTGGACAAGCGCGCGACATCCATGACAATTCCTAGGTCCTTGAGCCAGATATCGACGGCGGAATGGGGCGTGTAGTCGCCTGCCGCGATATGCGGCGCTCGGTTCTCGAGCATCCAGCTCGTGCCGGCGCAATTCGGAATGACCTTCAGGAAGGCGGCTGGATCGATCCCCTGCGTCATCCCAAAGGTGATGGCCTCGGCCATCACCGCGATGTGGGTGCCTGCAAGCAACTGGTTGACGGCCTTCATGGCAGAGCCAGCGCCCGCCTTGTCGCCGACCTCGAACACGTTTTCCGCCATCGCATCCAGAGCCGGGCGCGCGACGGCGAATGCCTCCGGCGTGCCTGAAGCCATAACCGAAAGCTTGCCCTGCGCCGCCTTGACGGAGCCACCCGAGATCGGCGCGTCGAGAAAGTGCACACCCCGATCGCCGCATCGCCGCGCGACATTGCGCGCGTAGTCCGGCGCGACGGTGACGCACAGCACAACGACGGATGCCGGGGAAAGCCTGGCTACCAAACCACGATCGCCGAAAAGAACGTCTTCGGCCTGCGCGGCGTTGAGAACCACAACCACCAGCGCCTCAAGTTCGGAAGCGGCGGATGAAGCATCGCCCTCCGAGGCTCCTTCCGAGCGCAAGCGCTTAATCGCTTCCGGGTTGATGTCAGCGCCGAAAACGCTGTGCCCCGCCCGGAGGAGCGACGCGGCGATCCCATACCCCATGGAGCCCAGTCCGACGACACCGACTTTCATTTCTTACGCTCCATGCCATGACCGAACATATCGGACGCTTTACAGTCGGAACCGATCGGCAAGCGCATCGGTAGCGTTCCGTCCCCTGGCGGAAACCAGGAGACGGCCCGTGAGCAAGTGCCCGTACCGCATTGGCATCCATCCGTCTTCGACCCGCAGGACGACGCACCTGCCGCAGACTCCACCGCAGTCACCGGATGAATTCGGGCAGTTGGCCCGCCTCCTCTTCGAAGCCGTAGACAGACTTGATCTCGAGATACTCCTCGAGGCCGAAGGCTCCCATGGAGCGGCCGATGCCAGATTCCTTGTATCCGCCCATGGGGCTGTAAGAGTTGGTTGCCGCGCCGTTGAAGCAGATACGTCCCGCCTTGAGGTTGCTGGAAAATTCATAAGCCTTCTTCCGGTCGGCGCCGAAGACGTAACCACCGAGACCGTAGGGAGTATCGTTGGCGATCCGGAGCGCCTCCTCTTCCGTCGAGTAGGGCATTACCACCAGGACCGGCCCGAAGATCTCTTCCCTGGCGATCGTCATTTCGGGGGTGACGTCCGCGAAGACCGTGGGCCTCACGAAGAAGCCTTGGTTGACGCCGTCGGGCTTGCCCGAACCGCCGAACACCAAACGCGCGCCTTCATCCAGCCCGGACTGGATGTAGTTCTGGATGCTGTCGTACTGCGCCTTGTTGACCACCGGTCCCATCGTGGTGGCGGGATCGCGCGGATCGCCAAGTTTGTATTTTGCGACTTCATCCGCCAGATAAGGCAATACCGTTTCCATCTGGCTTTCATGCACCAGCATGCGGCTCGGCGCGTGGCAGGATTGTCCGCTGTTGAAGAAGCAACGCTGGATGTTCCAGCGTGCCGCCCGCTCAAGGTCAGAATCCATGAGGACGATGTTGGCCGACTTGCCGCCCAGTTCGAGCGATGTCCGCTTGATGGTCTGCGCGGCGGCCTCTCCCACCCGCGTGCCCGCCCGGGTCGAGCCGGTGAAGGATATCATGTCTACCTCGGGATGCCTGCACATGGCTTCGCCGACGACGCTTCCACGCCCGATAACGAGGTTGAAAACGCCCTTCGGAACGCCTGCCTTCTCGAAGATCTCCGCCAGGATTACGGCACTGACCGGGGACGCGTCCGACGGCTTGAGCACCATGGTGCAACCGGCTGCGATGCCGTAAATGGCCTTGATAACGGGTGTTTGCGTGGGCCAATTCCAGGGTGAGATGAGGGCGCATACGCCGATAGGCTCACGCCGTACGATCGTATCACCGATATGGGTCTCAAACCTGTAGGTCTTGAGCAGATCGCGCGCCACTTTCATATGACCGACCGGACCTGTCACTTGCGCCTTGGCGCTTACCGGAATGCCGACCTCTAGGGCCATCGCCTCCGCAATATCGTCGGCGCGCGTTTCGTATGCCGCGATGATACTGTCGATAAGCAAAATCCTCTCTTCGAGAGAAGTCTCAGAATATGCAGCGAATGCCCGGCGTGCAGCTCTTACGGCTTTGTCGACATCTTCCGAGTTGCCGCCAGTGGCGACTGTCGCGAACGGCTCCTCGGTGTAGGGATCGACGAGAGGTCTCTGGCCGGGGGTCGAAGGATCCACCCATGCCCCGTCGATGTACAGTTTGCCAAAATGTTTCATAACGCTCTCCGCCTCCGGCCGTTAGAAGCTGTGGGTGTACCCACCGTCGCAGGCGATCGTCTGCCCGGTAATGAAGGAGGCCGCGGGCGTTGAAAGGAACATCGTGAGGCCAGCAAGATCGGAGGGCACGATGGTTCTCGGGATACATTGGAGGTCGATGTTGCGCTGGCGGACTTCCGGAGTGAGGCTGGCGGCGCGCTCGGCGACTTCCGTCGCCACCGTGCCGGGGCGGATGCAGTTGACGGTTATTCCTTCGGCCCCGAGCTCGCGTGCCAGGGAGTTCGTCATGCCGATCAGCGCCGACTTTGAAGTGACGTAGTGGAGGTAGTTCTTGGTTCCGCGATGCACCGAGTCCGACGAAATGTTTATAATGCGACCGAAGCGGTTTTTGCGCATGCTGCCGACAACCGCGGAGGCGCAGAAGAACACCCCGTTGATGTTGACGTCCATCACCCTTTGCCATTCGCCCTGCGGAATCTGGTCGAAAGGACGTTTAGCCAGGTTGGAAAAAAGCGAGGCGTTGTTGATCAGGACATCCACGCGACCGAATTCGGCCAACGTCGCCGCCACCATCTCGTCCACCGAGTCCTTCTTGGCCACGTCCACGACCAGCGGGAGGGCTTTGCCTCCCGAAGCCTTGATCTCCTTCGCCACTGACTGGGCGTTCTCGAGGCCAAGGTCAGCGATGACGGGGATTGCACCGGCCGCGGCGAACTGGCGTGCCAGTTCCCGGCCGATACCCTGGCCCGCGCCGGTCACGATAACGACTCGGTCTTTTACGCTGAAGTTGCGCGCCTCTGCCGGAACCTCGATTTCCGGAGCGACTTGTTCGGCAGTTCCAACAGTCACGGGCTTCCCTCCAGTAAAAGCGCGGCCAACCACGGGCCGGCGGATCGAAGAATATTTGGACCGCAGCATGCCGCGGTCCAAAATGTCATTGGAACAACCGAGCCGTGGCGGTCGCCGCGCTCATCAGGAAGCCTGTATCGCTTCCCGCAGACACGTAGCGTCCCCCCAGACGGATCATTTCCTTGGCGAGTTCCGGGCGGGAATTCAGTCCTCCGACGCCGAGATGCTTGCCCCTTGCCCGGCAAACCGCCGCCACATGCTCGTAGGCCTCGCGCACCCGCGGGTGATCCAGTTCGCCAGGCACGCCAAAGGAGTTGCAAAGGTCGTTGGTGCCGACCAACAGCATGTCCATTCCATCAACCGACGCGATATCGTCGGAGTTCTCAACCGCTGTCGCGGATTCGATCATGCCGACGACCAGCGTCGCCGCCTCCATCTTCTCCATGACCTCGGCCGCAGGCCCGCCACGGAAGAGAGTGTGGGCGTTGGTCGCGAGCAGAGAGCGACTTCCGCGAGGGGGGAAACGGGAGGCATCCACGATCTCCTCCGCCTGGGCCCGGTTTTCCACATGGGGTACGATCACGCCTTGGGCGCCCGTTTCCAAAACCCGGCCGATCTCGGTCTTGTTGATCCCGGGGACGCGAACCAATGGTGTCACGCCCAACGCGGTTGCCGTCAGACTGATCTGACTGACGGTCTCAAGCGAAAAGCTGCAGTGCTCCAGGTCTATGTAGAGGCAATCGAAGCCCGCACTCTTGGCGATGGCGGCGATCTCAACACCGCGCATCAGTCGAACGACCATCCCGACGGCCACTCCGCCTGAATCCATCTTGGATTTCGTCAGGTTCTTCGAGGGCGTTTCCAAATTGAGCATGGCTGATCCAGAAGCCTCGCGAACAGATTGCGAGTTGCTTTAATTCGCCCGTTTCAGGCGGTGCCTTAGGTTTTGCAGTCAACACTTACGCTTATCAAGTCCTCACGCCCTCCGAGACCCCGCCCGGAATAACGCGATGTTATAGCTGTCGAAATTGGAGGATACCGAGACCTTCCGGTTTGGGGTTATCTGGGGCCGACAGTTCGGTCCTGGTTACCGACGGTTTGGTCCGGAACATGAGAGGATAAGAAGATGCGTATCGGAGAATTTGCGACAGCAGAGGGCGGCGCGGTCGGTTCGATGAGAGACGGCAAGCTCGACCAGAAGTTTCTCCTGCAGGGCGATGACGACTCCCCCAACAACTATCTGCTGAATGTCGGCCTTACCGGATCAGGCGGCTGGGGCACGCCCCGTCACCGCCACAACTTTGACCAGATCCGCTACGTGCTGAAGGGTAGGTATCCGGCAGCTCCTCACAAGATCATGGACGAGGGTTCGGTGGCGTATTTTCCTGAGAGCGTGCATTACGGTCCGCAGGACCGGCCCGAGGGGCTGGAAATGATGGTCATACAGTTCGGTGGTGCTAGCGGCGCGGGCTTCCTGAGCACACCCCGGCGGGAAGCAGCCAATGAGGCTCTGAAGGCAAAAGGCGAATTCAAGAGCGGCGTTTTCACCTGGGTGGATGAAAAGGGCCAAAAGCACAATATGGATGGCGCGGCCGCTTGCTACGAAGAAGCGACCGGAAGGAAGATGGTCCTCGCCAAGCCGCGGTATGACGATGTCATCATGATGGATCCCGACTCGTACGATTGGATCGAAACGGGAAGGCCAGGTGTGTACTCGAAGCTTTTGGGCACGTTCACGGAACGCAATACCAAGATGAGCTTCATCAAGGTCGAAGCCGGGGCGACATACAATACGGGATCGCGGTCTCAGGTCGACGTGCTTTTCATGAGCAAGGGGAACATCACCGTCGAAGGCAAGACTTACGGCGACAAGACGGCGCTCGAATTGACCCCGTCGGACGCTCCGGTCGACATAAAAGCCAATGAAGACTCGCTGTTTTTCGTGGTGACGCTGCCGAAGTTCTGATCCATCCCTTTGCAACAAGGCACCCGCCGCCCGAAGTCGGCGGGTATTGCCCGATTGCCTGGGGCCACAGGTTGGCGCGTTGTCGGGCGGAGATGCGCGAATAAGTAGTCCCGCAGACTGAAAGACGTTGCCGTCCGCCAGGGATTAGCGCCCGTGGAAGGCTTTTTGGCCCGAAGATCTCAACGCCGATTAAACGGCACGAACGTCCTGATGCCCGTTGTGGTCGTGGCACAGCTCCAAGCCAACTTCCGCGATGCAGGTAACCAGATCCTTTCGCGGCTGGTCCATTTGGTAGCCCTCCCGAAAAAAGACAGCGATGTCTCGGCTAAGCACAGGATCGTCGAACGCCAGCGGAAGCAGGCGTTGTTCGGCAATCTCCTCATGAACAGCATGGGCCGGGAGCAAAGCTATATGATCGGTCTCGGCCACCAACGACTTTAGGAGCGAAACCGACCCGCACACGGTCACCTGGCTCGGAAGTGCCAGGTTCATGGTTTTCAGGATGTGGTCGAGGACGGTGTGCGTGCGACGGGATGTGGGGCTTATCCACGGGTACTGAACGAGCTGCTCCCATGTCAGGTTTTCCGACTTTCGCAACGGGTGATCCACTCGAGCGATGACGCGCAGGGTATCCCGAAACAAAACCCTCTGGCGCAACCCGTCCAGCATGTCGAAAACCTCGGTGAACCCGACTACGAAGTCAAAGTCCCGGCGCAGCAATCCGATCAGGAGGTCGACCTGAGCATTTTCGACGACCTGCAATTGTCCGTCTTGATGTGCGTCGCGCCATTTCCGCATGGCCATCGGCACGATCTTGCTCGCCAGGCTGGGCAGGCTTCCCAGCCTGATCGCCTCGTTGTGAACATCGAGCGAGTTCAGGAGATCTCGTTCGGCGAGCTCCACTTCCTCGCGGATTACCCTTGCGTGGCAGTAAAGAATATCCCCGCTTCTCGTTGTCACGATGCCCTTGGGACCGCGCTGGATCAGCTGCATTCCCAGTTCCGCCTCAAGCCTGTTCATGGAAGTGGACAAGGCGGGTTGGGAAACGCTGAGCAATTTAGCGGCGCGATTGAGGCTGCCCTGTTCGATGACAGTGGCAAAGTACAGCAATTTCTTAGGATCGATTTCCAACAGCACCGACACAATTCACGCCCGCCAACGCAGGCGACGCCTTCTGGTTTCTAGACTCGCACACGCCTTTCGGCAATCGTTTTGGAGACTGTGTAGCTGTTCCACATCTCAAGTCCGCCTTCCCTGCCGATACCGCTCTCCCGATATCCGCCGAAGGGAGCATCCGCCCCGGGGCTGGTAAACACGTTGAGCGCGACAGAGCCGACCTGCAGTTCGCGGGACAGATGGTCCGCGCGCTCCATCGAATTTGTAAACACGAACGCGGCCAGACCCATGTCGAGACTGTTGCTGATCGAAAGCGCCTCATCCATGGAATCGACGGGAGCGCAGGGAGAAAGCGGGCCGAATGGCTCCTCTTTCATGATCCTCGCGTCCAGAGGCACGTCCGCGAGGACAGTGGGGGCGTAGAACCATCCCCGGTTACCGACGCGCTGGCCGCCTGTGACCACCCGAGCGCCGTGTGCGACCGCGTCCTCGACCAGACCGGACATTGCGTCCAGACGACGGCGATTGGCGACCGGTCCCATTTGCGTGTCTTTGGCAAACCCGTCACCGACCACAAGCCTGCTCGCTTTGGAAGCGAGGCTCTCGACGAAATCGCTATAGACCGAGCGGTGGACCAAGAACCGGGAGGGCGCGGAGCAGAACTGGCCCGCCATCCGGTATTTCCAGTTCACTGCGAGCTGGGCGATCGCATCGGGATCAACGTTCTCATCCACCAGCACCGGCGCATGTCCGCCCAATTCCATCAGGACCGGCTTCATCGTCTCGGCGGCGAGCCGCGTCAGATGTTTCCCGACGTTGATCGATCCAGTCAGGGTGACGAGGCGGGTTATCGGGGAAAGCACGAGAGTGCGGGAAACTTCGTCCGGATCGCCGAAGACCACATTCAAGACGCCCTTGGGCAAGCCGGCATCGAGGAAGCATTGGGCGAAAAGACATGCTGTCGCCGGTGTCTCTTCCGCAGGCTTGAGAATAACGGAACATCCTGCCGCCAACGATGCGCTGATCTTTCGTGACGGTGCGCTCATCGGCACGTTCCAAGGCGTGAAAGCTGCGACAGGGCCGATCGGCTCGTGCACCACAAACTGTTGTATAGGCGGGTCTGTGGGAACGATGCGGCCATACAGGCGCCGGATTTCTTCCGCGTCCCAGTCGAGAAAAGTGGCCGATCTTTCGATCTCGGCGAGAGACTCTGAAAGCGTCTTGCCAAGTTCCATCGTAAAAATCGGCGCGATATCGGCCGCCCGCTCACGAACGAGACCCGCCGCGCGGCGCATGATCGCCGCGCGCTCGGTCGGAGGTGTTCTGCGCCAGACCTCGAAACCTCGCGCGGACGATTCCAGAGCGTTCTGAAGGTCTTCCGCTGTAGCCTTGGGCACTTGGCCCAGGATGGACTCATCGCTGGGATTTTCCACATCGCAAAGAGCCGGGCGGTCGTAGATCCATTCGCCATCTATGAGAAGGCCAATGGGTGGATACGGATGGTTGGGCTTGTCGCTCATTTCTGGTTTCGTCCCTTTTCAAGCCGATTTGCTGGCCAGAGGTTCACATGGTCCGACCTTCGCGCGTCGAGCTGGACGCCGGAAAGCCATTATTCTTCTTCGCCGTGGAGGAATCTCAGGACCTCGGTCTCTGCGATCCTGGCCCCCCGCGCCCGCTGGCCCCACGTCTGCCCCCCGATGTGCGGAGAGAGGATGACATTGGGCAACGCGGCGAGACGTTCGGGGACTGCGGGTTCGCTATCCAGTACATCCAGCGCGGCCCCGGCGATGATGCCCTTCTCCAGCGCTTCGATCAGCGCGTCCGTGTCGACGAGTTTCCCGCGGCCAACGTTTACGAGCCGGCCTTTGGGACCCAATGCGACAAGTTCTTCGGCGCCTATGACATGCTGGAGGTCAGGCGTCCCCGGCAGCGCCAAGACGAGTATGTCCGACGCCGCGCAAAGGGCTTTCCAGTCCGCGTGCAGAGACGCGCCAAGCCCCATGTTCGATGGGCGTTCCAGCCCGGCGATTTTCATTCTTGATACGGATGCCCGAGCGGCGATCGCCTGACCGATCCGACCGCTGAGGCCCGCAATACCCATAGTCATGTCGACCACACTGTCGCCAACCTCGAATCGACCATTCTGCCATTGGCCGCTACGCGCGAAGGCATCGGCGCGCACGAGCCCGCGGCAGGACATCAGCGTCAGAGCCATGGCAAGATCCGCGACATCGTCGGTCAAGGCTTCGCCAACGGGGCGCACCCTCACACCGCGTTTAGCCAATGCGTCCCCGTCGATAAGTTCGGTTCCGACCCCTTGCGATACGACAAAGCGCAAGTTCGGCAACGCTTGGGCAAGCTCCGCGCTGCAGCCGCGCGACGCGCTGGTCATCAGGACCTGGACGGCGCGGCGGTCGGCTTCCGGCAACGCAAGGACTTCTCTCGGCCCAGGCACGATCCGCAGAAGGCCGCGCCCTTCAAGCGAGGGATAGGCCATTCCCGCGAGCGCGGGGAAAGAAATCACGGGATGCATTTGGGCGCCGTTCCAACGTATCTATTAGCGGCCACGCTATCGGCGCGCCCGTCCGCGGGCAACGCAAAGTCGGATGCGCGGCAGGGTGTTATAATGTTTCTTTATATCGGTATCTAACACCTGGGCTTGGGCTAAGCGCCAGCCGGGACTTCGACATCGATCGTGAAGATCGCACTGTTGCGCTTGCCCGCCGCCATGTCGCCCTCGGTTCCGATGAAAGCGGTCATGAACAGCGTCCTGCCCGAATTGCCCCCGAGCGTGCAGGAAATGCCGAACCCTTCCAACTGAACGGCATCGGTGATCTTGCCGCCATCGAGGACACGTACGAATTCACCGGTGTTGTAGACACCAGCCCAGATCGCACCCTCTGCGTCGGCGCAAATGCCGTCGGGCTGCCGTTTTCCAAGATCGGCGAATAGCCTCCGATTGCTCAGCCTGCCGGCTTCGTTGATGTTGAAAGCGGTTAGGCGCCCTGCCCAAGTCTCCGCAACAAGGAGTGTCCGCCCGTTGTCGATGACGACGGACCCATTTGGGAAGTCGACTTCGTCAGCGACTTCTTCAATGGTTCCGTCCGGATCGACCCTGTGGAGCGAAGTCGTCTTGCGCTCTTCGCCCCCCGCGAAATCGTACCCGAAGTTTCCGACATAAATCCGGTCATGCTCGTCGATCGCGAAATCGTTCAGCCAACCGGTCGCGTGTTTTGACAGATCGGCGTAGTCAACCAACTGTGAGCCAGGGAAGTACCTGAGGAGCTTGCGATCCTTGGCGGAAACCACAATCAGGCTTCCGTCGGAAAGGAACCCCAGCCCGGAGGGTCGGTTGGGCACATACAAGAACGTCTTGGGGTGCCCCTCGGCCGAGAGGGCGCAGACCTTATGATCGAAAACGTCAGATACCCACAAGCGGTCATCTCGCCATTTCGGCGCTTCGAGGAACATGAAATTGTCCGCGAACAACGTAGGTTTCTGGGTTGCCAATTTCGTCCTCCCCGGCGAACTCGACCGGCGTCACCAACCGCCGTCGCAATGGATGTCCTGCCCCGTGATCAGGTCGGCCTCGGGTGACGAAAGGAACACGACCAGATTGGCGATGTCTTCGGGCTCGATCCGCCGCTTCAGGCTCTGCCGCTCCAGAATCCACCTGTGGTATTCCTCTCGCTTCTCGCCGAAATGGCGCCATTCGGCTTCAGACACCACCGCACCCGGCGAAACGCCGTTCACATTGATGCCGTAGTGACCGAGTTCGCGCGCCAACGCCTTGATAAGACCGTACATCGCTCCCTTGGAGGCGACATAAGGGACGAAGCCTTCCCAGTGTCCGGTCAGGGTCGCGGACGTCATATTGACGATCTTGCCGTATTTCTTCTGCTTCATCATGGCGCTGCACGCCCGCGCTACGACGAAGGCAGCAGACGAATTGATCCGGACCTCGTTCTCGTATTCCTCAATCGTGAATTGCTCGTGCGGCTTGTTCACGACGAATGCTGCATTGTTCACAAGGATGTCGATGCCGCCCACTTCTTCGGCTAGCGCGGTTACGGCCTTCTCCGTGCCAGCGAGGTCGCTAAGATCGCAACCGAAATAGCGGACGTCGCGAGCGATCTTCCCAATTGTTTCGGAAGCATTTTCCATATGGGGGCGGTCCGAAGCGATGACCGTGGCCCCGGCTTCGTGATAGCGAGCCACCAAAGCCTTTCCGATCGTTCCCAACGCCCCGGTGATCAGAACGGTTTTTCCGGCTAGATTTGCCAACATATCCTCCCAATGTTTTGTCCAGGCAAAATTCCATCTCTCGATCGAAATGAGAACACGGAAACTCACCTTGGTATCGGCGCATATAGCTTCTTGTTATATCTTGGTCGGATCAAAGACCTTGCCGCGTGAAGTTATGGATGCGGCACGACATGTGACGTGAGATTGCTGCAGAATACGAGATGCCCGCCGGCGCGGGCGGGCACGTGTATGGAGGAAACCGCAACTATGTCCACCGAACCCGATCTCGTGCACGTTTTTGCCCGGCACGCGGCGGAACTCTCGTATGACGCTCTCCCAACAGTCGCGCGCGAAGCTGCGAAAAAAAGCGTTCTCGACACATTGGGTGTCATTCTCGCCGCGAGCGGGATGGAACCCGCGGTCAGGGGTGTCGTGGAAATCGTGGAGGAAGGCGGCGGAAAGCCCGAGTGTTCCGTGATTGGCTTTGGCGGTCGTCGCCCGGCAATGATGGCGGCGCTCGCGAACGGTGCGATGGCACACTGCCTGGATTACGACGACCAGACCCCTTGGGGACAGCACACAGCGAGTTCCATCGTGCCTGCGGTGTTCGCAGTCGCCGAGCGCCGGGGCGGCGTTTCCGGGAAGGATCTGATCGCCGCGGTCGCCGCGGGCCAGGATATCTTCGCCCGCTTGCGATGCAACGTGGACTGGAAAAAGGACTGGAACCTGTCGACGGTACTCGCTGTCTTCGCCGCGACGGCTTCCGCGGGCCGCACAATGGGACAGTCTCCCAGACAGGTCGCGCACGCCATGGGCATCGCTACCATGCAATGCAGCGGCGTCATGGAGATGGTTGCAGGGCGTGGCAGCGATCTCCGTGGCATGTACGCCGGATTCTCTGCCAAAGGCGCTGTCCTGGCCGCCCTGATGGCAGAAAAAGGCATCACAGGCATCGATCGCATGTTTGAAGGCCAGTACGGTTTTATGAATACCTATTTTGGCGGCGGTTTCGATCGCGAAGCCATCGTTCGCGATCTCGGCCGGGATTTTCTTGGAAGTGGGACGCTGTACAAGCGTTGGCCATGTGTGGGTACCGCCCACAGCCATATGAAAGCCGCGATCGACATCGTCACGAAAAACGATGTGCACCCAGACCAGATCGCGGAGATCCGTCTCCATGTCGGCGACTACCACGATTTAATGTGTCAGCCGCTTCAGGAGCGGCGGAGCCCGGCGACATTGGCCGATGCGAAATTCAGCTTGCCGTTTCTTGTTTCTATCGCCATCGCCCGACGGGGCATGAGCGTCTCGGATTTTACCGAAGATGGCCTTCACGATAGAGCAGTGCTTGAGATAGCGACCAAGATAAGCCTTGTGAACGATCCAGCTCTCGATTGGAGACTCGAACTCCCACCCGGCCGCGTGGAGATTCTCACCCATGACGGCCGCCGATGGTCGCAGGAAGGCCGAAGCGTTCCTGGCAACGCGGACAATCCCATGGGCTGGGACGACATCCGCTCGAAATTCACAGAATGTGCGACGCTCTCGATCACCAGATTAGCGGACGACGTCGTGACCCGGGTAGCGGGTCTCGCCAGTCGGCTAGAGGAACTCTCCGATGCAACGGAACTGGTGAAACTTCTCTCTCCGCCAGCACACGAGGCGTAGAAAAACCTGCGTTGAGCGCCTGACGCTCCATGGTGGAGTCAAAAGTTTCTATCGAGACTTTTGCGCTGCCGCTAAATGCCGGCTGTCTGCCCGCCATCAACAACCATGGCATGACCCGTCACGAAACCCCCGGCGTCGGAGCAAAGCCAGAGGACCGTGCCAGCGATCTCTTCTGGGCGTCCCATGCGTCCAATAGGTTCTTGCGCAATCACGCGAGCCCGACCTTCATCAGTATCGCCCGTGTAGCGGGCGATCATCGGCGTGTCGATGATGCCCGGGCAGATTGCGTTCACCCGAATGTTCTTGTTCGCATACTCGAGGGCGGCGACCTTGCTTGCGGCCACAACACCGAACTTCGAGGCACAATAGCTGGACTGCCCGCGTATCGCCAAGACACCCGCGCCCGATGCAGTGTTGACGATCGATCCGCCTCCTTGGCGCAGCATGATTTCGATCTCGTATTTCATGCAAATGAAAACGCTTTTCAGGTTCACGGCGATGGTCTTGTCCCAAACTTCCTCGGACAATTCGGCGATCGGTTGCGCGGGTTGTTCGATGCCCGCGTTGTTGAACGCGATGTCCAAGCGGCCGAACTTATCCACGGTCTGGTCCAGAGCCGCCTTCACGTCAGAGCTTTTGGTCACGTCGCAGATGACGGACAACACGCTTCCGCCGCGGCCCTCGATTTCGGCGACCGTTTCCTTCAAGCCCTTCTCGGAAATGTCGGCGGCCGTCACAGCCGCGCCCGCCATGGCAAATGCGATCGCTGCGGCGCGGCCGATGCCGCTCCCGGCCCCGGTGACGAATGCGACTTTGCCGTTGAGATCCACTCTTGGTATGTCAGTCATGTCGATTGTCCGTTTTTCTGTTTTTTGAGGGCGGAGCGAATGGTCTTCGCGAGTCGCCGGTCGCGCTGAAGCGCCACCTGCTGCTCAGCCGCCCGTCTTGGATTTCGCCTTGGTGCCGCCCACGGTGTAGATTGCCGCTGCGACCACGACCACCACGCCCTCTATGAGGCCCTGCCAGTTCGCACCGAGGTTCAGGATGTTGAAACCGTTGGTCAGCGAATAGAGCAGCAGCGCTCCGGCCAGCGTCTTGATGACGCTGCCTGCGCCACCGAACAGCGAGGTCCCCCCGAGGATGGCGGCGGCGATAACCGTGAGTTCCGCGCCCGTAAGACCCGCCGGATTGATGGACCGCAAGCGGCTCGCGAAAAGGACACCAGCAAATCCTGCCGCGCCACTACAGAAGACGAAAGCCATCAACTTGTATCGCGTGACGTTGATACCGGACAATCGGGCCGCTTCTGAATTACCACCGACCGCATAGACGCGCCGGCCAACCATTGTGAAGCTTAGCGTGAACCAGACGATCGCAGTGAAGACGACCATCATAATGACAGGATTCCGCAGGATCAATTCACCGCCGGAGGCCCAGGAGACCAGCAGGAAGAAAAGCCCAGCCACGACCATTCCGAGTGTAGCGGGCCGCAGGCTCTTCCCCGCCATGCGGGTCTGGAAAATCCGGAATGCGGCCACGGCCAGGAGCGCCAGTCCCGCGATCAATACGAGCCAGAAACCATCATGACGCCCACCTTCGAAGGATTTCATGGTGGCGATCACATCTGGATTTGCAACTGAAAGCGATCGTCCGTCGGTGTAAATCAACACCAAGCCGCGGACCGCTGTCATCGTGCCGAGGGTAACGATGAACGCATTGATCCCAACGTATTGAACGATTGCTCCATTCAGAAGACCGATGCTCATTGCCACGATCACCGCGAGTGCCGCGGCAGGCCAAAAGCCGATCGCGTCGGCATTGCCGATCAACATCACTGCGGCAAGAGCCGCGACCGACGCCACCGATAGGTCGAAATTGCCGCTGATCAGAACCACAGTCATCGCTACCGCCATGATTGCGATCAGCGAAGACTGATAGATAACATTGGAAAGATTTTGCACACTGAGATAGTTGGATTGACCGATATAAGTCGTGATGATCGTCAAAGTGACGATCAACAGCAGCAGCGCGTAGTAAACGCCCATCTCTTGAAGTCCAAATAGCCTCCGCCAATTGGTTTTGGCGCTGGTTTGCACATCCTGACCAAGCACGTCAGACTGATCCAAGCGATTCTCTTTTATCATGGTCATGTTTAAATCTCGCTGTGAGATGCCCGCCGTTCAGTGGCGCGCGGCTTCGGTCGCTGCGCTCTTGCCGCCAGCCAGCAGAAGCAATTCATGCTCTGAAGTGTCGCGAGCGTTGCGTTCGGCAATGCACTGGCCATCACGCATCACAAGAATGCGATCGCAAACCGTCAGCAGTTCCTCGAATTCCGAAGATACGATTATGACCGACTTGCCTTCGCTTGCCAGTTGTCGAACCAGACGCAGAATGTCTGTTTTCGCCCCGATATCGATACCCGCCGTCGGCTCGTCGAGCAGGAACAGCTTGACATCACTGAACAGCCATTTGGCGATTGTGACCTTCTGCGCGTTGCCGCCACTCAGTTCCTTGACGAGGATTTCCGGCGAGATGGCTTTGATCCCAAGCATCCTGATGGCTTCCCATCCCCGGTCCCGTTCGCGCTCGCCCACCGGAATCGCGTTCCACATTGAGACGCCGCCCAACGCGGGCAATGTGGTGTTTTTCCAAATCTCAAAGTCGGGAACCAGGCCTTGAGCCATTCGGTCCTCAGGAACCATGCCGATGCCAGCCTTGACGGCCGCGCCGGTGTCCCGCGCGACGCGTTTTCCATCGAGCACCACCTCGCCCGTCGCGCTCTTGTCTGCGCCGAAGATCGCGTGGAGCAGTTCGCTCCGGCCGGATCCCAAAAGCCCCGCGACACCCACGACTTCCCCAGGCGCAACGCTCATCGAGATCTTCTGCAGCTTGCCCCTGGAGGCAAGATCACGGAGTTCCAAGCGCGGGATCTGATCGTTGCCAACGACAGCCAACGGCACGCGGCTTTCGGCCTGACGCTCGAGAGCGACAATCTGCTTTCCAACGATTGCCTCGGCGATACGATTTTCGTCGAGATCGCAGGTGTTGGCGCGCATCACAGCCAAGCCGTCGCGAAGCACAGTAACCTGATCCGTAAGCGCCATCACTTCGTCGAGGAAGTGAGACACGAACAGAATGGCTTTCTTCTCGCCTTTAGACAGACGCCTAACCGTGTTGTAGACCAGCTCACGCTCTTCTGAGGCGAGAGACGCGGTCGGTTCGTCCATGACGATCAGATCGGCGCCGGTTCCGAGCGCTTGGAATATGGATACCATTTGGCGCTCGCCGATCGACAGCGAGCTGACCAGGGTGTCCGGATCCAACCAGTACCCCACGCGTTCGCAGAGCTGGTTGAACTGGGTCCGAATGGCTGACGACCGTCGCCAGCGCCCACCGTTGCCCAGAAAAACGTTCTCTAAAATGGAAAGTGTCGGGACCAGCGGAATATGCTGGTGGACAGTTGCCACGCCCATGTCATTCGCGGCTTTAGGGCTATCCCATTGCACCGGTTGTCCACGCCAGATGATCTCGCCTAACGTGGCCCAGTAGGAACCGGACAGGATCCGGATCAGGGTCGATTTGCCGGCGCCATTGGCCCCCAGCAGACCGTGGACTTTGCCCCGCTCGATATCGAGATCGACACCGCGCAGGGCCAGCGTTCCATTGGGAAACCCCTTCACGATACCACGCAACTGCATGATTGGACCGTTGTCTTGCATCAGCTGGGTTTCCCAATCTGTTTGCTATCGACGAAGGAAGTTTATCACCACTTCTCTGGGCAGTCGTCCAGCTTGTCCTTGGTGATCGGCGGCATGTCGTAAGTCACGAAACGTCCCTTCGGCGTCTTGGGATCCGTCGCGGCCTCCTGCATTGCCTTGAACATCAATTCGCCGAGCAACAGTGGACGGGTGCAAACCGAGCCGTACATTTCCCCGGCTTTGATTGCATCATAACCCAGCTTTGAGCCCCCGCCGGTCGCGATGAGCTTGCCCTTCCAGCCTGCGGCTTCGATCGCACGTGCGCAACCGATCGCCATGTCATCCGCCTGGCTGAAAATCACATCCAGATCCGGGTGTGCGGTCAGAAAGTTTTGGCACACCGCCTCACCTTGATCCGGCGTCCAGTTTGTCGGCTGCTCGGCAACGATCTCATAGTTTGCATTGGCTTTTTTCAAAGCAGCAACGAAGCCGTCAGTGTCCAGCTTAACCACTGCGTAGGCAGGATCGCCTTGGACGATAGCGATTTTGGCTTTGCGGTCTTTGGGGAGAACCCCTGCGGTCATTTCTCCCGAGACGTAGCCGGCCTTATAGTTATCTGTCGCAACCAACGCCGACAAAGCCGGGTATGGATCCTTGACGTCGCGCTTTTGAGGATCACCCACCTGTGCCGCGATAGCAACGACAGGCACCCCGGCAGCGGTGATCTTGTCGACGAAGGACTCGGCCACGACGGAATCCAGAGGCAAGAAACTAATGGCGTCGACTTTTTGAGAAAGAAGATCGTCCAACGCGTTGCCCTGCTTCTCCACACTGCCGCGCGGATCGAGCACAACGGTCTTGACGCCCGCCTTCTTGGCGGCCTCCTCGAAGCCCTTCGCGGTCATGACATTGTAGGGATACTCGAGGCTTGCGGGCACGTACCCGAAGGTGAGATCCTTCGCACCGGCCGTTCCGGCGGACAGAAGCGCCGCGATAGCTGCCACGCCGAATTTCAGTTTCATTCCGCTCATGAGTTCCTCCCTGGAGCAAGTTTTGCTATGTGCCGGTTGAGATGGCTTTGTCGGTTTCGGCACTATGAAACCGGGCCGTGCGTCGCTACGCAGAACTCGAGGCAAACGAGATTCAACGAGAGCAACCGCCGTGACCGACGACAATTAGGAGTTCATCACTCAGTTGAAATCGATAATTGTGTCGGCAAGTATGTACAGGGGGAAAGAAACGCCATCTTTATTTACTGGGTCCTGGCGCATTCTGATCCTCCCTAAAGTTCACTAAGCGATTAAATAGCAAGTCGATCTTGCTAGCAGTATCGGCTGGGTTCAGCCTTATACCGAAGTTCGACCTGCCTCCTCCTGCGTTAACTTCTCTAACATGCTGAAATTTTGGACGACAGAGGTCCGGGCCGAGGGTTATAATACCAGCTTATGTCGTGGACCCCGGACAAGGGTCGCCGCTGTCCGGACTGGAAGCCTCTTGTCCTAGCTAGGCCAACTACCCCTAGCGCCGCAAAGCTACATATAACATTAAGTTATATGATGACTCCGCAAACGCGGCGAACGAAGCGAAAACGGTTGTCTCAAGAGTTTGGATTTGCGACCCAGCTTGGTAGCACCCCGATCATTTGAGGTCGGGGTACCTGAGCGATGTTGGAGGTCATGGCGATGAGAGGGGTTGTTTTTCTCGGAGAAGGCGCAATGGAACTTCGCGAGTTCCCCGACCCTGTTCCGGGGCCGGACGAGGTCGTTATCCGGGTGAAGGCCTCGGGCATGTGCGGGAGTGACTTGAACCACCTCTATGAGCCCAAGCGAACCGAAGACCAGATCGTCATCGAAGGGCATGAGCCATGCGGCGTCGTCGAGATGGTGGGTTCGGCTGTGAGACCTCATGAAGCGAAAGTCGGCGATCGGGTGATGATCCACCACTATGACGGCTGCCGCACTTGCTCCAATTGCCGTTCAGGCTGGACCCAGAACTGCGACAGGGGGCGGATCGCTTTCGGTGGAAATGGCCACGGTAGCCACGCGGACTTCATGAAAGCCCCCGTTCACACAGTAATCAAGCTTCCCGACGTGCTGTCGTTCAAGGCAGGTGCTGCCATCGGTTGCGGAAGCGGGACTGCTTACGGTGCTCTGAAGCGGATCAACCTGCTTGCCGAAGAAACCATCGCCATCTTCGGTCAAGGCCCGGTCGGATTGAGCTGCACCATTCTCGCCAAGGCCTTCGGCGCACGGGTCATCGCGCTTGACGTTGGCGAAGAACGCCTCGCGATGGCCAAAAGGTTCGGCGCTGATTTCCTCGTCAATCCATTGAAAGGCGATCCCGTCCAGGCCATCAAGGATGTCACCCGCGGTTTTGGTGCCGACAAGGCGGTCGAATGCAGTTCGAACCCGGTCGCGCGTGAGCAGGCGGTCAACTGCACCTGCCAATGGGGTACCACTTGCCTTGTCGGCGTTCACGGAGCCATGCAGTTCGATTGCAATGAGGTCATCACGAAGCAGAAGACGCTCATGGGTTCACTGACCTTCAGCAAAAACCAGCAAGAAGAATGCGCTCAGTTCGTCAGCGAACGAGGCATAGACGTCGATTCCCTGTTCACGCACGAATTTAAGCTCGAAGACGCCGTGGAGGCTTATGCCCTTTTCGAGCAGAGAAAAATTGGCAAGGGCGTGTTCGTCTTCGACTGAACCGCGTCTTTCCACTCGGACTTGCCGGATGTCACGGTCGGTGCAGATTGGGCCATGAGCTTCGGCTTGGGTGATGGTGACTTCGCCATGGGTGCCAAGAAATAGACGTCGCCGTGCAGTTATTCCTCTAACTCCACCAGCCGCCCGGCAGCCAACCCGGTCGTTTAGCCCCAGGACATCGGCGCCAGGTGCTTCTCCATGTTCGCGTGCAGGTTCATCACGACACCGGTGAGTCCCACCCGGAAAGCGCCGATGAGCACTCGACGACGCTTACTCGCGATAGCACTCCCGGTGGCGCACTCGAGAGCAGCCTCGTCACTGTCGAGCTTCAAGGGGCCAACTGACGCATACCAGCGAAGCCGCTAGTGTCCTGGAAACCCAATCCAACTACTGGGTTTTTAGCGACTCTAACCGGTTGATTCTGCTCGGCGCTACACTTCGCCCAAAGTCAGCCACCGTTGCGGGGGCCTTGCGCACAAATCGCTCGCTTCAAAGCGGCAGGCGAGTTGAGAGCTCGTTCACATTTGCACCGGAGGCCAAGATGTTTGCCGTTCGGCAACATGTTTGATCGTTCCGGAATCCGCTATTTCATAGAAATCGCGCGGACGTATTTCGCTCTAGAGGCGCGAACGCTGGGGCCGCCCCGCTAATGATCTGGGATCCACCCTGGTGGATTGGAGACGTTGCCATGAATATTGCAAGCAGTATCGCAGCCAACGAGGCTGATTTCGCCGCGCGATGGCTGACGTCATTCGAAGCCGCGCTCGGAGCCGGAGACGCCAATGCACTTGGCCGGCATTTCGCAGACGATTGCCATTGGCGCGATCTGTTGGCTTTCAGCTGGGACATCACGCCTCACCAATCTAGGCAGCCGATCATCGATGGCCTTCTTAAGGCGCAGCCGGATGTGCGGGCGAGAAATTTCAAGCTGGCGGAAGACCGCACCCCGCCCCGGCGCGTAACCCGTATCGGCGTGGAATCGATCGAAGCGATCTTCACGTTCGAGACGAACGTCGGTCGCGGCTACGGGTTTCTCCGGTTGGTCGCCGACGCGCCGGATACGGCATGGGCATTAATGACATCGCTTGAGGAATTCAAAGGTCATGAGGAACCGATAAACGATCAAAGGCCAAGCGGTTCTGCTTATTCGAGAAACTTTGGCGGCGACAACTGGAGCGACCTGCGTGCGAAGGAGCAAGCCTTCACAGACCGCGAGCCTGCCGTGCTGATCATCGGCGCGGGCCAGGGCGGGTTGAGCATAGCCGCCCGGTTGAGACTGCTGGGTGTGGATACCCTGATCGTGGACAAGATGCCGCGCGTCGGCGACGTCTGGCGCAGGCGCTATCATTCGCTGGCGCTGCACAACCAAGTGAAGCTCAACCACCTGCCCTATTTGCCTTGGCCGCCAAGCTGGCCCAAATACCTCCCGAAGGACATGATCGCCAATTGGCTGGAAAACTACGCCTGGGCCATGGAGTGCAACGTATGGACGGAAACGACCTTCGTCGGAGGATCTTTCGACGACCAGGCTGGCCGCTGGAACGCCAAGGTGCGGAGGGCGGACGGATCGGAACGGGTTCTGAGGCCGAAGCACATCGTCTTTGCCAACGGCGTGGCGGGCCGCCCGCTGAAGCCGAAGGTCGCGGGTCTGGACTCGTTCAAGGGCGAGGTCATGCATACGCATGATTTCACGAGCGGCGAGGATTGGGGCGGAAAACGTGTGCTGGTTCTCGGCGCGGGCACGAGCGGTCATGACGTGGCACAGGATCTCCATGGCCACGGCGCGCAAGTGACGCTGGTGCAACGAGGGGCTACGACTGTCACAAGCGTGGCCGCCGCCGGGCTGGTGCATTCCGTCTATTATAGCGAAGGCCTGCCAGTCGAAGACTGCGACCTGATTGCGGTGACCAGTACATATCCGCTGCTCATCCGCAGCTACAAGGCAGCCGTCACGAAGATCAAGGAAATCGACCGCGAACTTCTCGCCGGGTTGAAGGCAAGGGGTTTCAAGCTGGATTTCGGCGACGACGAAACGGGGCACCAGATGAAGTTCCGTCGCCGTCACGGTGGCTACTATCTCGACTGCGGATGCTCGGAGCTGATCATCAATGGCGAAGTCGGCCTCATGCAGTGGGAAGAGATCGATGAATTCGTCGCGGAGGGCGTGAAACTTGCCAACGGACAGATCGCTAAAGTCGATCTGGTAGTGATGGCGACCGGTTACCAGAGTCAGCAGGACCTGATCCGCCAGCTTTTGGGTTCAGAAACGGCGGACAAGATCGGGCCGATCTGGGGTATCGCGCCCGATGGGGAACTCGCCAACATGTTCCGGCCGACGCCCCAGCAGGGCCTTTGGTTTACCGGAGGCGGTTTCGCCCACGCGCGCATCTACTCCAAATACATCGCTTTGCAGATCAAGGCACGCGAAATGGGGTTGTTGAGCTGATGCCACTCGATTTATCCGGCAAGACAGCCTTTGTAACGGGTGCCGGATCGGTCGGCGAAGGCTGGGGCAACGGAAAGGCGACGGCCGTGCTTATGGCGCGTCAGGGTGCCAGGGTGTTCGGCACCGACATAAGCCGCGAAGCGCTGACGGAGACCGGATCGGCGATGGGTCGGGAAAACCTCGGCGGGCGATGGTCGTCCTGCCAATGCGACGCGACCAGCAGCAAAACCGTCGAGGCGGCGGTGGCGCGGTGCATCAGCGAATTCGGCCGTATCGACATTCTGGTCAACAACGTGGGCGGGAGCGCTCCGGGCGATCCGATCTCGATGAGCGAAGAGGAATGGCAGAAGCAAATCTCAATCAATCTCGACAGCGTTTTTCTCAATTGCAAGCACGTGCTTCCCGTGATGCTCCGCCAGTTCGAAGAAGGCGGGAGCGGCGGCGTAATCATCAACATCGGTAGCGTGGGGTCGATGACCTTCCAGATGGGCGGTCGCGTAAGCGTCGCCTACGCGGCATCCAAGGCAGCAGTCGAGGCCTTTTCGCGCTCTACAGCGATAGCGTTCGCCAAGAAGGGCATAAGGGTGAACACGGTGGTCCCCGGTTCCATGCACACACCGCTCGTCGAGAACAGGTTGGCTCGCCAGCTTGGCAAGGACGACGTCGGCAAGCTCATCGCGCAGAGGAACGCGAGCGTGCCCATGGGGCGCATGGGAGACGCGTGGGACGTGGCGAACGCGGTGCTGTTTCTCGCAAGCGACGAGGCTCGTTACATCACCGCCACACAACTGGTCGTGGACGGCGGGCTGACCGCGGCACGCCCGGCTTAATTTGCGGCCTTACAGGTTCCAGTGCGGAGGAATAATGAGCCGACCCGTTATTATCACTTGCGCTGTTACCGGTTCGGGTGACACCACCGCCGCAAGCCCCTATGTGCCCATCACGCCCGAACAGATCGCCGACGATGCGCTCAGGGCGCATGAAGCGGGCGCTGCCATAGTGCATATACACGTTCGCGATCCCGAGACGGGCAAACCCAGTCGCGAAATCCGCCTCTACCGGGACGTCGTTGGACGCATCCGGCAATCCGGCGCCGATGTCGTGATCAACTTGACGACGGGTGTCGGGGCACGTTTCACACCCGCCGAAGACGATCCGAACCGGAACGCGGTTTCGGGTCTAGCCTCACCCGAGGAGCGTATGGAGCATGTGCTCGAGCTGCGACCGGAAATCTGCAGTCTGGACGTTGCAACAATGAACTTCGGCGCGCACGCGTTCGTCAACGTCCCCGCACACATCGAGCGTATCGCGCGAGCCGTCCGTGCAGCCAACGTCAAACCCGAACTCGAGGTCTTCGATCTGGGCCATTGCGCGCTCGCCGAGCACCTTTTCAAGCAGGGAATATTCGCCGAACCTGCCATGTACCAGCTTTGCCTGGGCATTCCGTGGGGGGCTCCCGCGACCACGGAGGCAATGTTGTCGATGAAGCAGATGGTCCCAGCCGGAAGCAACTGGAGCGCGTTTGGCATCGGCGCGAAGGAGTTCCACATGGTCGCCCAGTCAGTCATCCTCGGAGGGCATGTACGCGTCGGGCTCGAAGACAACCTTTTTCTTTCCCGTGGCGAGCTGTCGCAGGGAAATAGGCCCTTGGTCGAACGCGCGGCGAGGATCATTGAGGACCTGGGGGCGGAGGTCGCCACGGCTTCGCAGGCCCGGGACATATTGCGGCTCGGTTGAGCTAAATGACAGGAGTCTCCATGCCTCGCCTCGAAGCATTGTCGGATGACGAGATGACCGCCGCGCAGTCCGAAGTCAGCGCGGAAGCAGTCGCCGGGAAACGGGGACGCGTGCCCGCCCCGATGATCGCCTGGCTCAGAAATCCAGAACTCGCGCGCAGGGCACAGCGGCTCGGCGAACTTCTCAGGTACGACACCACACTTCATCCGCGTCTGTCGGAACTCGCGATCCTTGTTTGCGCCAGGCATTGGACGTCCCATCATGAATGGACGGCACACAAGCGCCTGGCGTTGGAAGCGGGGCTGAACCCGCACGTCATCGCCGACGTGGCAGCTCGGCGTCGGCCCGAGGTGGCTGGCGACGAAGAGCGTCTCGTACACGATATCGCGTGGTGCCTCCTCTCGACCGGTCGGATCCGCCGCGCGCTTTACGATCAGGGCGTTCAGCGCCTGGAGGAACGGGGAATGGTCGAGCTAGTGGCGATCGTTGGCTATTACTGCCTTGTATCGGTGACGCTGAATGCATTCGAGCTAGGAATCCCGATATCGATCGCGACGGAACTCAACGATCCTGAATTTCCCTCGCCAGGACCTGCTCCGTGAGCCGCGCGCGTCCACACTGCCATCTGAAGGACGAGGAGCCGATCGATCCCGGACTGCCGATCGTCGATGCCCACCATCACCTCTACGACAGAGCAAACCTTCGCTATCTGCTCGACGAGCTCAAAGCAGATCTCGCAAGCGGACACAACGTGGTGGCGACGGTGTTCGTCCAGGCCCACGCAATGTATCGCGACCGGGGTCCGGAAGCGATGCGTCCTGTCGGTGAAACCGAGTTCGCCAAAGGCGTTGCGGACGCGTGCGCGGCCGATCCCGAATGCCAAACGCAGGTTTGCGCGGGAATTGTCTGCCACGCCGATCTGATGTTAGGCGAAAGCGTCGAAGAGGTTCTCGGGGAGCATGTCCGCGCTGCCGGCGGCCTTCATCGGGGAAATCTGCGCGGTGTTCGGCACATCGCCGCCTGGGATGCCGACCAGGAAATGCTCAATAGCGCCTATCCGACGACTCCCGACATGCTTGACGACGCTCGTTTCCGGGCCGGGTTCGCCAAGCTCGCGACGTACGGCCTCCGGTTCGACGCCTGGCTTTACTTCCATCAAATCTGCGGCCTGACGGCGTTGGCAAGGTCCTTTCCGCATATTCCGATCGTCGTCGATCACTGTGGAGGCATCTTGGGCACCAGGGGCTATTCGGGTCGTCATGCCCAGGTCTTCGCCGAGTGGTCCATGGCGTTACGCGAACTGGCGGCTTGCGACAACGTCGCGATCAAGCTTGGCGGTCTCGGGATGCCGATTTCGGGTCTCACCCATCCGGAACTCGGAAGACGGCCTGACTCGGCTGAACTTTGCACGGCCTGGCGACCATGGATGGAGACGTGCATTGAGATTTTCGGAACCTCGCGATGCATGTTCGAGAGCAACTATCCCGCCGACCGGCAGAGCCACACCTATGGCACCGGTTGGAACGCTATGAAACGGCTGGCGGCAGGAGCGACAGAGACAGAACGGGACAATCTCTTCTGGCGGACCGCCGCGCGATTCTACGGGCTGGAAATGCCCGGTTCCGGCGACATCACTCAGGCGGGACGCTCGTCATGATGACGGAACAAGGCTACGAGGAAGTCCAAGAATGCGCGCGTCTTGGGAGACACTTTCCGGCTGCTCGGGTAGACCGCGTAAAGGGAGGTGTCGAACTCGGTAGGACTTACCTCATGATCCGTCAGGAGAGGTATCAGATCACCATTTCTAACGGCTTGCCGGACAGTCGATTCCTGCATAATGACCAAGCCGAGACCGCTCATTGCGCTGGTGAACAGCGCAGCGCCACTATCCGTCTGGAGGTTCCCAGATACCGGTATTTCCACTGTGGTCGCGTCCTTCGTGAAGCGCCAGCGGTTGTCGTAATTCTTCGCCCGAAAGACAAGGCAATTGTGTTTGACGAGGTCCTGCGGAGCGGTAGGATGACCGCTCCTTTCCAGATATCCCGGACTGCCACAGAGAACCCTACGGCTCGGGCTAAGGCGGCGCGCTATCAAACTTGAGTCCTCAAGGTTGCCGAGCCATACCGCGACGTCTATCCCGAGCGCAACGAGGTCGGCGCGCTCGTCCGTCAGGGTGACCTCGATCATGACTTCGGGGTTCTCGGCAAGGAAGTCCTTCAGCGCCGGAACGATCACTGCGTTTCCAACGGAAATCCTGAGATGCACACGCAGCCGCCCTTTGACTGTATTTTGGTAGCCGCTGACTTCCCGTTTTACGTCGTCAATCTGGCGGATGAGTTCGGTTAGCCTCTGATAATATAGATGGCCGACCTCGGTAAGGGATTGCCGCCGAGTCGTGCGGTTGAGCAGCCGGACACCCAGCGTCGCTTCGAGGCGATTGATCTGCCGAGCGATGGAGGTCACAGATGTGCCTAGATGCCGGGCAGCGGCCGAAAAGCTGCCGTTCTCGACTACTAGAACGAACGCCCTATCCAATTTGAGTTCGTCCATTGCCTCCCCCACCCCGTTCTCCTCTCGCGTCGAAAAATGCCTGATCGCAAGCACTGCCGCTAGCTGGTCGCCAATCAGCGAGATGCCACAATGCACACGTGAATACGGCGCCCGTCAAAATTTCACACGCTGCGCGGTTGCCTCCAGTTAGGTCGCTCCTGGGTAGACATGCTGGCCGTAGGCATTCCTGATGTCGGTCAAGAGCTTTCCGGTCGGGGGCGCGTACGTCATGCGCTTGCTGGTAAAGACACCCGTCAGCTGTTTGATTTGGACCGCCAACTCGGCGGTCTTCACGAGTGCGAGCGGCCCGTTGAGCACGGGCGTCGAATTGACTTCGTGGATGCCCGCCTCGGTCAGAACCGTCATCAGACTGCCGCCAGCCGGGATCAAGACCTCGGCTCCCTTCTCGATGCTTCGGTTGGCCGCCTCGATGAATTGACGGACAACCTCCGCCCTCGCGTCGTCATCTCGGAGGGCGAGATCGAACACTCCCGGTCTCTCGACCGTCATGGTTTCGACGGATGCCAATCGGGACATGACCCCTTGGTTGCGGACCCCTTCCATGATCCGCGGCACGAACTTAGGATTCACGTTGATGAGAGAAAACGACGCCCCCATGAGGCAAGCCACCTGGACAGATGACTCACGCAGGCCGAGGACCGGAATATTCAGAAGCTCACGGAGTTCATGCACCCCGGGCTCGAAAATGTTTCCGACTAGAAAGGCGTCGTAGCCGTCCTTCTCCGCCTGCAGACCCTTCTCCGTCACCTCCACGGTGTCCAACAGCTCGAGATAGCGGTACTGGTCCGCGATAGCCCGATGAGGACTGAGTCCATCCACCGTGATCTCAGTGCCGGAAGCGGCAGCCTTTTGAATGATCCTTCTGAGCGCCTGCGCATATAGGCCGTCTCGGGACCCCCGAGAGACGCCGAAGCTTTGGTAAAAGAGTTTCATCGTCAACTCCTGCTATTCGTCCCGCTTCAAGCGCCGCTCAGGGAAGCGCGCTTTCAGACGATGTCGACCAGGTCCGGATTGTATCTGCCCTTCCGCATCCTGTAGATGGCGATCTTTTCGAAGATACCTGCTTTGTAGAATGGCTCGTTGGAGATGAAATCTTCAGCACCCCCCCGAGCCGGGACGTTCAGAATGAAAAGACTTCCCAAGGCCACAGACGCGTCGTCATTCTGGAGTGGGCCCGAAAAGAATATCCTCGATTTGAATTGATCGAGGTATTCCCGGTGCACCGTCAGGTGCTCTGCCCTCGCCTCGGCGGTGTCCGCCCTGTCAACGCAATATACGGCCCACAACATCAAATTTCTCCTCTGGCACTTTGGTGCCGCGTATGTCGGTGTTGATCCCGTGACCGCGGTCACATGCGGTCGGAACGGCCGCCATCGACAAACAGCGTGTGCCCTGTGACATAGCTGGAGTCGTCGGAAGCGAAGAAAAGGACAGGTGCCGCGAGCTCTTGCAGAGTTCCCAAACGACCCAGCACCACCGTGCTCTTGCGGTGCTGCATGTGTTCATGAACCTCTTCGGGTGTTCGTGTCGACGCGGAGAACGGGGTGAGAAAGCTGCCGGGCGCGATGCAATTGACCGTCACTCCGCTCGGGCCGAGCTCGCGCGCCAACGTCTTCGTGAGCATGATCACCCCGGCCTTCGCCGACGCATAGGCCGCGCTTCCACCAGGAGATCCCGCGGTCTTGTGCGGGGCCGCTCCTGTGCCTAGCGCAGAGCTGATGTTGACGACGCGTCCGTAATTCTGGCGCACCATATGTGGCGCAACCGCCTGTGTGCAGAAGAATACCCCTTTGAGATCGACATCCAGAACGATGTCCCAATCTTCACTCGTGGTGGTGGCGAACGGACGATACCGCGATACCCCTGCGTTGTTGATCAGGATGTCAATGCGGCCGTACTGGGCAACCACTTTGTCCATGAACTCGGCGAGTTGATCGCGCTGGGTTACGTCGACCGCCGAACCGGAAGCTCTGCCCCCTGCCTGTTTGATCGATTCAACCGCCTCCGGAATGGCATCCCCGTTTTTGTCAGCGAGAACCACTGACGCACCTTCCGAGGCGAAGAGGTCTGAGATAGCCTTGCCAATGCCGGAGGCACCTCCCGTAATGATCGCGATCTTGTCCTTCAGCCGCATTCTCTCACTCCTCCGTGCCACATCGTTCACGACATTCCGACCCAGGATTGACCGGCGACCCTAGGCGGATCGATAGGTCTGCCCTAATGCTTTGTCACGCCTCAGCGTGTTCCCGTCTCATACGGTCCAGTGCCTCGAAGATCGCCTCATCGACCTCAATGGTACCGGCGTTTTCCGCCTCTCTGCGTTTCGCCGCGCTAGACCTGCCGGGGACTCGAACTTTGGATATTCCATCGGCGGGGCGCGAAGCCTCGATCTGATCGATGAGCTTCGTCACCGACGCTCGAAACTGACCAAGCGGCATCAGAAGCTCGGGATTGAACACGAGGAAGAAGAATCCACAGTCTGACACTTCTTCGACAATGGTCGCGCTCCCGCACAGGATCCCGAGCACTTGTACCACGAGGGACAGGCCGTATCCGCGGTGTCCACCCCACGGCATGAAGGCACCGTCGAGTGCTTCTGTTGGGTCGACTGTAGGACGGCCCGCCAGATCGACGGCCACGTCGGGTTCCAACGCCTTTCCAAGCTTTTGGCGTAAAAGGACATCGCCCCAGGTTGTCATGCCGGTTCCGAAATCCACGACCAGAGGATCCGGATCCGCAGGGAAGGCGAAGGCGATAGGATTGGTGCCGAATATTCGGTCAATGCCGCCCGAGGGCGCGACCCTCGCCATCGTGTTTGCAGTATGCATGGCGATGAAACCTTGGCGCGCCGCTCGCTCCACATAATAGGCAAGGCGTCCGCTGAACCAGGTATCGGTTATACCGACAATACCCACGCCACTTTGCACCGCCAATTCAATGGCCTTATCGATACCGACCAACGAAGTGACATAACCATTGGTCCCTCCCCCGCAGACAACCGCGGAATTCGGGGATTTGGCGGTCACGGTTATCGGCTTTGCCGGTGGCCTTTGTTTGAGGTTTTCGACAATTGCCAGGACCCGGGGCAAGCCCGCGAACGCGTGACCGGCAGCGGCCGCGTCGATCAGGTGATCCGACACAATCGCGGCATGCTTGGCATTCACGCCATGTTTGATCAAAACGTCGGTCGCCAACGCGTGGGCGTCTGAAAACGTGACCTGCATCTACCTGCCTCCGAGATGGCTAGCTTACTTTAAGCCGGACGCCCCATTAATACCGACATTCGCCCACGATCTTAACGCCAGGCGCAAAGATGAACTCCTTCGCCTTTGTCTTACGCCCGCACAATGAACCGAAGGAGTCGCCAATCGCATGCGAAAGCGGCGGGACAGTATATGCGGGGAAAATCGGATTTCGTCGGGGCGATTGATAATCCACCGCCTTTGACTATTTTGGGCTACCGCTTTCGAGTCGAAGACTCTGCCCCTTGGCGCGTTCGAACCCGCTGACCATCACCCCGATGTCGGATTGGTGGCCGAACTCGTTGGACGCGCTCTCGAATGTAGCAAGCACCGCGTTGCTCACAATGGCCGGGACGCCGTACTTGGCACTCAAGCGTGCCACGTTCCGCAACGCCTCAATCGTCCGCTCAATGGTCTTACCCGCCCTGTAAGGCTTGCCATGGGAAATCGAGCCGAGAACCCGCTCGGATGCAAGGCTCCAAGCGGAACCCGAGTTCAGAACCTCATTCATCGGCTTCGTCATAAGGCCATACTTTATGCCCATCGCCACGCATTCGATGGTCGCGATGTGGTTACATGCGTCAACGGCGCTCTCGATGGAGGCAAGAACGGAGCTTCGGTCTGTCTCTGCCATAGCGGCAACATCCGAGGCTGCATCGTCGTGGTCGAAATCGACACCAGCCAGGGATCCTACGATCCGGAAAACATCTTCGAGACGCGCCCCCCCGCCCAGGGTGTTCAAGCCGACTTGCATGATATTCCGAGCAGCGGAAGTAATGTGCATCGGTGAACCCGTTTGAAGTCCGAGTTCCAATGCCTCGTTAAGATCCTTCACCATAAGGGCCAGCGAGAAGTCCGTGGAAGCCTTCCCCTCCAACTTGGCAACCAACATCTTCTTGGTGGTGAAGTTGGCACCGTCGCCCGCGTTGAGGCGCTCGGTGATCTCGCCGAGCGAAAGTCCGGCCTTGAGCCCTAAGGCGGCGAGTTCCAGAACCACCATCCGATAGCCCGCCCCCATGGCATTGTTGACAAGCTTCAGAGCTTGACCGTCACCAATGCGGTCGCTGCAGCGGAAAACTTTCGAGGTCATCGCGTTGAGGAGCGGAGCGGCCATCTCCCATGCCGCGTCTGATCCCGATGCGATGATCGACACCGCGCCTGCCTGCGCGGCGGGAATTCCTCCGCTTACAGGAGCATCCAGCATCAGGACGCCGAGCTTCTCCAAGCGTTGTGCGATCTCGGCCGTCTCTCGAGGAACGCCGCTGGTCTGATCAACGACAAGCTTCCCTGCGGTAATCCCATCTTGCAGGCCGCCTGAACCGAAGATCGCCTCGCGGACGTTCGATGTGCGGGGAAGGCAGAGCATCACGATGTCGCAAGCATGGGCCAATTCGGCTCCGGTCGAAGCCGCCGTCGCTCCCATTTCCACGAAATCTGTGACCGCCCTCTTGTTGAGATCGCAAACCATCAATTCGTGGGAGTTCACGAGATGCCGCGCGAGAGAGCCTCCCATCGCTCCGAGACCGATGTATCCCACCTTCATGTCAATCGCCTCCAGTCACAGCTTCGTCCAAGAGGCAACCCGGCACCTTGCCACGTCGGACCCTGGCCCAACCAAAGTTGTTTCCCTTTATGCCGGATGGCCACAACGAAATGAACCTCGTCGTCCTCCCGGCGCTCGCAATGGAGTTTCGCGCTGCGCGTTACAATAGAAACCCAGCCAGGCCAGCCGTGCGCACCCGCCGCGCGACCTCTCCGTCAATAAGGTCGTTGTACATGGGACCGACACCGCGCGTGCAATCCTGTGATTGGCGCTCCATGCTGGACGGCATTTTAACTGTTTGGACTGCGGGAACGCGCAGGCTCTCAATGCCGTCGAAATCGAGTCCGTCCTTGATACCAGCCGATGGCTGGCCCACGGACATATATATCCGCCATTCATAAGTCCTTGCAGGATGGTGGGGGTAATCGCGCGATGCTGAATGTGCTAACTAACATTGGCGTATCCGTGACGACTGCGCCAAGTGCGCATGCGTCGACCTTCCTCACAGAGCAAGTTTATAGATTTCCTCGCCGCGGGCAGCGTTGGGCGGCGCATTCTCCCAGATGCCTGATTCTGGCGGCCGGCTGATCGCCTTTCTGACGTGGCCGAATTCGCCGAGCGATAGAAAGTATCCGAAACTCGCATGAGCCCTCGCCTCGCCCATCTTGAAGCACAGCCGGCGAATTCGTCGGTCGCGGTGAAACTGCTGCCCTTGATGGGGATCGTCTTTGTAGGCTTCTTGATCATAGGTTTGGCGCTGCCGGTTCTTCCGATCTATGTCCACGACCAGGTAGGCCTCGGCACGATCGCAGTGGGATTGGTGGCAGGCAGCCAGTTCGCAGCGTCTCTGCTGTCAAGGTTTTGGGCAGGAAACTACGCCGACCGCCGCGGCTCGAAGCCGACCGTTCTACTTGGGCTTGCTGCCGCGACCGTCGCAGGATTCCTCTACCTTGTGTCGTTGTTGCTGGTCAGCACACCGATATTGTCGGCCTCGATACTTGCGATAGGTCGAGGCGTTCTTGGCGGGGCGGAAAGCTTCATCATCACCGGTGCGCTGAGCTGGGGTTTCGGTACTGTCGGACAGCAGAACGCGGGCAAAGTGATCGCGTGGGCAGGAACGGCTGTGTTCGGCGCATACGCCGTCGGAGCCCCAGTTGGGACGGCATTGTTTTCCGAATACGGGTTCGTTTCCATAGCGGTTGTCACAACTGTCGCGCCCTTGCTCGCTATCGCGATCGTCATCCCCATAAGACCAGTGGCAACGATTCCGCGCGAGCACGGCTCGCTGCGTGCGGTGCTGTTCGCGGTGTGGTTACCGGGCCTTGGCGCCGCCCTGAGCAGCGTCGGTTTCGGAGCAGTTATCACCTTCGCGGTTCTATTGTTTGCCGAACGAGGGTGGGAGTCCGGCTGGTTGGCCGTCTCTTGCTTCGCGGGGTCTTTGATGTTGGCACGCATTCTGTTCGGCCATCTTGCAGACCGTATCGGCGGCGCAAACCTCGCACTCTGCTCGCTGCCTGTCGAGGCACTGGGTCAGATGCTGATGTGGCTGGCTCCGAACCCGGCAGTTGCGCTCGCAGGAGCGGCCGTGACCGGCTTCGGCTATTCGCTCGTATTCCCGGGATTCGGCGTCGAAGTGGTCAAACGCGCTCCCATCGAAAACCGTGCGCTTGCGATGGGAGCCTATACGGCCTGTCTTGACCTGGCGATGGGGGTCTCCAGTCCTTTGCTTGGTGCGGTAGCGGCCCATGGGGGAGTCGGGATGGTATTCGCGGCTAGCGGCGTCCTTGTGCTGCTGGCATCGGTCGCCGCCTTGAAACTCAGATATCGGCAGCCAACCATGTCGGGGGAACACAAGTGAACGACGCCGCTCTGCTGAGTTTTGCGTCTCCTCACTCGGTGGTCATGTCGTTGAGAACGCTGTCGCCCGCATCTCAGGTCGGCTAAGCTCGAGGTTATAATGCCCCTTACGGGCGAGGAAGATTGCTGGCCCGAAACTACTTCATCAACGCTTGTCCGCCATCGGGCGATTTACCGAGGACCATTAATTTTCAACCGGACGCGGTACAGCCCGTTCATCGCACAAATGTACATCATGTTTCGCCTCGGCCCCGCGAAGGTGAGGTTGGCCACGATCTTTCCGAGCTTGATCTTGCCGAGCAAGGTTCCACCTGACTGATAGCAATAGACCCCCTCGCCCGTGCTGATCCATATGTTGTCGGCGTCGTCCAGGCGCAGACCGTCGAAAATCCCTACCGGGCAGTCCGCCAAGACTTCGCCCCCGCGCACTTGCATATCGCAGTCCACCTTGAAGGCGCGCACATGGGCCGGTCCGTCCTCAAAGTGACTCTTGCCACTGTCGACGACGTAGAGCGTGCTTTCGTCCTTCGAAAAAGCGAGACCGTTCGGCATCACCATGTCGGTGATCTTGGCTTCCACTTCGCCTGTAGCCGGGTCCACGCGGTAGACATGGCAGCCTCCGATTTCAGGTTCGGCTTTGATCCCGTCGAGATCATGGAGAATGCCGTAGGTTGGATCCGTGAACCAGACGGCACCGTCTCGGGTTACAACGGCGTCGTTGGGAGAGTTTAGTTGCTTGCCGCGCCATTGATCCGCAACGGTCACGACGGTGCCATCGTGCTCGGTGCGGCTGACCCGGCGGTGGCGGTGTTCGCAAGTGAGCAGACGTCCTTGCGGATCGACTGTCTGACCGTTGGGATGGCCGCAGTCCTGGCGGAAGACGCTGACGCAGTCATTCGTCTCGTCCAGGCGTAAAATGCGATCGTTGGGAATGTCGGTGAACAGGAGGTATCGTCCGGCTGCGAAGTAGGCAGGCCCCTCCGCAAATAAAGCCCCGCGGAAAAGTTCCTCCGGGGGAAAGATTGGCGCCACCATATCCCGGAAATCCCTTTCGACGATCTCGTAGTGTTCGGACATCATTCTAGTTTCCTCAATCGTACCCTTCCTTGGCCTCGCACTTTGTCCATGCCCTGCCTCAGCCTCGCGCGTCCGGCAGTCGCACCCTGAAAGAAGGGTGTGTTATTGCAGATCAGCCGCCGGCCGGGTCCCGAGCCGCGTCGCGCGGATACTGTCCCGCCTCAGCCGTGGAACATCGAGCGCGAAGACGCCAGGCTCGACATCACAGGCACGCGGTCTGACCGCCGTCTACCGAGACCACCGCACCCGTCATGAAGCTTGCATCGTCGGTCAGCAGGAAGGCGATGACGGCGGCGATTTCCTCGGGCTCGCCCATGCGGCCGATCGGATGGGCGGCCTTGATTCGCGCCACGGCCTCCGGGTCCTGCAGCATGTATTCGACCAGCGGAGTCCTGGTCATGCCGGGTGCGATCGCGTTGACGCGAATTCCAAAAGGACCCAGTTCCGGACACATGGACTTGGTGATGCCCGAGACGGCGAATTTCGACGCCACATACGGAAGTCGGTTCGGGACGCCCATCACCCCTGCTCCGGACGATATGTTGACGATCGCGCGGGGCCCTGTGTCGTTCCGGACCGTGCGTGCGAAGGCTTGGCACATGTTGACGGTACCGCCGAGATTGACCGCCATGACCTGTTCCAGCTTGTCCAGTTCGACATCCAAAATGTTGGCCACCCCGGTGATGCCAGCGCAGTTGACCAGACCGTTGAGGCGTCCCAGCCGCACCCGGGTTTCCTCCGCCAGGGCAAGCGCCGCAGCCGCGTCGCGCACATCGATCACAGCACCCTTGACCCGCTCGGTATCCCCGAATTCAGTGACGAGCTTTTCGACTGCCTCCCGGCTGACATCGGCCGCCACGACGTCGGCGCCTTCGGCGTGCAGCCGTCGCACGCACGCAGCACCTATACCGCTGGCGGCCCCGGTCACGATCACTGTACGGCCTTCGAAACAATTCATGCGACTCCTCCCTGCTATAGTCGACCCGCCTTGCGGATCCGGTCGTTCATTTCCGGTTATCGTCCGTGGCGCGACGTGATGTTTCTGCGATCGCCTACGGAGAAGGTATTTGGTCAGCGCCGTCCACTCTCAATTGAGGGGCACGGGTGGCAGGCAAGTCCGCAATCGAATCCGGCCGGAACGCGACAGCCGAGATAGTTGTTTTAAAACGGGCACTTATTGGGTCATCCCGACTCAAGAGATGATATGCTGTAGCGTTATACCCAGCTGAAACCATCTATGCGGTCGTCGCGGATCAAGCGCGCATGGCAGTACAAAACCTCCCCGGCGGGCGTGGGCAGGACGCCAAATGGGCCACCCTCCAGAACCCGCATGCCCAGTTCGTCTTCGAGCCTGCTCATCGAGGTTGACAGGGCGGGCTGGGACAACCCCAGCGCTTTCGCTGCGCTATTCTGGCTTCCATGTTCGATGGTCGTTGCTAGATGGGGGGTCTTGTTGGGATCGATCCTCAGGCGGGGCACGGGAACCATTGTCTTACGGCGACCACCCTACTTCCTCGGCTAGCCCCCCGCGTTCCCTTCCGGTCGCTCGGCCAACCCAAGGCTGGTCGTCGCCAAGGGAATTTTAGCACTGCGCCCAAAGAGGCGATGCCACATGAACAAGCGGACCCCACGAGGACGGCGCCCCGATAACCAGTGCTTATACCCCTCGGCCGTCGGTTTCGGGTCTCATGTGGCGAATGGGAGGAGCGACAACTAAAGTCCGCCCCCAAGTGATCACCGCCGGAAGGAAATGGCGTCCGCCGGAAAACGTCGAACTGTCGCTCGTGATTTGTGACTGTCAGCTTCGCCATTCGCGAACAGCCAGGACGCGCCAGACTACTGAATGCATGGGCCGGTGGTCGCAGAACTCCAGAGGATGTCCGATGAAACAATACCAGATGTTTATTGCTGGCGACTTTGCCGAGGCGGCGGCCGGGGAACGGTTTGATACCGTCGACCCTTATCGGGGCGAAGTCTGGGCGCAAATCCCGCGCGGCCGATCTGTCGACGTCGACCGTGCCGTCCGCGCGGCGCAGAACGCGATGACGAAGGGTCCGTGGTCGCGGTACACTGCGACGCAGCGCGGAAAGGCGTTGAATGCGATCGCCGATCTGGTCGATCGGAACCGCGACCGGTTAGCGGAAATCGAGACACGCGACAACGGCAAGCTCCTGCGGGAAACGAGGGGCCAACTCGGCGCGATCGCGGAGTGCTGGCGCTATTATGGTGGGTTGGCGGACAAGATCGAGGGCCATTCGATACCGCTCGAAAAACCAGACGCGATTGCATTCACGTCGCGAGAACCCGTCGGTGTTGTCGCCGCCTTGACGGCTTGGAACTCTCCTCTCTGGTTCGCATCTATCAAGTGCGCTCCGGCGATGGCAGCTGGATGCGCCGTGGTGGTGAAACCCTCGGAATTCGCGTCGGCCAGTACGCTCGAATTTGCGGAACTCCTGAAGGAAGCGGACCTTCCGCCAGGTGTTTTCAATGTGGTGACTGGACTTGGCCAGGAATCCGGAGCCGCGCTGGTCGAACACCCCAGCGTCGCGAAGATCACCTTCACCGGATCTGACGTGACGGGTGCGCGCGTTTACGAAACCGCAGCGCGCGGCATGAAGCGGGTATCCCTCGAACTGGGCGGCAAGTCACCGAACATTGTGTTCGCCGACGCTGACCTCGACCTGGCCGCGTCGGGAGCCGTGTCCGGCATCTTCGGCGCATCCGGCCAGATGTGCACAGCAGGTTCGCGCTTGCTGGTCCAGCGCTCGATCATGGAGGAGTTCACCGGTAAGGTCCTTGATCTGGCGCGCAATATCCGTCTTGGCGATCCTATGGATCCGAAGACCGACGTCGGGCCGATCGCCACGCCGCCTCAATTCCAGAAGGTCATGGACTACCTCGACGTCGCTCGGGCGGACGGCGCGCGGTGTATCCTGGGCGGGAAAGCAGCGGAAGGCCCGGGCCTAACCGGTGGCCAGTTCGTTCAGCCCACCGTGTTCGCCGAGGTGAAGAACAACATGCGCATCGCCCAGGAGGAAGTGTTCGGCCCGATTCTTTCCATCATCGGCTTCGACACCGAAGAGGAAGCGATCGAGGTCGCCAACGGCATCGATTACGGTTTGGTCGCGGGCGTCTGGACGACCAACATTGGTCGCGCCGTCCGCATGTCGAAGGCGCTCCATGTCGGTACGGTGTGGATCAACACATACCGGGCGTACAGCTACATGGTGCCTTTCGGAGGCATAAAACGTTCCGGGCTGGGCCGTGAGAGCGGCATCGAAGCCGTCAACGAATACCTCGAAACGAAGAGTGTCATCATCTCGATTGCCGAGGCGGCGCCCGGCAATCCGTTCATCATGAGGTAGCTTGGGAAAGTCGTGTGAACGTCTTGCAAATCCGACTGCAAGGGAGTTCCACTGAGCAAGCGAAGCGGTGCTGGCTAAAGGGCATCAGACATCTGTCCCCCGCTGCGTGGATCACAAAAAAAATACAGCCGTAGTGTTGCCGGTCTAACTAATCGATCTGAGAAACGTCCCACTGAGAAATCAAAGACACTCCAGCCGTTAGAGCGCAAGTGGGGCCGAGGGGCCGTTGGAGTGTCAGGCCGCCGGCGGCCTGCAGTGTCGCCGCTCATCGCGGGGCCCCGGCCTGCCGCAAATTCGTCTAGCCGTTAGGCGGGAATGCGCTTGTGATCGAAAATGAACTTGCGCCACTTCGTCACCGTATATTTGCTGAAAATGCCGTTCTGAAAGAAAGGATCGTTCTCGATATAATCGACAGCTTCTTGTCGAATGTCGGTATCCAGAAGAATAAGACCGCCGTTGGGAAAATCGTCATCATCAGGGAAGAAGCCACCGCTTGCGATGATGCGACTGGCGTTCCTGGTCACGTATTCGACGTGGATGGGACGCATCGTCTTTTTCTTTTCCAGGACCCCGGGATCATCCGTGAACATGATGGCGTAAGGCATGCTTACCTCTGAATGACGTCGTTGAAAGGAGCGACTTCGCAGAAGGCGGTGCAGTCGCGTGAGTTCGTCTTTATGTTTTTAGCTTTCGATCCAGCAAGCGGCAATCTTACGGTCGATGAGGATATAACGTCCACTTATGTCAAGGACTTGGCCCGACATCTCAAAGGGGGTCATCTCACGAAATTCATGTACAGCATGAATAGGGCTAATCGACCTTCCGCGATAATGCCTGGCGAACCTTCGTGGTAGAATACGCATGAATGGCACGACGAGCGCGACACCGCCTCTCCGTCTCAGTGCGCGCTTCCCAGCCTCCCGTCGCCATTCGGTGCGTTCGGCTTCCATACGCTTCATCCAGTCCATTTAATGCAACACCGAGGAAACAACTCATGCTTGGAACAGTCATGCGCGGCCCCGGCAACATCCGTTGCGAAGAGGTCGACGACCCAAAGATCCAGAAGCCCACTGACGCCATTATCAAACTCTCGGCTTCGTGCGTTTGCGGTTCCGACCTATGGCCCTATCGCGGACTCCAACCGATGAATGGCCCTGCCCATATGGGCCACGAATACTGCGGCGTGGTGGTTGAAGTCGGGAGTGAAGTGAAGACCATCCGGCCAGGCCAATTCGTCGTCGGGTCCTTCTGCATTTCCGACAACACATGCCCGCATTGCCGTTTCGGCTTCCCTTCGTCTTGCGAGCACCGCGAATTCATGTCCGGAGCCCAGGCACCTTACGCACGTATCCCGCTGGCCGACGGAACACTCGTGGCAACCGCCGAGATGCCATCCGACGACTTGATCCCGAGCCTCCTCGCGACTTCGGACGTACTTGGCACGGGCTGGTACGCGGCGGATGCCGCCCGCGTGCAGCCCGGTGCAACCGCGGTCGTTGTCGGTGACGGCGCCGTCGGCCTGATGGGCGTGCTCGCCGCCAAGCAGATGGGCGCGGGACGCATCATCGCGATGAGCCGTCACAAGGCCCGCCAAGAGCTGGCGCTTGAATTCGGAGCCACCGACATCGTCACCGAGCGCGGCGACGATGGCGCCGCGAAGGTGAAGGAACTCACGAACGGCATCGGCGCGGAGTCAGTTCTCGAATGTGTCGGCACCCAGGAATCGATGTCCCAGGCGATCAATTGCGCGCGACCGGGCGGCTCGATCGGGTTCGTGGGTGTTCCGCACGGCGTGCAGCTTGATGGCGCGAACCTGTTTTTCGCCCAGAAAAACCTGTTGGGCGGGCCGGCACCGGTGCGGAAGTACCTTCCCCATCTCCTCGACCTCGTGATGACCCGCAAGATCAATCCGGGCAAAGTATTCGATCTCGAACTACCGCTCGAGGACGTGGTCGAGGGCTACAAGGCGATGGACGAACGCCGCGCGATCAAGGCCCTGCTGCGGGTGTAAGCCATCCAAATGCTAATCGGCAGGACAGGGCGTGAACGCATCGCACCCTGTCCGCTCGGCCATCCTAGGGCTTTTCCATCGCGTAGTGCAGCCACACCATGGCACCTCAAGGGTCTCGGTTGAAAGATGCACCAAGGAAAGCCTCTCGGCGGATGCTCATCCGGTTTCCCAGCATACTCCAAAATCGCAAGCATTCGGGGGCTGAGCGGCCCAATGGCTCTGCAGATCACCCTACGGACTGGATGGGTCGCTGCGTCGGTTTGCTTAGTCCAGCCAAGCGGCTACTATGTGAAGCCGCAGAGACCCATCCAGTCATGACGTAGTGCGTCAGAATGGCTGGGAGGGCGAGGACACCCGCCCAATGCCCGAAGAACGGCGTCACGGACGCCGTGAAATCCCAGAATTCAAGGCTATAGGTGAAGGTCAGCTTGCCCCACACGCCGAGCACCCAAAAGCTCCACAAGCCGAATCCCGCACTGGCCATCGCCGCTGCGCGAAGCGTCCATGCCCTGAGGGCGCTTCCGCGGGACAGACCGAGCATCGAGCGTAGCAGTGCCATGACCCGGATCCAGTGAATGCCGAGATGGATGCCGACGACGATCATCACCCAGTAGGCGGAGAACCAATGGACCTCGCGAAGGTACGCGNGAATGCCGAGATGGATGCCGACGACGATCATCACCCAGTAGGCGGAGAACCAATGGACCTCGCGAAGGTACGCGATGTTTGGAAGCGGCAGGAAAGCCAGCACCGATCTCGAGATGACGATACACGTCGCCAGAAGAACCGCCATATTGACGATCAGGAACAGATGCAGCAGCGCCGTGAAGACGCGGCGGCCATCGTAGCGACCCCGAAAAACATTCCTGAACCACAACCGGTTCATGGCGATGTGCGAGGTGATCAGGACAAACATAGCCGTACCAAAGATTTCGTGCGGAATGTTGTCGAGCCACCAGTAGGCAAGCGACAAGAGCAGCAAAGCCGCCATGCCGACCGGGACCAAAAGCCGATGTGCGACTCTCGTCGTCAGCATGGAGCCCCCTGTCACCCTAAAGCGGATCGTCATCGGAAATCGCTCCGTCATGGGTGAACATGAACTGTTGACTTTGGCGCGACCGGTGGCAGGCGTAGCACTGCGCTACGTTCTCGTCGGCCTTGATCGATTGATCCGGCCAGAACCATTGATATTGCCACTCGTCGTCGCCGGCACCGATTTTCTGGCTGACCAGATACCGGGTCAGCACATCGCTTTGGTAATCGACAAGCACCATTTGGGTCCCCACGGGGACCGGTTGTCCGGCCCTCAGGGCTGCGAGTGCGGCCGAGCTTGTCAGCATATGTTCGTGCGTGATGCCGCGACGCACGGTTGTGTAGTGCTCAAGCTGGTCAAGAGGTGGGAAAGTCACCGCATTGGCTTCGGCATATGCCGGCGACGGGCCGGTCCCGTGCGGCAACGTCAGGTAGCTCGCGACCAGAGCCAGCGCTCCACAGACTGACGCCAAACCAACGGGCAGGATTCTATTTTTCATGGTGTCTAAGTCTTCTCGCTCGGTGCGATGGAATGAGGTGATGGACCGGACGATCGTTAAGGCCGCGCCCTACTTCGCTCGGTCGATCTCAACGGTGATCGGGCCAGGGCGATCGAAAATGGACGCATCGCCATCAACGCGGCCAAGAATGATGATCCCCGGTCGCGGAACGCTGCCCTTGCGATAATAGATCACGAAGTCGGTCGATCCCCACAATCCGAGCGTGCCATTGTCGAAGTCAAGCTGGCGTCCGGACTGCGGCAGCGAGGAAGGCAGATTGCCCGTCTTCTCCTGCCGAAGATGATCGCTCATGTCCAACGTGACCGGAAGCATTCCAAGCAAGGCTCTTGTCGCTTCATTGTCGACCAGCTCGGCAGTCAGTTTCCCCCAGGGTGATGAGATCACGATCTTTTCCTGTGCCATGGCGGCTCCCGTAAACAGCATTGCGGCGATTGCACTGAGAATGATGTTGCGCATTGCGATACCCGTCCGTGTCATTGTTGCAAGGCCGGCCCACGTCCCGGCTTTCGTGCCGGGACGCGGGCCGGTTGGCGTCAGGCGGTGAGGTGCTCGTCGAAGAAGGATTGCAGCTTGTCCCAAGGGATAAGCGCTACCTTGTCGTACAGATCGACGTGACCGGCGCCGGCAACGATATGGAGTTCCCGCGGCTCGGCCGCCTTGGCCAAGGCCTGCTGGCTGAAGAAAAGCGAATGCGCATTCTCGCCGGCGACGAGCAGGACAGGACGCGGAGAGATCGCATCCAAACGTTCGAAAGGCCGGAAGTGGAAGTAGGAAGGATCGCTGGTGACCGATATCGCCGACGTCGAGCGGGGATGCGCGCCACGCGGCATCCGGTAGTATTCGAAGAATTCCCGCGTGATCGCGTCGGTCTTGTCTGTAAGAACCTGAGGCAGTTCGCCGTACCGCTTCTCGCCTCCGGCGAATTCCACCCAACGCTGTTCGGCCATATCGGCAAGCGCGGCCTGGCGTGCCTCGGGGCGCATCGGTTCGCCGGCCCAGGCCCATTTGGCGCCGCCCATGTCGTACATGCTGACGGTAGCGACGGCCTTCATGCGCGGATCGATCTGTGCGGCGGCAAGAGCGAAACCGCCGCTGGCGCAGACGCCGATTACGCCGATGCGGTCGCGATCCACAAGAGGATCCACGCCCAGGAAATCGACGCCCGCACTGAAGTCCTCAATGAACACGTCGGGTGAAGAGATGAAATGCGGCTGACCGCCGCTCTCGCCATTGTAGGAGGCGTCATGGGCTAGGGTGATAAAGCCACGCTCCGCCATCGTCTGGGCATAGAGGCCGGAGGTCTGTTCCTTGACCCCGCCAAACGGATCGCCGACCACGAGCGCGGGATGACGGCGCGAACGATCAATATCTTTTGGGGTGTACAGGTCGGCGACCAGTGTGATGCCCGGGCGGTTGGCGTACGACACCTTCCGGTGATCGACGCGGTTGCTCTGGGGGAAGGTTTTGTCCCAGGCAGTGGTAGATTGGGCAAGTACCGACGTTGCCGAGGCGGCGGTCACAGCGCCTATCACAGCAACCGCCGCGCTGGCCGCGCCTGCCGCTTTGATAAGGGAGCGCCGATTGGATTGAAGCTACCGAGCGCAGGTTGCTGGCTTGTGAAATATTTGGACATAGCTGTTCCCTTGAGTGAAATAGGGATCACCGCGAAGACGCGCGACCGGTTACAGTTCCTGGGCAGTTGGCCGGAAGACGATCTCGTTGACGTCGACATCCTCGGGCTGGCTCACGGCGAAAGCGACCATGCGGGCATAGCTCTCCGCAGGGATGCCGACCTTGCCGACATAATCCTGGTTCGCCGCCTGGACATCCTGTTCGCTGATATGGTTGAGCAGTTCCGTCGTCACAGCCCCTGGCGAAATCAGGGTGGTACGGATGTCATAGGGCTTCACTTCTCGCCGCAGGCCCTCGGACAAGCCGCGAAGAGCGAACTTCGTTGCGGAATATACCGCTGAACCCGGGAACACGTAGTAAGCGGCCACCGACGCTGTGATGATGATATGGCCGGATTTCTGTTCTTTCATGTACGGCAACGCAGCGGCGATGCCGTGCAGCACGCCCCGCAGGTTAACGTCGATCATCTGGTTCCACTCATCGACCTTCCACCGCTCAAGCGGCGAGAGCGGCATTATGCCGGCATTGTTGATGAGCACGTCGATGCGGCCGAAGGTCTGTACGGCGGTGTCCACCAGCCGCTGCATGTCATCGAGCTGGGTTACGTCGGTGGCGACTGCCACTGCATTGCCGCCGGATTTGGTGATCTCGGCTACGAGAGTTTCGATCCTTTCGGCGCGCCGGGCGGCGACGACGATATTGGCGCCCTTGGCGGCGAGATGACGGGCAGCTGCCGCGCCCATGCCGCTTGAGGCGCCGGTGATGACGATGACTTTGCCTGCGATGTTATCGGTCATTATATTTTCCTGACAATTTGGAACGTGGCGTGGGGGGCCGTCGGTGAAAGTTGGTCATGTATCGTCATGGCTGAATGCTGCGGTTGACACGCCAAGCCGCCACCGCAAGGAGCGATGAACCGCACAACAGGCCGGCGCTCAGCGCGAAAGTGCTCCACCAGCCGACAGCGTCGAAAAGGAAGCCGCCGGTTGCCGCGCCAGCCGTGATTGCAAGCTGGATCACGGCCACCTGCAGGCCGCCTCCAGCCTCGGCATCGTCGGGCATGGCGCGGGTCAACCAGGTGCCCCAGCCTACGGGTGCAGCGGTGCCAAAGAAGCCCCACGCAGAAAGCAGCAAGGATACGAGGATCGGAGCTGCACCGAATAAGACCAAGCCAGATGCCAGGAGCGCCATGATGATCGGAATGACTGTCAGGATGCTGAAGAGCCGCTTGTTCAGCAGGTGACCGATGCACCAGGTTCCAACGACGCCGGCCAGTCCCATCACCAGCAGTATTGCGGACAGATCCGCGATGTCGAGTTGGGTAACCTGTTCGAGGAACGGACGCAGATAGGTAAACAGTGCGAACTGGCCCATGAAGAACAACAGGATAGAGGCCATGCCCAGCGCGACAGGAAGGCGTCCAAGCAGCGTAAAGACATTCGCAGTACCCCGGTCGCGGCGGGGCGCCAATGCAGGCAGGCTGATCCACTGCCAGACCAGCGCCAGCAGGCCGAGTGGGACGACCATGAAGAAGGCTCCCCGCCAGCCGACATAGGCGCCAAGGAAGCTTCCGAGCGGGGCCGCAATCGTTGCTGCGATGGCATTGCCAGCGTTCAGCAGGGCAAGGCCCTTGGGCACCAGATCGGCCGGCAGCAGACGCATCACGATCGCCGTGGACATCGACCAGAAGCCGCCGATCGTCATCCCGAGCAGCGCCCGGCCGACCATCAGGAAAGCGTAGTTCGGCGCGAATGTGACGGCGAGGCCGGAGACGACAAGCAGCCCCGTGAATGCCAGGACCACGATGCGTCGATCGATACGGCGGGTGAGACCTGCGATGAAGAGGCTGGTCACGACCGCGAAGGCGCCCGAGATCGAAATCGCCTGGCCCGTTTGGCCGGCGGTAATCCCTAGATCGGCGGCGATCGGGGACAACAGGCTGACCGGCATGAACTCGGACGCGATCAGCACCGCAACACAAAGCGCCATGGAAATCACGGCGCTCCAGGCGGAGCGGGAATTCGTCAATTCACTGTCATAGGTCACGTCCATTGCCGCTATCCTTGGTTCGGCGGGATGACGCCCCTCACCGATCGGCCGTCGTGACAGGAAGATATGTAGCGCTACTCGTTGGACAATCCGTGAAATCTGCATGAAGTTATCGATCTGTGATATGAATTGTCGAAGGAGGTGCCCTTGCAGCGTGAGGACATGAAGGATCTGCTCTGGTTCCTGGAGGTCGCGAGACAGCAGAGCTTTACCAAGGCCGCGGCCAAGCTCGGTACCTCGCAATCAACGCTTAGCCACACCATAAAGCAGTTGGAGACACGGCTGGGGGTGAGGCTACTCGCGCGCACTACACGCAACGTAGCGCCTACCGAGGCCGGTGAGCGTTTGTTCCGTTCGCTGGCGCCGCGTATTGAGGAGATTGATTCTGATCTAGCGAGCTTGGTGGCATTTCGCGACACGCCATCAGGAACGGTGCGCCTGACCTTGTCCGATCATGCGCTGCAAACGACGGTCTGGCCCAGATTGCGCACGGCTTTAATGAGCTATCCCGATGTCAAGGTCGAACTCTACAGCGACAATGGTATGCGCAACATCGTGGAGGAACGCTTCGACGCCGGGGTACGCCTTGGCGAAAGCATTGACCGCGACATGATCGCCGTGCGCATAGGACCTGACTGGCGGATGATCGCGGTGGCGTCGCCCGATTATCTCTCGGCACATCCGATGCCCACAACGCCGCAAGACCTTGTGGGACACGCCTGCATAAATCTGCGCCAGACGACAGCAGGCGGACTTTACACCTGGGAATTCGAGAAGGATGGCCGCGAACTGAGGGTGCGCGTTGAGGGACAACTCACGTTCAACACCTCGATGCCGATGATAGATGCAGCATTGAGCGGCTATGGAGTAGCATACGTCCCTGACGACCTTGCTAAAGATCATATCGCGGCAGGAAGACTGACCCTGCTGCTCGAAGATTGGAGTCCCCCCTTTACCGGCTACCACCTGTACTATCCAAGCAGGCGACAGATGTCGCCGGCGATGACCGTCATACTGGAAGCGCTGCGGTATAGAATTCCCGGTGAAACGGGTCCGAGGGCGGCATGCTAGATGAACAGAACTCATCGCCTTGATCACGTCGCAGCGCGCAGACCATAAAGCTGGCTTGTCACTTCATATACAAAATCCAGCCGCTTCTCTCAGGGCAGCCAGTACTCGAATCTTTCAGTCGCGGTATTTCAATCGATCAATCACGAGCCGCAGCGCTGAAGTGACTTGCCGCCGGCCAGAATAGAACAGATGGAAGCCGTCGAACGGAGGACACCAATCCTCAAGAACGCGACGAAGGCTTCCATCTTGGATTGCATCAAGTACTTCTGGTTCGGTGACGAAGGCGATGCCATGGCTTTCCTTCGCTGCTTCGATGCATATGTCGCTTTCGCTGAATATGAACGGCCCGGAGACTTTTTTTACGATCTCCTCTCCATCCTTTTCAAACTCCCAGTCATATGTCGGTACATGGGCGTTGAAGCGTAATGCGAGGCAATCGTGACTCTCGAGCTCCGAAGGATGGTCAGGGACACCGTGCTCTTTGAAATACTCCGGTGTGGCAACAGCAGCCATGCGCAGCGGCGGCCCGATCCTTACCGCGATCATGCCCTGCCCGACGAATTCCCCCAGGCGGACCCCGGCATCGAATCGATCCTCGGCGAGATCGGTGAGACGGCTTTCCAGACTGAGCTCGATTTGCACATCCGGGTAGTCGCGGACGATCCGCGACAGGATGGGCCAGAGGATAGTGCGCGCAGCGGTCTTGCTTGTGGTCAGGCGCACCAGACCACGCGGAGCATCCCCGAGATGACGCAGCTCTTCCACGGCAGCATCGATCTGACCGAAGGTGGGCCTCAGGGTCTCGAGGAGCTTCTCTCCAGCCTCGGTCGTTGTCACGCGCCGCGAGGTGCGGTTCAGCAATTTCTGTCCAACCGATGCCTCCAGGCGACGGATCGTATGGCTGACCGCGGATTGAGAAATCCCTATTCGGGTAGCGGCGCGGGTGAAGTTGTTCTCTTCGGCAACAGCCAGAAACACTGCGAGATCGCTAAATTCTTCGCGTTTCATTGATTATCTCCGCGTTGCTTCTGACAGATTTTAACCTCTCTGCGGCCGGCGCACTCCAATCAAATCATGAGCTGGATTCATCGTTGGCATGATCGCAATGGGGGGTGTTCGCCTGCATGCATGAACCTAGATTGGTTGGTAGGGAGGGGCAACAATCCAACGAGGACAGGAGCGAGCCTCCATGGTTGCACCCATCGAATTCGAGCTTAATCGAAGAACGCTACTCGTTGCCACCGCAGCTTCTGCGGCAGCAGCCACCGGTTTCACCGGGCGGGTAAGCGCGGAGTCTGCTGCTGACAGTTCTCCGGTCGGTCCCGAGCGGATGTCTGTCTCGCTCACTGTAAACGGTGCGCGGCGAACCGTTGAGCTGGACAACCGAACGACGCTGCTCGATGCGCTGCGAGAGCATATGCAGCTCACCGGCACCAAAAAGGGCTGCGACCATGGCCAGTGCGGCGCCTGTACAGTCAAGGTGAACGGGGGGCGCATCAATTCCTGTCTCAGCCTCGCGGTCATGCACGAGGGCGACGAGGTGACGACGATTGAAGGCGTGGGTACGCCAGGGAACCTCGATCCGATGCAGGCTGCTTTCATCGAGCACGATGGCTATCAATGCGGCTACTGCACGCCGGGCCAGATCTGTTCGGCCAAAGCGGTGATCGAGGAAATCAGTGCCGGTATCCCTAGCCATGTCACCGGTGACCTGACTGCGCCAATTAAGATGATCGAAGCGGAAATTCGTGAACGGATGTCGGGCAATATTTGTCGCTGCGGCGCCTACTCCAACATTCTCGCGGCAATCACCCAGGTGGCGGAGAAACGGTCATGAAAGCCTTTTCCTACGAGCGCGCTGCAGATCCGGCCGCAGCCGCGGCGCGTGCTGCCCAGGTTCCCGGTGCGAAATTTATTGCCGGCGGCACCAACCTGCTCGACCTGATGAAGCTGGAGATCGAGACGCCGGTGCATTTGATCGACGTCAATGGGCTTGGGCTGGATAAGATCGTTGACACTCCACAAGGCGGGCTGCGCATCGGCGCGCTCGTGCGCAACACTGATCTAGCTGCTCATGAACATGTCCGCCGAGACTACGGCATCCTTACACGGGCGCTTGTCGCGGGGGCCTCGGGTCAGCTGCGCAATAAAGCGACAACTGCGGGCAACCTCTTGCAGCGCACCCGCTGCCCCTATTTCTACGACACCGCCCAACCCTGCAATAAGCGCAATCCGGGCGCAGGGTGCGCGGCGCTCAGCGTAGGTGCCTTCTCGCGCCAGCTCGGCATAATCGGGACTTCCGACGCTTGCATCGCGACACATCCGTCTGACATGGCCGTCGCGCTGCGCGCACTCGATGCGGTGGTTGAGACTGTGACCTCCGTCGGAGCGACACGCAAAATTCCTCTTGAGGAATTCTACCGCCTGCCCGGCGATACGCCTGATCGCGAGACAACGCTTATGCAGGGCGAGATCATCACCGCGGTGACGCTGCCCCCGCCTCTTGACGGCCGCCACTCTTATCATAAGGCGCGCGACCGGGCTTCCTACGCGTTTGCGCTGGTCTCGGTGGCGCTGATCCGACAGGCCGATGGGACAGGTCGCGTGGCGCTCGGTGGCGTCGCGCCCATGCCATGGCGGCGAGCTGAAGCAGATAAAGAACTGCCCAACGGGGCTGGCGCTGTCATGAAGCACTTGCTGGAAGGTGCCCGACCGACCGAGGAGAACGCGTTCAAGATCAAGCTGGCCGAGCGGACGCTGGCCGTCATGCTGGCTGAGGAGTAAGACAATGGAATTCAACGAACCTGCTGGCCAGAACATTTTCGACCGCGCCACTATCGTCGGGAAGCCTCATCCACGAATAGAGGGTCCGCTGAAGGTCACAGGAACCGCACCTTACGCTTACGAGCGCCATGGCGTCGTCGCGGGCCAGCTCGTTGGCTATCCTGTCGGTTCGACCATCGCGAAGGGCCGCATCACATCGATCGACGCTTCCGCTGCCCGTTCTGCGCCTGGCGTCGTGGCGGTAGTCACCACGCTCGAAATCGACCCCTTGCCGCTCGGCATGCTCAACGTTGCCCGCCTGTTCGGCGGCAATGAGGTGCAGCATTACCACCAGGCGATCGCGGTTGTCGTTGCTGACACGCTTGAGCAGGCTCGTTCGGCGGCTGCTCTGGTCAGGACGACCTATGAGGAAGAAGAGTCGGATTTCGATCTTGATGCCGCCTTCCAGCGTCTTGAAGGGTCCGGAAAGCCGTCGACCTTGGTCGGTGACGTTGAGGCTGCCTTCGCAAGCGCGGCAGCCGTGGTTGACGAAGTCTATCGCACGCCCTCACAAACGCACGCGATGATGGAGCCGCATGCGTCGGTCGTCGACTGGTCGGACGGCGATCGGCTGACTGTCTGGACGTCGAACCAGATGATCAACTGGAACCGAGGGTCGCTTGCAACGACCTTCGGCATCGACAAAGAGAAAATCAGGGTGGAGAGCCCATTTGTCGGCGGCGGCTTTGGCGGCAAGCTGTGGCTGCGGGCCGATGCGGTGCTGGCGGCGCTCGGCTCTCGCGCCGCTGGTCGCCCGGTCAAACTGGCGCTACCGCGCCCGTTTATGATGAACAACACAACGCATCGCTCTGCAACCGTGCAGCGCATCCGGCTGGCTGCGCAAGCCGACGGAAAGCTGACTGGCATTTGGCATGAAGCAGCATCCCATACTTTGCCCGGTGGCCGGGGCGAGGACGCGACCGCACAGAGCCCGCATTTCTATGCCGGTGCCAACCGGCGGATTATTCACCATCTGGTCGATATGAACCTGCCGGAGTCTTCAGACATGCGGGCGCCGAGTGAAGCGTCGGGCCTGATGGCTCTCGAGATCGCCATGGACGAGATGGCCGAAAAACTTGGTATTGATCCTGTCCAGTTCCGCATTCTGAACGACACCCAGGTCGACCCGAGCGAGCCGCAGAAACCTTTCTCTGATCGGCACTTCGTCGAGTGCCTCGAACGCGGCGCGAAAGAATTCGGCTGGGAGGACCGCAACAAGACCCCAGGCAGTACGCGCGACGGAGAATGGCTCATCGGCCATGGCATGGCCGGCGCCTACCGCGGCGGCCCGACACTTGACTCCGGTGCGCGGGTACGGCTCAAAGACGGCAGACTTATAGTCGAGACCGATATGACCGACATCGGCACCGGTTCGTACACGATCCTCGCGCAGACGGCCGCAGAAACCATGGGCCTGCCGATGAACGCAGTCGAGGTGCGGCTCGGCAACAGCGCCTATCCTGTCGCGTCCGGCTCGGGCGGACAGTTCGGCGCGGCGAGTTCCAGCGCCGGCGTCTATGCCGCCTGTCTCGCCCTGCAACGCCAAATTTCCCAGCGGATCGGCGTCGAGAACCCGCAATTCGAAGGGGGCCACGTGAGGGCTGGCAATACCGTCGTGCCTCTCGCCGAAGTCTCGGCTGATCAAGAACTGATCGCCGAGGACACCATCACCTTCGGCGATTTCAAAAAGTCTCTTCAGCTAGCGACCTTCGCCGCGCATTTCGTCGAGGTCGGCGTCCATGTCGGAACCGGAGAGACTCGCGTCAGAAGGATGCTGGCGGTCTGCGATAGTGGCCGAATTCTGAACCCTGTTACCGCACGTAGCCAAGTTATTGGCGGCATGACGATGGGCGTCGGCGCCGCACTTTCGGAGGAACTTGCAACGGATGTGAAGCGCGGTTTCTTCGTCAATCACGATCTCGCCGGTTACGAGGTCGCGGTTCACGCCGACATCCCGCATCAGGAGGTGATCTTCCTCGACACGGCCGACGCGTCCTCAACACCCCTGAAAGCCAAGGGGGTCGGCGAACTTGGGCTGTGCGGTGTTGCTGCCGCTGTCGCGAACGCGGCCTACAATGCCACCGGCATCCGCGTGCGGGACTATCCGATAACGCTGGACAAAATGATTGAGCGCCTTCCGGCGGTCTGAACAAGACCGACATACCACAAAATTAGGTTGGCGCCACGCCAACCAGGCAAGACTACCGGGCTGCCTATAATTCGCGCAAGGCGCTCGCATGGAGACAAGATCGTCGCCGATTTCTGACCGTTCGGGACGATCCGCATCGCCTGATCGCGGACTATCTGCTCTCGTCCCTTCGCTCGCAAAGCGCAAAGCAGCCAAAGACCTTTTGGGTAACGATGTTATTTGGATTGCAGAGCCGCCTTGCCCAAAGCGACCGACCCCTGACTGATTGTCTGAAAGCGCCGCCGTGCAATCCGGCATTGGGCAATCCACTCAATCGAAGCGGTCCATACAAGCAGGTTGTGACAGCATCGAGATCGACCCGCGATATGTCTGCTCCGGGTGAAGAGCATGTGAAGAAGCTGACGTTCAATTCGTTGCTCGCGAGAACTTCGACCGAGGCGTGACGTCGGAAAGATGTGCTGCCGGCGTAGTCCAGGACCTCAGAGATCAAAGTTGGTTGGCATCATCACCACGTCGCGGATCGTCATGCCCCGAGGGCGCGTGAGCATGAAGGTGATCACATTTGCCACTTCGGCTGCTTCCAGTAGGGTTCCCGATTCCCGGGCTTCCTTCAACTTCTCCGGTGGCCAGTCCGCGAGTAGCGCGCTGATCACAGGGCCTGGCGAAATCGACCCAACCCGAATGCCGTGTTTGAACACCTGACGTCGGACCGTCTGCACAAAGCAGTTGATCGCCCATTTTGACGATGCGTAGACCGGCTCCCATGGCGTTGGAAAATGGGCGGCCAAGGAGCTGGTGACGATGATGTCGCCCGTCCGACGCCCGATCATATGAGGCAGCACATCGTGCACATTCTTCATCACGACGTTAACGTTCAGGTTCAGCATCCGGTCGATGGCACCCGTGTCGGCGTCCACCAGGTCACCACCCACATAGGTGCCCGCATTGGCATGAAAGATGTCGAGCTGACCTGCGGATTCCAGAACTCGTGGCATCAGCGTCGCACAATCCTTGGGATCGAGGAGGTCGATGACAAGCGGGATGATCGAGTCCCCGCGCTTCGCTTGGATCGCCTCGAGGGCCGACTGATCACGATCGATCGTCACCACGCGAGCGCCTGCTGCTAACATCGCCTCAGCACTCGCCAGCCCGATGCCTGACGCAGCCCCTGTGACGGCGGCAATCTTGCCTTCCAACTCTCTCGCCATGACATCTCGCCCTAATTTGAATCGCTGGACCTTGCGGGATGATAGCAAAAAAAGGACCGCCCGGACTGGGATTCGGGCGGCCCCTTTGCCGGCTAGGATGGGCACCGGCATTCGGCACCGGGAGGAGCCTACTTGATATAACCGCCCTCGGTCATCGTTGCCGTGGCAGCGTCCTGGGCTTGCTTCAGCGCATCGTCGACGCTCGACTGGCCGGCAAGTGCCGCCGAGAAGAGCTGGCCGACGGTGGTGCCAAGGCCCTGGAACTCAGGGATGGCGACGAACTGGACGCCGACATAGGGCACCGGCTTGACGGTCGGATGCGTCGGGTCGGCGGCGTTGATGGAGTCCAGCGTCATCTTGGCGAACGGAGCCGCCTTCTGGTACTCGGCATTGGCGTAGAGCNGTCGGATGCGTCGGGTCGGCGGCGTTGATGGAGTCCAGCGTCATCTTGGCGAACGGAGCCGCCTTCTGGTACTCGGCATTGGCGTAGAGTGAGGAGCGCGTGCCCGGAGGAACGTTGGCCCAGCCTTCCTTGGCCGCAACCAGTTCGGCGTAGTGCTTCGAGGTCGCCCAGGAGACGAACTTCTCGGCAGCATCAGCCTTCTGCGTGCCGGCCGGAATGGCCAGCGACCAGGCCCACAGCCAGTTGCCGCGCTTGCCAAGTCCATTGTCGGGGGCGAGCGCATAACCGACCTTGTCGGCGACCGTCGAGTTCTTTGGGTCGGAGACGAAGGAGGCGGCGACGGTGGCGTCGATCCACATGCCGCACTTGCCCTGCTGGAACAGCGCCAGATTTTCGTTGAAGCCGTTGGACGAGGCGCCCTCGGGGCCGTCGGCCTTCATCAAGTCGACATAGAACTGCAGCGTGTTCTTCCATTCCGGCTGGTCGAACTGCGGCTTCCAGTTCTCGTCGAACCAGCGGGCGCCGAAGGAGTTCGACATGGCGGTGAGGAAGGCCATGTTCTCGCCCCAGCCGGCCTTGCCGCGCAGGCACACGCCGTTCACGCCATTGGCGCGATCGGTCATCTTGTCGGCGGCCTGCTTGATGAAGTCCCAGGTCGGGGCATCGGGCATCTTCAAGCCAGCCTTGTCCATCAGATCCTTGCGGTACATGACGAAGGAGCTTTCGCCGTAGAACGGTGCTGCATAGAGCTTGCCGTCGACCGAAAGGCCGCCGGCGATGGCCGGGATGATGTCCTTGGCGTCATAGTCGTCGCCGAGCTTGTCGAGCGGCAACAGCCAGCTCTGCTTGGCCCAGATCGGAACCTCGTAGGTGCCGATGGTCAGCACATCGTACTGGCCACCCTTAGTGGCGATGTCGGTGGTGACGCGCTCGCGCAGCACGTTTTCTTCAAGCGTGACCCAGTTGAGCGTGATGTCGGGATTCGCCTTGGTGAAGTCGTCCGTCAGCTTCTGCATGCGGACCATATCGCCATTGTTGACGGTGGCAATCGTCAACGTTTCGGCCGACGAGAAATTGGCCATCGCCAGCACTGAGCAAAAGCCCAGCATAATTGTCTCGAATTTCATGTGTCTCTCTCCCACGGTTCGAGCAGCCTAGTTCTCCTCAAACCTTTGGTGGCTGCCGACAAGGACCATACCGCCGCCAACCCTGGCTCTCTACAGCCCTACGTGCCAACCAGTGATACTTTCTTGTCCTATTATTATTCGGAATAGCACGTGAGCGATGGCCAACTCTTGCGCCGACACCCCCTTTTTGCAATCCGATTATCGGCGACGCGAACGTTCACGGATACTTGGCCGTGTTTCGGTCTTGGAGATACACCCTCCTATATTCGCTGGGCGTGCATCTACGAAGGAGCAGGAACCGCCGGTTAAAGTTCGAGATGTTTTCGTAGCCGCATTCAAACGCGATGGTCGACACCGTTTCGTTCGTTGTCGCCAGGAGGGCGCAGGCTTTGCTTATCCTGAGAAGGGTGATGAACTGTGCATAGTTTTGGCCGACCCGTTTTTTGAAGAACCGGCTTAGGGACGTCTCGGTCATTTCGCTGATCTCGGCGGTCCGCGCCAGCGAAACGTCACCCATCAGATTGCTCTGGATAAATGAGAAGATGGCCTGCATTTTCTGCAACTCTTTGCTTCTTATGCTGGACATACGCGTGCCGGAAAGAATCTGGTACTCCGGCGTCGCGGCCATCTCGGCGAGTAGAGAGAGGAAGGCCCCAAACCGTTTTGCGCCGGACAGTTTTCCCAAGTTTTCCATTGCGGACGCGAATGCTACGGCCACGGTCGGAGTAAACCGGACGCCACTCGCCGCGCGCTCCAGAAGGTCGTTTATTGCGGAGATTTCGGGGAAGATCGTTGCCGCTCCCTCCATCGCCTTGGCGTCGAACTGGATCACGAGGTCGCGACCGACGATCTGTTGGCCGGGCCTGCAGTGTGAAATCCAGTCATGTGGTAGCCAGCTCCCGACGATGGTCAGGTCCCCTGGCATGAACTCACCGACAAAGTCACCGATCAGGGCAGTTCCCGAGGATTGCCGGATGAGATGGATTTCCACTTCCGGATGGCAGTTCCACACCGACCTGTGCCACGGATAATCGTCGATACGCCACACAAAGCTCTCACCTGCTGCGGGAACGATGCGCTCGAACTGCGGCGACTGCAGCCGCGCCAAGTTGTGACTGGTTTCCCTCATCAAACATCCTCCGCCATCTGGCTCAGATCCGGACGCGGCGCGCAGCCCTGCAGAACTGTCGCGTCAACTTGGATAATAGAAAACGCCATGTCCGGGATGCACCAGCAATCAAGGCACCGGATGAACGCGCTACTCGCCAGATGCTGCATCACCCGCTTGTCCCAGACATAGGCCGGTCCGCTGCCCTGCAGAGCAACCTCACCTGCTCATCGCATGCCACATTCCCAACCGGGTTGTTCAGGCGAGTGCAAATACCTCAACCTCAGATTGCCTGTTTCGAAGCGAGTAAGCGCCGAGGGCTCGAATGCCTTCTATGTCGTGCTGGACGGCATCGTAGGTTGCTTTGCTCAGGAGACAAGTTGTCCCAACTTCCTTGTTCAAACTTTCCAGTCGCTGGGAGAGGTTCACGGTGTCGCCATAGAGAGTGAACGATAGCCGCTCATCGCTTCCCACCGTTCCCGCGGCAACCGGACCAGTCGCTATTCCGATGCGGAGACGCAACCGATGGCCGTGGAATTTTGAAGTCTCCAGCGCGGCTACAATATCCCTGGCTGCTCGAACCGCGCTCAGCTCGTGTTTCTCAAGGCGCAGGGGCACATTGAATGCCGCAATAACAGCATCACCAAAATAGTTCACAATAAGCCCACCATGCAGCGTGATCTTCTCACTGATTGAGCTGAAGAGCTCATTCAGGAGGTGAATTACCTCATGCGGCTGCAACTTTTCCGAAATGGCGGTGAACCCCTCGACATCCGCGAACAGAAGTGTTGCCCTTCGAGATTGCGGGGCGAGTTGCCCATCCCCCTCGAGTTGCGAAATGACTGCAGCCGGCACATATTTGCCGAAAACTCGCTGCATCTGACGACGTCTTTCTTCAGCTGAAACTCTTGCAAGCACAACCGAACGAACGCCATAGACCGCAATTGCTGCGATCCCAGTGACTGCAGACAGGATGAGAACCTCCTCCACGCGCGATTCAATCCCGAGGAAATCTGGATTCAGAACAACACGATTAAAGACTTCCGCCGATGGAGCGACCGGTAGGTCCCCGAATGAGAGTGTGTTTTGCATCCCCGAGGCGATCCATATCGTAGAGAGAGTGAGGCCGACAGCACAGCAAATTCCCGTCCAAAGGACGATGATAGGTGATAGAGTCAGGATCGATTCGGCGATGACGATGTAGTAGAATTGGCCTCTGGTTGTGAGGAATACAAGATTTTGGGGGATGTCATCGCCACTACTTAACGGAGCGACTGCGAGGATTGCCGACACAAGAGCGGCATCGGTAAAAAAGAAGATATAACGAGTGGCATTCTCTAGCCAGGTTTCGGCAGTTCTCAACGCGAACAGGCCTGCAAAGGCGAGTAACAGCGTAAATAGCCATATAGCGATATTTGTGGGGTAGTGATAACCCGCTAGAAATACAAACGCCAACGCAGTCAAGGCGAACGCCCTACCAAAAATGGCCAACCGAAAGCCTTTGCGCTGCGCCTCCGCCAGCGCCTTCTCGCCGGTGGCCGATATTTCCGTCTCTTTGGCGCCGTGAAGTTTCAATTGTTTTGGCCAAACTTCAGCCAACGTCGAAGCCAGCATGGTGGGGAACTGCATCACGTGGTGGCCACCTAGTGGTTCGGTTTGAACCTTTCGAGCCGCTAACTCAAAATAGTCCCTAACTGTATGCGGAAAAAGCCAGCCTGGCCATCACGCAAGAGCCGACTCAAGCCGTAGGGCGCCTGGGCGCTGGGACTCTCGACTCTCTGGAGCGCGTTGGTACCGCAGCACCTGCGGCGATGATCCAGTCCTCAAGTCAGATTTCCGGGATACGATTGGCCTGCTGCCGGTTTCGTGGACACCGAGATGAAGGTGTTTAACGGAACTGGAGAGTTGGAATGCAAAGAAGGAAGTTCAGCCGCGAGTTCAAGCTTGAGGCGGTGAGATTAATCAAGGATCGGGGCGTTGCGGCGGCCCAGGCTGCCCGCGACCTCGATCTCCACGAGAATGTGCTGCGCAAATGGGTGCGCGAGGTGTTGAGCTCCGCGGCGCGACGCCGCCCGGAGCCGATCTTCACAATCAGACCCTCTTTGCACGTCCGGGACAGATACACCGGCGTATTCCTACGCCGGTCATGTCACAGCTGCGCACTTCACTCCCCTTGCGAGCGAGAGCAACGGCTCGGTCCCGAAGTGTCGGAATGGAACCACCGGCAAGGCGCAGTGCCTCTGTGCGGTCCCGATCTCGGTTTCGCGCCCTGGCGAAGGGCTATGAAGAACTCGTAATTGGCGGCTTCGCCGATCCCGGCGAGCCGTAGCGATCCGAAACTGCGAATTCGAGTCCCCTATGCACCCGCGCTCGGCTCTGATGCGATAAGATGTTGCCAACCTGTATCACCAGCGATGCGTGAGTGCAGATCAAGCTTGTCCAACACCGGATTCCATGGACCTCAGGCGAATTGTACGCTGTATCGGACAATAAGGGGTACGGATACCGCAGCGAACGTCTGCGGTGGAACGGGTCAATGTCGTCGGCAGAAGAGCGTCCGGATAGGTCTGTCGGCGGCTCCGTCGCGGGAACGAAAAAAGAAGAGAAGCAGAACTTCCGTGTGCGATTTTTGCACACAGCGGCTCGTAAATAGCTTATTTTTATTTATATATCTGCCCCATCCATCATGGGTGCTATCGGCATATCCGCTGCCCCAATTCCAGTGTGCCATTTATGCGACTTTAGAGCACAGACCGGGAACATCGACGGTCCCGTTCATCGCCCAAGGCCAGTGTAGCGTTGGAAAGCCAAAGTGGGGGTGTCGTTCGTGCGTTTCATATTCGGTGGGGAACCTGTTGACGGTTACTCCGAACAGGTCAACCCGACAGGCCCGGACCGGTGGTCGAGATGACTTCCCCCGTTGCAAGGTTCTCCAGGAATGTCGTCGACGGGACGAAGAACAATGTGCCAGTGACCGCACGGCTGAAGTCCAGCAACCGATCGTAGTTGCCTGGCGGGCGGCCAATGAACATGTTCTCGAGCATCTGCTCGATTCTGCGCGGCGAACGGGCGTAACCGATGAAATAAGTACCGAACTCACCCTTGCCGACGTCGCCAAACGGCATGTTGTCGCGGACGATCTCCAACTGCTCTCCGTCTTCGAAGATCGTGGTCAGCGCATTGTGCGCCGAGGTCGGTTTCACATCATCGTCCAGTTCGATATCTGAGAGCTTTTTTCTGCCAACAATTCCCTCTTGCTTCTCGATGGGGAGCGCGTTCCAGGCTTTCAAATCATGCAGGTACTTCTGCACGATCACATAGCTCCCTCCGGCGAATGAGGTGTCCTCCTCGCCGATGATCGCGGCCTTGACGGCGCGATCATCCACCGGGTTTTCAGTGCCATCGACGAAGCCGATCAGGTCGCGGCCATCGAAATAGTTGAAGCCGTGCACCTCATCCGCCGTGGAGACTGCACCATCGAGTTGCGACATGATCTGTGTCGCCAATTCGAAGCAAAGATCCATATGCGTGGCACGGATGTGAAAGAGGATGTCGCCCGGCGTCGAGACGGCATGATGCTGGCCTTGGATCTCGCGAAATGGATGCAGGTCTTTCGGTCTGGAGGCTCCAAACAAACGGCCCCATGCATCGGAGCCAAACGCCATGACACACGAGAGCCGGCCGTCCAGGTCACGGGAGCCGACTGCGCGCAGAAGCGCGGAAAGATCGCCACATAAGGCGCGCACGGTCGCTTCGTGTTGTGCTCCGGAATTGACCGTCACGACGAGAAATATCGCGGCCCGCGTCAGTTGCGCGACGACGGGTTGGGAAACAGGGGATGGCAAAGTCAAGTCCACAATAGATCCTCCTTATCTTGTTCGTAACGCACCTGGTCGATGGGCATCGGGGAACGGCGGAGTTGCGGTTCACCTAATTCGAGGTAGTCTCAGGATCATCTCGGCATCAGCCGGTCACGATTTTGCCCGATCAGTATTCGCCGACGTCGATGACTGCCTGGGCGAAAGCCCGTGGGGCTTCCTGCGGCAAGTTGTGGCCAATTCCGCCGGTGATGATCCGATGCGCGTATCTGCCTGAAAATTTCTTGGCGTAGGAACTGCTGTCCGGGTGGGGCGCCCCATTGGCATCCCCTTCGAGGGTGATGGTGGGCACCGTGATCACCGGGCTTTCGGCCAGCCGCTTTTCCAGAACGTCATATTGCGGCTCGCCTCGAGCCAGGCCGAGCCTCCAGCGGTAATTGTGGACGACGATGCTGACGTGATCCGGGTTGTCGAGGCACGCAGCACTGCGATCGAATGTGGCGTCATCAAAGTCCCATTCCGGCGAGGCGATCCGCCAGATAAGATTTGCGAAATCACGCCGGTATTGTTCGTAGCCGGCACGGCCGCGTTCCGTCGCAAAGTAGTACTGATACCACCATTGGAGCTCGGCCTTCGGCGGCAGCGGCATTCTGTTTGCGGCGAGACTGCCGATCAGATAACCGCTGACCGAAACGAGAGCTTTGCAACGCTCCGGCCAGAGCGCCGCGATGATGCAGGCTGTGCGTGCGCCCCAGTCATAGCCGGCGACGATTGCTTCGCCGATCTTCAGCGCATCCATCCATTCAATGACATCGACAGCCAGCACCGACTGCTGGCCGTTGCGGACAGTTTGACTGGAAAGAAACTGCGTCGTGCCATAACCGCGCGAATACGGAACGAGCACCCGATAGCCCGCCATCGCCAACAAGGGAGCGACATCGACAAAGCTATGTATGTCGTAGGGCCAGCCGTGAAGGAGGATAACGACGGGACCGTTGGGCGGACCAGCTTCAGCATAGCCGACGTTCAGCAGGCCGGCGTCGATTTGCCGGAGCGCGAACGAGGCAGCCGTCGAGCGTTCTGTCGTTGCTCCGTTCAGCGCTGAAACGCCTTGCGCCTTAGCTGAGCGCACTGTCGTGAATTGAGTAGCAGCCAGACCCATTGCAGCAACGCCGACAAAGGCCCTGCGATAGCGATCAATTTCTCCCGGCGGTCTTGGATTTTCCATCCTCGCAACCTCTTCCCCGGCACTATCGGATGCCACCTGCTTTGGCGCAGCATCGGCATCACCTTCATTCATCGGCTTGGCGTTCCCACCCTGCGTGCCTTGGCATGACGCGATTGCCGGGCAGCGTAGAAAGTTGCGTTTGATCACACGGGAAGGGCAAGCTGAGTGGCGCCTCGCCTCCCATCCTTACAAATTCGGGGCGTAACCCGTCGCCGCGCTTGGCAGCGAATAGGTGGAGGTTATGCAGCAACCGAAGCATGGACAAACTCCTTCGTAATGTGTTGTGGCTGAAGGGTGACACGACACGCGGCCGGTCTCGCACTTAGGCAAGGCCCTCGCGCTTCATTGCGATGCGAACGGCCGGGCGGGCCGCAATTCTGGCGCGCAGCGCTTCCAAAGGAGCGGGAACAGGGACTTGGAAGCGGGCTGCCCAAAGCAGCATCACGAAAAGGTAGAAGTCCGCCACGCTGGGTTTCTCGCCGAACAGATAATCCGTCTTGAGCCCGTTCGCGAAGAGATCGAGTTGCGCCGTAATCGTGGTGCGTGCCTTGGCTTTTTCAGCGTCGCTGCCTTGGTGCCACATGGGTTTGAAGCTTCGGTGTATTTCGGTCGAGACGTAGGTCAGCGCTTCGAGAACGCGCGTACGACCCATCGGCCCTTCCACGCCGAGTGCCGGGTATTGCGCCGCTATCCAATCGAGGACGGCGACATTTTCTGTCAGCGTTTCCCCGCTATCCAGCACGAGGGCGGGAACATACCCCTTGCGCGTGACAGTGGTGAAATCGTCGCCGGAGCCCGTTCGTTTGGTTTTGAGATTGACCGTTTCGCGCTCGAAGGCGACACCCGCCTCCTCCAGTGCTATGTGGTCGGCCAGGCTGCAGGCGAGAGGGCTATAGTAAAGTTTCACGGGTTTTCCCTTTTTGAATCCTGACGAAGCTTCGCAATTGTCCGGCGGCGGCGCCCGCCTAGCTGGGCACTTGCCAGCGGTGTCCATCAGGCTCCAGAAGATCTCACTTGCCGGGGAGGAAGGCTACGACACCGACAGGTAGGCGTGCCTATGCCGAGGTATGATCAGCCAAGCAATCGTTCTGCGATTGCCCGTGCAATGCCGGAATCCCGCTCAAGTGGGGAACGGCAACAACCAAGGATTCGCAATCCACTACGCCTGGCGTCCTCGAAAGTCCCGCAGTCCTTCGCTCAGGGCTCATAAACGAAAGTATTGGACACATGGGCCCTTGGCACGATGGCCCACATCCCGCTGCGGCCGGCATAGTTCAACTCGAAATGAGCAAACGCGAACGGCGAAAGGCCGCGGCCGGGTTTTCCGACTGCACGCCGACGCACTGAAGCAGCTTTCCAATCAGAGGAGTCGTCGTCATGGCCGAGCTATCCCAGACCGAAACCGGCACTGCCGCATTGCCCGCCGAGGCTGTGGCCGCGGTGGAAGTCGACGTCTCCTCGCTGATGCCGGGAATGTCGCTGGTCGTGCAATGGCGCGGCAAGCCCGTCGTCGTGCGCAACCGCACGGAGAAGGAAATCAAGGACGGCAGAGCTGTCAGCTTGGCCGAGCTCAAGGATTCGGTCGCCCGTAACGCCAATCTGCCGGCCGATGCGCCTGCAATCGACGCCAACCGCACAGCGCCGGGCAAGGAAGCCTGGATCGTGATGGTCCAGGTCTGCACGCACAGCGGCTGCATCCCGGTTGGTCAGCAAGGCGAGTTCGGAGGCTGGCTCTGCCCGTGCCACGGCTCGCAATACGATACTGCCGGCCGCATCCGCAAAGGCCCAGCGCCCGAGAACATGGCGGTGCCGGTGTTCCAATTCATTTCCGACACCAGAATCCGTATCGGCTGAGATGGGGCGATTTCGATGAGCGACAAAGATTCGACCTATACGCCCAAGACCGGTATTGAACGCTGGTTCGACGCCCGCCTGCCGCTGCCGAGGTTGGTGCACGATAGCTTCATCGTCTATCCCGTCCCGCGCAACTTGAACTACGCCTATACGTTCGGCGGCATTCTCACGGTCATGCTGGTTTCGCAGATCCTGACCGGGATCGTGCTTGCCATGCATTACGATCCAGATACCGGGTTGGCCTTCAATTCAGTCGAGAAGATCATGCGCGACGTGAATTCGGGATGGCTGCTGCGCTCTCTCCACGCGAACGGCGCCTCCTTCTTCTTCATTGCCGCCTACATCCATATCTGCCGCGGGCTCTACTACGGCTCTTACAAGGCGCCGCGTGAGCTGCTGTGGGTGCTCGGATGCACCAACCTCTTGCTTATGATGGCGATCGCCTTCATGGGCTATGTGCTGCCCTGGGGACAGATGTCGTTCTGGGGCGCCACCGTCATTACCAACTTTTTCACGGCCATCCCACTGGCCGGCGACTGGTTCCAGCGGCTCCTGCTCGGCGGTTTCGCGGTCGGCAATCCGACACTGAATCGCTTCTTTGCGTTGCATTACCTGTTGCCGTTTGTGCTTGCAGGTGTGGTGACCTCGCATGTCTGGGCGCTTCACGTCGTCGGGCAGAACAATCCAGCCGGCATTGATGCGAAATCAAAAACCGATGTCGTGGACTTCACACCCTATGCGACCGTCAAGGACGCGTTCGGCATCATCGTGTTCCTGTTCTTCTTCGCCTATTTCGTCTTCTACCTGCCGAACTATCTCGGCCATCCTGACAACAACACCGTCGCAAATCCGCTCAAGACGCCTGCGCACATCGTGCCGGAATGGTACTTCCTGCCCTTCTATGCGATCCTGCGCGCCATCACCTTCAATGTCGGGCCGATCGATTCCAAACTTGGTGGCGTGCTCGCCATGTTCGGCTCGATCGTGGTGCTTTTCGTCGTGCCGTGGCTCGACAGGTCCAAGGTTCGCTCGGCCGTTTACAGGCCATGGTACAGGGTGTTCTTTTGGCTCTTCGTCGCCAACGGGCTGTTTCTCGGCTGGCTTGGTTCGCGGCCGGCCGAAGGGAATTACGTCGTCATGTCTCAGTTGGCGACGCTTTACTACTTCGCCTTCTTCCTGATCGCACTGCCGGTGCTAGGCTTAATCGAGAAGCCACGGCGGCTGCCCAACTCGATCACTGAAGCGGTGCTCGAGAAGAACAAGGGGGCCGGCGGCAAAGGCGCGATCGCGGTGGCCGGCGACCAAACGTAGATGGGAAGAGGCGATGATCGTGTCTCGCCAGCCCGTCTCAAAAGGCGCCGATAGCAACACGCTCTGGACCGAACCGTTGCGTCGAGGCGACGAGACAACTTTATGTCGAGCGCCAGCAACCGCTCTGCTCCGAATGATGAAAAACAGGGATTGCGATCATGGTCGATCTGGGTCCGGTGATGAACTGGTGGAACTCACCTCTGATATACATCGTGTCGCTCGGCCTCGCCGGAATCGTCGTTTGGAACCTCGTTCCGGGACGCTTCGCCAATGCGAGGTTGATCGTCCAGCTCGTGTTTTTCCTCGCAATGTCGATCATGGTTCTCGAACTGCGGGTCGTCCCATACGAGCCCGCACGAAGCGATGGGACGACCAGTGGAGCGATCCTCATCGGATCGGTCAAGCTGCTGTGGTGGGTCCATCTTGCCTGGGCGCTAATTGGGTTTGTCCGTATCTATATCGTGTTCGAGCGGCAGCCGCGCGAGGCACGCCTCCTGCAGGATGTCGTGGTCGGCATCGTCTATACGGGAATGCTCCTTTCAATCCTGGCGTTCGTCTTTGCCGTGCCGGTCGGAACGCTCATCGCCACGTCGGGCGTCTTTGCCGTCATGCTAGGTTTGGCGCTCCAGAATACGCTTGGCGACGTATTTTCGGGAATCGCGCTTAACCTCGGCCGCCCTTATGTGCTTGGAAACTGGATCATCCTGAACGACGGAACCGAGGGCCGCGTCGTCGAGACCAATTGGCGCTCGACCCAACTCCTCACCCCGGCCCACAACGTCATCGCACTTCCGAACAGCCTTGTCGCCAAAATCGGGGTAACAAACCTTAGCGGCCCAGACGAGAGCCATGGACTTGCCGTGACGGTAAAGATGTCTCTGACGAAGACGCCGGCTATCATCGTAGACACGATGCGCATGGTCCTGCTGAGCTGCAACTCGATCCTCCAGGACCCCTCGCCCGTGGTAGCCATCACAAGCCTGGATGGGGCGGCAATCGAGATCGAGCTGTCATTTCGCGTCGCCAGCCTTGATCAGCGGATTACAGCTCGGAACGAAATTTTCGATCTCGTCTATCGCCACTCAAGGTCGGTCGGGGTGCTGCTGGCAGCGCCACTTTCGGCTTCGATTGCAGTGACCTCCCCGCCAATCGACGGGACGCCGACCTCCCAAGGCTTCGCCGCGATCGACCTGATCAAGGCCATACCGATCTTCTCGACGCTAACGGATGCCGAGCAGGAGGCGCTTGCCGCGACGACCTCGGTTCGCAGTTATCGCAAGGGCGACGTCATTGCAGAACAAGGAGAGATGCTGGCATCCCTCATGATTGTCCGGAAGGGCGTCATCGTCCGGCAACATGTCCAAAGCAATGCCAACGTGCAGGAGGTTGGCCGGCTTGCACCTGGCGACTTCTTCGGCGAGACCGGCCTGCTCGCAGGTATTGGCGAGACGTCGACATTGCGGGCAATGACCCACGTCGTGGTCTACCAGATAGACCAGCAGAGCTTCGCGCCGCTCCTACTCGACAGGCCCGAGATGGCCGATGATCTTGTGGCAACCCTGTCGAGGGGGACTTCGGCTTACGGCGAAACCGGCATCCCCGGCCAGCAGCACGATAGCTCCAAATTCGCGCTCCTGAAAGCCATTCAGGCTGTCTTCCACACCGCCCCATCGGAGCACGCTCGAGCACGTGGTCGACCAGGCATTCGAAAGGACAGAGATTCATGACCATCCGCCAAAGCGACATCGTCGGCATCGAGGCACTCATCCAGCCGAGCGTGCGTGAGTTTGCCGACGGTTTGAAGGTACGGCGCGTATTGCCCTCCTCGAACCGCCTGATGATCGGCCCCTTCATCCTGTTCGACCATTTCGGCCCCGCGGTATTCGACGCAGGTCGCGGTTTCGACATGGGGCCGCATCCGCATATCGGGATTGCGGCCGTGACCTATCTGTTCGACGGGGAGATTATCCATCGCGACAATCTCGGTGAAGTGCAGACCATCCGCTCCGGCGAGGTCAACTGGATGACGGCCGGGTCCGGCATCGTCCATTCCGAACGCACGTCGCCAGAAGCCCGAGCACCAGGAAGCAATCTCTTCGGCGTTCAGGCCTGGGTGGCCCTCCCCACCAAGCACGAAGAAGTTGCCGCCCACTTTTCACATTATGGCGCTCCCGAAATCCCACGGATCTGTGGCGACGGGGTCGAGTTCACTTTAATCGCCGGGGTTTCCGACGGGTTGGTGTCTCCGGCAAGGACGTACTCCGACCTGGTCTGCGCCGAAATCGTGCTCACCAGCAGTGCGCGATATCAGGTGAAACCCGGATATCTCGAGCGTGCGATCTATGTTGTCGCCGGCGAGATCGAAGTCATGGGCCAACTTGGCACGTTCGGTGAAGGCGAATTGATCATGCTGGAGCCGGACGCTGAGATCGTGCTCCAGGCGCCTGCCTTCCATGCCGCGCGGCTGATGCTGATCGGCGGCGAGCCTCTTTCCGAACCACGTTATATTCATTGGAACTTCGTCTCCTCCTCAGCCGAACGGATTGAGCAGGCAAAGGCGGACTGGCGCGAAGGCCGCTTCCCCGGCGTACCAGGCGAACACGGGTTGATGCCTCTGCCACAGGAAGAATAGGGCGGTGACGGTTTCGGCGGTAGCCACATCCGCCGGTCGCCGGCGGCGTTATGACATCGAGTAGAGTTTGCGCATCGTGCCCTCGTCGATTTGACCGTCGAACCATACGTCGAAGATGGTCTCGAGCAGGAACTCGTCGTTACTTGCTTCGGAAAACAGCGTTAGGGACGCGTGCAATTTCTTTGTATCTTCATCACCGAAGACCGCGCGAGCACTTAGATTGGAAAGTCGTTGCAGTGTGCCGACGCATTCCCGATAACGAACGCCCAGTATCGGCGATTGGAGGTAAGCGCCTGCCTCGTCGAGTGATGTGATCGCGTACGGATCGGCGTCAGTGTCGCTTAGCCCGGCAGCCAACCTCGGGAAGATCAACTCCATGTATGGAGTACACATCATGCCTCGACGCAGTATAGCCAGGGCGTCGCCGTAGACCGGATCCTGAGCGTTGACGAACCTCTGCAAATTATATTGGTCGTCCATCTCGACTCAGACCTTTTTTTGCAAACAGCTGTATTCGGGGCCTGATCACCCTGCAACGACATCGGTGTATTCCGGATGCCTGGCGACGAAGCCGCTCATGAAGGGACACTTCAAGACCGCTTTGCGGCCCGTTTTGCGGAGCAATTCGAAGGTGCCTTGCGCCAACCGCGACGCGATCCCCTGTCCGGAAAATTCCGAAGGCACTTCGGTATGTATCAGCGCTACCTTGCCGTCTTGGAGCGAATAGTAGGCCACTGCGAAGGCTTGACCGGTGATCGGGAGCTCGAACCGATGCTGCTGAATGTTTTCTGTGACCTTTGCGTGCATCTCTATCTCTCGATGTGCGTTGCGTGAGGCTCGATGTAGCTTGCCCGGTCGCTATCGCATCGCGCGCAGACGTAGCGTGACAGTTGTGCCTGCCCCGGGCGCGCTCTGAATATCGATGCTTCCGCCTGACTCTTCGGCAAAGCGCTTGACCATTGGCAGGCCGACGCCGCCGAGGCCCTCCGTTTTTGTGGTGAAGAAGGGATCGAATGCGAAGGCAATCGTCTCGGCGGTCATTCCCACACCGTGGTCGGCGGTGGTGATATCCACCTGAGCGGCTGAGGAGCCATCAAAGACCACTGCGGTATTTATCGAGATCAGGCCTCCGTTGGGAGATGCATCGCGCGCGTTGAATACCAGGTTCAGAATCGCGTTCTGCAAATCCAGGCGATTGCACCTCACTGAAGGCAAGTCCGGCGTCACTCGAACCTCAAGACGAATCTTGGGATCCGACGCACTTCGAATGAGGGTCTCGATTTCAGCCAGACAGGCGCCGACATTTGCATATTCGCTTTCTCTGCGGCTCTCTCGGGCGGAACTGATAGTCTGGCGGACAAGCGCGCCGGCTCGTTCCAGGGCAGTTCTGGCGCCCGAAATTACATGCCCAAGCGCTGGAGCCGCCGAGACGCTCGGATCACGGGCCAGGTGATTCAATGCCGACGAGGCGACCTGGATGAGATTGCCAAGGTCATGAACGATGCCGGCGGTCGCTAGCTGAATGGGCAGGCCATCTCGTGGAATCTCGGGCGGGCTGTCGAAGACATCCACTTTCACTTCCGGACGAGACATTGTAACCCTCATGTTTGCTCACGCAGAATTCAGTTGCTTGAAGACGGTACAATAGAGGACGGGAGTGGTCGATTAGATCGAGTAAGAAGCCAAACCATACTGCAGTATATGTCCCGCGATCTGCGGACCATCGCCAGTGCGGGACCAAACATCTCGCGAGACAGATCTCCCGCTCTTTCGTGCTCATCGCACCGTCGCGAGATTCTCCTCTATTGGTAGCCAACGCCCCCGATATAGTTGGCGAGCAGCCGCTCCTGGAGCTCTTCCTGTTGGAAGAGCGCCTTCATCGCGTCGCGGATATCGAGGACGCCTATCGGCTTAGCGCCGGCGCCGAGCACCGGTAGGTTCTGGAGCCGCTGTGTTGTCATGGTCTGCCAGACCGAATGCAGGTCGTCATCGGGCCCACAGGATACGAAAGACCGGCTCATCAGTGTCGATACCGGCGCTTCCGCCGACCCCGAATTCGCCAGATGACGGACAAGGTCTGACTTGCTCAGCACGCCTGCCGCCTCGCCACTGCCATGGCATACGACAACCAGGCCTATGGCCGGCTTAGACAGCCATAGCGCAGCTGCCCGCAGGGACGTGTCGAGGTCGACCGCCGCAAGGCGCGCCGATGTTTCTGGATGTAGACTGTCAATTCGCATGATGCCCTCTTGAGGCCTCTCGCGGCCGCAGCCGGAGAGATCAGGTTCGAGGTTTCGCTTACTCTTCGAAGGGAGTGTTCATCACAAAATCGACTGAAGACGGCGCCTTGTAGCCGGCCACAAAGCGCTCACCGAAATCCCGGGCAAAGTTGTCGTAGGTCGTTTCCGGGTTCACCTTGGCGATGTGACAAAAGCATCGCGTCATCCGCCGCTTCATTTGAAGACGCGGAAATTCGCCGACGATCCTGGCTATCTCGGCGGAAGAGATGAGACTGTATTGCAGTCCGACGACATCAAGGCAGATGCCGGCTGTGCACAGCGCCACCTCGGCTTCCTTGTAGAGGCCAATCGACGGCGTCGAATTGAGAGCGACGCTGTCCCATGTCAACTGAGCACGACGCTCGTCGAAGCCGCCTTGCCGGACGAAGGCGCGGGCCAGATCGGCGCCTTCCACCTCGAAACGGCGCGGCCCGGCGAAGGTCTCGTTGAGCGTGACGTCGTGCAACAGGGTTCCGACGGCAACAACTTCACCGTCGTGCTCGATGTTCTGGACCTGTGCGATGCGGACGGCGAAAAGCCATGATCGAACCACGTGGTTGAACAAATACGGTTCACATAGCTGGCGGGCATGTTCGATCGCCCGGCCGACAAGCGGCGTATCGGGGACCGAAACCCCTGCAAGCGTGCGCCTGGCGATCGCATCCATGTCAGTGCCTTTCCTTCGCCGATTGTGTGTCGGTTTGACGCCCTTACCTTGGCAAGGGCGTCACCAGTTCATTTCGCGTAGGTCGTCAGGTTGGTCTCGTTGGTATCGACGACGAAGACCGCAAGCAGGCGAGCGCGTTCCGTCTTGCTGGCGTTTTCACTGACGGCGTGATGGTCGCCCGGAAATTCCGAGAAGCTTTCGCCTGCACGGTACGTCTTCACGGGCCCACCGTTGACCTGGCTTCGGATCGCCCCCTCCAGCACCGTGGCATAGATGAACGCGGAACTGGGATGGGTATGCGCCGGCGATGTCCCGCCCGGCCCGTACTCGACGAGCACGGCTTTCAAGCTCTTGCCGGGCACATTTGGAAGGGCGTGGTCGTAGACGAGCTTCACGCTGTCCGCGTCTTTGGCCATTGCTGCGGTGACGGATGCGGCGGCGAGCGCTGCACAGAGGAGTTTCCTGATCATGTCCGATATCCTTGTTGGAATGAGAGCTAGGGAATGCTGGTCTGATGGGTCGCGAAACCGGCGTTGGTACTTACGCCGGTGGCGTGTATCGGCTGAGCCAGTCGTCGAAGTGGACGGCGCCGATACGCGCGTTCTCGCCGGGGACAAGCGTTTGATCGTCGATTGCCACTTGACCGTAGTAGAGAGCGCCAGGATCCGAGACGATTTTGCGCGGATCGTTGGTGGCCTTTAGAAAGCGACCGACGAGCTCGCTCATACGAACGCGATCGGGGCCGGCAATTTCGATCGTGCCGTTCACTGGCGCTGCTAGGGCGACGTCCGCCATCGCATCGGCAACGTCGTCGGCTGCCATTGGTTGGAAGTACGCCGGTGACATGTGGACGGTATCCCCTACGGCGCCGGTGTTTGCGATGGCGGCGGTGAACTCGAAGAACTGTGTGGCGTGCACGATCGTGTAGGGGATAGCGGACTCCTTGATCAGCTTTTCCTGAAGCAGTTTGCCGCGGAAATACCCCATGTCCTGCAGCCGGTCGGTGCCGACCACAGACAGCGCGACGTGATGGCGGACGCCGGCGGCCGCTTCGGCTGCAAGAAGATTACGCCCGGATGCCGCGAAAAATTCGAGCGCGGCCCTTTCCTCGAATGACGGTGAGTTCGCGAGATCGACGACGACCTGTGCCCCGGCAAGAGCGACGGCCAGCCCTTCTCCGGTGACGGTGTTCACTCCCGAATTCGGTGAGGCCGCAAGCACGTCGTGTCCCTTCCTGCGCAGTCTTTCCACAGTCTTGGAACCGATCAGCCCGGTTCCGCCGATGACGACGATCTTCATTTCCAATCTCCTTTGTTGAGGGTGTTGATTTGCGGGTGTTGGTCGAATGTCGGCTTTCCGGCGAGCTACTCGCTGGCCGATGCGGCGTCCTCGATAAGTGAGGTGACCTCGTCGGGGTGCGAGACCATGAGCGCGTGGGAAGCACCCTCGATGACGACCGTCTTCACGGCGTGCGCGCGCTTGGCCATGAAGCTCATGACGGCTGCCGGGATATTTCGGTCATCGGTGCCGTAGATCATGTAGGACGGCAGCGTTTTCCATGAAGCTACGCCCGAGGGCTCGGCCAGGGCTGCCTGCGCGATCGGGCGTTGGGTGGCGGCCATCAGCGACGACTGCTCTTCGGGAACGTCAGCCGCGAACTGGGCTCGGAATTTGTCCGGCTGAATGAAGAGATCCTGGCCGCCGTTCGGCGACGCGACTGGAGCAAGCGCGCTTGCCAAAGTGCTGCCGGGAAACATGCTGGACAAGGTGGCGCTCGATTCGCCGTTATCCGGCGCGAATCCGGCCACGTATACCAAGGCCTTCACATTGGGATTGCCGTTGGCGGCTTCGGTGATCACGGGTCCGCCGTAGGAATGCCCCACCAGCACGATCGGTCCGGGAACCGACCGGATGATGGCCGAGACCGCCGCGGCATCGCTGGCGACGCTGCGGAGGGGATTGGCTGCCGCCTTCGCCACATAGCCGTCCCTGCCGAGTTTGGTTATGACCGCGTCCCAACTTGACGATTCGGCGAAGGCCCCGTGCACCAGCACGATCGTCGGCTTGGGCTTCGCTCCGGCCGCCTGCGCCGTTGCGCCACCCGCGACGGCAAGCGCGGCGGCCAGCGCCAGGATTCCAGTGACATTTCGCATTTGCTTTCTCCTTTGTCGGCCTTCCGTTTGACCAATGTGGAGAAGAATGCGCCGATCCGGGGCGCCGACCTATTGTGCGGAATGGTCGGTCATACGATGCCAAGGTGCAGGGTGGGTCATCGCTGCGATCAGGTGACCTGGGTATTCCGCACGCGGATCGCCGGCAGCGCAGGGGTTCGTGACCAATACAAATCCATGGAGCTGCTGCCTCCAAACACCACTGCCGCCCCGGCGTAACGGCAAGACTCCCACCGCGAACGACATTGCCCTGACCTTAGACCTTCACAGCCCATGCTTTCGTATGGATCAAACAGCCACATCGTCTGATCGTTCCGCAATGACGCAGCATTTATATTGTTATTGTGAATACGATCCAAAATTAACCATGGAGTTACCAAAATGAAGAACACATCTCTTGCTGCCGCAATCCTTCTTGTTGCAGCAGGAAACGCCGTCGCCGGAAGCGATCACTACGGATCAAACTCGGTCCAGCAACCCGCAACTTCTTCCGAGAGCATGCACACCTCCTCGATCAGGAAGACGGGCAACGATGCCGGCGTGCAGGAGACCGTGCGCAAGCCGATTGCTCCCAGCAAGGACCCGGGCCAGGGCATCTGGGGTCACTAGCACCCGAAAATTGTAGAACCTGGAAGGACCGGGGCGTCGCCCCGGTCCTCTTCACGCTTTCCAAAGGACCTTGAAAGTGCGTGGGGGCCCTGACACAGGTTCTGAGACCGGGGAGCTATAAAACCACCTTTCACCTTGGATCTGGCCGGGTGGGATGGCGATCGACGCTCGACCGTCAAACGGCAGCGACTTGGCTACCCCAGCTCAAAGCAATGCCATTCCGCCGTCGACCCGCAGATTGACACCGGTGACAAAACTGCTCGCGTCCGAGGCCAGGAACAGAGCGGCTTTTGCCAGTTCTTCCGGCTGGCCCATTCGACCAAGGGGAATTGCTTCGGCCATGGACTTCTCGAAGGATGCTCGCATTTCGGCCGGGACACCCAGTTTGTCGAGAATAGCCGTATCCACGGGGCCGGGGCTGAGCACGTTGACGCGTATGCGACGCGATTTCAGTTCTATCGCCCAACTGCGCGCGAAGGCGCCGATGGCTGCCTTGGAGCCTGCATAAACGGCATGGCCTTCCAAGACCTTCTCGCTGGCGATTGATCCCGTCAGTATGACTGCGCCGCCATCGCGCATCAGCGGGATCAGTTTCTGCACACCAAAGAAGACGCCGCGCGCATTGATAGAGAACTGCGCATCGTACTCGTCTTCGGTAACTGCCGACGAATGCGTGATGGTGTTCACGCCGGCGTTCGCCATATAGATATCGAACGCCCCAAACCTCTGATGGATCTGTCGCGCGACATCCTCGTGGTGCGCCACGTCGGCTACATCACCCTGAATGCCCAGTGCGCCGGCTCCGATCTCGGAGACTGCCTCCTCGACGGCACGCTGTCTCCGGCCGGTGATTACGACCTGCGCCCCCTCCGACGCGAAAGCTTTCGCGGCGAATAGCCCAATCCCACTGTTTCCCCCGGTGATCAACGCGGTCTTTCCTGAAAGTATACCCATTTGCATTGCCTCTGATGATTTTCACGAGAGCCGCCGCAGTTGCCAACCGCAGTTCTCAGCGTGAACTCGGACGGCTGAGACCAGAAAGCTTCTCCAGGAGCCATCGATGCTGAGTTTTCATAGTCAGGCTGGCCGCACCGGTGTTGTGCGGCCAGCCATGACCGCCGCTTGAGAGCACTAGCCCTTGAGGAAGGCGAGCAGATCGGCGTTCACCTGGTCCTGGTGTGTGGCCGTGATCCCGTGGGGCGCGCCGGGGTAATATATGGCCTTTGCGCCCTTGATCAGCCGCTCCGACTTGACTGACGAATCCTTGACCGGGACGATCTGGTCGTCCTCGCCATGCAGGATCAAGATCGGTATATCGAATTTCTTGAGGTCCTCGGTGAAGTCGGTTTCGGAGAACGCTTTGACGCATTCATATGCATTCACGAGACCGACCTGCATGCTCCAGAGCCAGAACTGATTCAGAACCCCCTGGGAGACCGTGGCGCCTGGCCTGTTTGCACCATAAAACGACTGTGCGAGGTCCAGATAGTGCTGCGAGCGATCCTTGAGGAGGCCAGCCCTTATGCCGTCGAACACTTCGATCGGAAGACCTTCCGGATTGGTCGGCGTTTTCACCATGATCGGCGGAACAGCGGCGATAAGAACAGCCTTGGCCACGCGTTCCGTGCCGTGCCGTCCGATATAGCGAGCGACCTCGCCTCCCCCGGTTGAATGCCCGACCAGCGTGGCGTCCCGGAGATCCAGCGCCTCGATCACGGCTGCAAGATCGTCCGCGTAGCCATTCATGTCATTGCCGGACGTGGCCTGGCTGGAGCGGCCATGGCCCCGCCGGTCATGAGCAACCACGCGGAAGCCATTATGGGCCAGAAAGAGCATCTGTGCATCCCAGGCGTCGGAATTCAGCGGCCAGCCGTGTGAGAAGGTTATTGGCGGACCCCTACCCCAGTCCTTGTAATAGATTTCCGTACCGTCCTTGGTTGTGATGGTGCTCATTGTTTTGCGTCCTGATTGAGGGGTGGGAACATGTGGGTTTTGCTGGGCGCCGGATGACGAAGCGACTGGCAGTCCGGCTATGACCGCCGCTGAAAAACTGGCCAACAAGACGTCGCGGCGGGTTGCACCGAGGGTGAAAAGTCCATCCATACTCATCGTGTCCATCCTTGGTGAGCGGCTTCTCGGGTCGGCTCACCATCACGATCACCGGGTCGACCTGCACCGTCGCTTTCGGGGGGAGGAGCGGGCGAAGGAGCGGCGACGCCCGATGATCGTGATGGCTTGCGAGGGAGAAGATGCGCCGATCCGCCCCGCGAACCTATTCTACGCAAGCATGTGTCGTACGATGCCAAGGTGCAGGGTAGGTACGCCGAGGTGCTGGAACTGTCGCTGAGATGGGGCAAATGATGCGATGACGTTGGTTCGTGCGCGACGTGCCGCGTGCGGCTGTCACAAACACGACCTATCAAGCCGTATGAGGATTCTTCTCAAAACGAGGAGCGGCTGATCGCGAGCAAGTCACCGCCCGAACGGACCGCGATAGGTTTCGCCTACGTGGTCCTCATGTTGAGTAATCAACTCACCGCCGGCCAGAGCGCAATATGCTTAGGTGTACAACGCGTTATTATAATGACAAAGGCTTTAAAGCTTTCGCCTTATAGAAATTGCACGGCATTTGCCGCTCTTGGAGCACTTTGGACCTCACAACCCCGGAGTGCTTTATGCGCCTTAGCTTTCTTTCTGGTTTCCTCATTGCGGTTCTTGCTGCCGGGCCATCGACTTCTGCCAGCGCACCGCACTCCGGCGTGCCGCTCGGGCAATCGACCGACCCGTCGGCACGTATCGTCGTAGGCAAGGCCGACGTTAACGGTGTGGCCTATCACTATTTGCTGGCAGCAGGCGGCCCGAAAACCGTGGTGTTGTTGCATGGTTGGGGCACGACCTCATACATGTGGCGCTTTGTAATGCCGCAACTGGTGGCGCGCGGTTACACGGTACTTGCGCCCGATTTGCGCGGTTTGGGGGACACCGCCAAGCCTGCGGCCGGCTACGAAAAGGCGGCGATTGCCGAGGATATTCGAGCACTTGTCAATCAGCTGAACCTTGGTCCGGTCGTCAATCTCGTCGGTCACGATATGGGTGGCATGGTCGCTTATTCCTATGCGGCGCAGCACCCGGGGGAAGTCACCACACTGGCAATCGTTGACGTCCCGCTGCCAGGCATCGAACCGTGGAACGAATTGATCCAAGGCCCTCGCACTTGGCATTTTCGCTTCCACTCCGTACGCGACGTGGCGGAAATGCTCATTGCCGGTCGCGAGCTTGAGTATTTAAAGTGGTTTCACAATGCAGAGGGGGTAAATACTCGCGCGTTCGACACCGAAGCCGACGAAGTCTACGGCCGTTCTTATGCCCAGCCTGGCGCATTGCGCGCAGGCTTCGAGTACTACCGGGCTTTCCCGCGTGACGAAGAACAGAACAAAGCCTTTGCAAAACACAAGCTGACGATGCCGGTACTCGGTATAAGCGGTTCGGGTGGCCTGGCATCGATGTACGAAGGCCATCTCCGCCACGTCGCCGAAAACGTACGGGCCGTAGTAGTCGAAGGCTCAGGCCATTGGGTTCCGGAGGAGCAGCCGGCCGCCGTCACAAGGGCCCTGATCGAATTCCTGCCACCAGCATACTAAGCTTCGCGGCTGGCTGAAGCACAACATTAGCGATAGTCGCCGTGATGGAGATACGCCGCTCCAAAGCTTTCCCAATGCGCCGCCGTTAGCTGGCGATGCGCGGCAAGAGCTTGGCAGTGTAGCCTCAACACCAGGTTACACGCGGCGATCATCGCTCTAAACTTCATAAAAATTTGTCTGAGTCCGGATCGTCCTGGGCAGGCTACTCTTAACGGAGAAGCGCCAGCCGCTGGGCGATCCTATCGGACGGAGGCGAGGTTCACCCTTTCGAAAGTCCTGGCCGCGCCGGCCTCGCGCATCGCCGGGGGCAGCGTTTCCCAGGCCCGGATCAGCTCTCCGATGGAAGCTGCTTCCATCTTGCGCATGACATTGCCGCGGTGAAGCTTGACGGTCACTTCACTGATGCCGAGGTCGAAAGCGATCTGTTTGTTGAGGCGCCCACGAGCCACTTCATGCAGCACCTCGCGCTCGCGCGGGGTCAGCGTCTCGACACGCTCGATGTTGCGCTTGACGACCACCGCATCCGCCCGCCGCTTGGCATCCACCGCAATGCCCGCGATCACGGCGTCAAGGAGTGTTTGGTCGCGCACCGGTTTGGTGAGAAAATCCACCGCGCCCGCCTTCATCGCCTGGACAGTCATCGGTATGTCGCCATGCCCAGTCAGGAAGATGATGGGCTTGGGATTGCCGTTTGACGCAAGATGGTGCTGTAGATCCAGGCCGCTTGCCCCTGGCATGCGGACGTCGAGGATCAAGCAACCGGGGCTGTCCAAGACGTCAGCGTCGAGCAATTCTCGGGTCGAAGCGAAGCAGACCGGTTCAAAGCCCATCGACAGTATCAACTCCGACAGTGCCTCCCGAACAGACGCATCGTCATCGACAATGATGACGAGCGGCTGCTGCGGCTCGGCGTTCCGCTGCCGTGACACCGGCGTCGATCTCTGCAAGAGCGGTTGGTCAACTCTCATGTTCATCCCTCGGTTCTTGGTTGCGTAAAGCGTCGCTCACAGCCGCAAGCAGGGCTTGGCCATCGAAGGGCTTTCGGAAAAACCCGCTGATGCCTTTGGCGCGGTGCTGATCGGCTATCTCGTGACGACCGGTGATCAGGAACACCGGCAGGTCCGCACGCGTCTTCTTGACCAAGTCACGAAGTTCAAAGCCGTCCGTACCAGGCATCCCGATATCGGTAATGAGCAAGTCCACGTCAGACAGCCCGCTGACGAGCAGTGATCCCGCCGACGAGAAGATGCGGGCAGCATAGCCCGCAGACTCCAAAAGGTTCTCGAGCGACTCGAGCAATCTTGGGTCGTCATCGACAATCGCCACGACAGGTCGCACCTTGCTCACACTCCGTTCCCTCCCGTTCGTCGAGAGTGGCTGATCGGTATCTCCAACCGCTCCGCCATGCGCACGAGATCAGCGAGTGATGCCGCAACCATTTTCTGCATCACGTTCCGTCTATGGATTTGCAGCGTGACCTCGCTGATCCCCAACTCAGCCGCGGCCTGTTTGTTGAGCAGGCCACTCACAACGAGCGGCAGCACCTCGCGTTCTCGCTGCGTGAGCTCTTGATAGCGTTGCCTCAACACGGTGAGTTCGGCGCGCTCTGATCGCCTTTCCCGGTCCTGGGCGATCGCTGCCCGGATCGCGACCATGAGGTCCGTATCGCTGAAAGGCTTTGTCAGGAAGTCCACAGCGCCGTGCTTGATCGCACGCACAGAGGACGGGATGTCGCCATGCCCCGTTATGAAGACGATCGGCGGATGATCGCCCTCGGCGATCTGCTTCTGCAGATCTAGACCGTTGATGTCAGGCAATTCCACATCGAGGATCAGGCAGGCGGGGACGTCCGGCTTGTCGGCAAGGACATAGTCGCCGGCCGATCCGAACGCTACGGCGCGCATGCCATGGGACTCCAGAAGCTCACCAAGCGCTTCCCGAATACGCACGTCGTCATCGACGATGAAGACCATTTGATCGTGGGGCGTCATGCTGCCGCTTTCATTTCAACTGGCATCGTGAAGACGAACGCCGTTCCGTGCGGATCGTTCTTCTCCACCCACAACCGTCCGCCATGGGACTCGACGATCGAACGGCAGATCGCGAGTCCCATGCCCATGCCATGCTCTTTCGTCGTAAAGAACGGCTCGAATATTCGGTCAGGAAACTCAATGCCCGGGCCACAATCGCTGATCTCGATCTGGATCGCGTCCCCTATACGGCCCACGCGAAGTCCAAGAACCTTGTCACCGGTAACAGAGTCCATCGCCTCGATCCCATTGCGGATGAGGTTCACCAGAACCTGCTGGATCTGCACCCGATCGAGCGCGACAATAGGAAGGTCGCTTTCGACATCGATATCCAGACGAACACGGCGCCGCACCGCCTCCTCGGCGATGAGGTCGCGCGCCTCCGCGATGACGCTGTCGAGTGCTGTGTAAGCCATCGCGTCTGCCGATTGCTTGAATAAGGCGCGGATACGGCTGACGACATCCGCAGCTGAGTTGGCATCACGGATAATACGCTCCACAGTCTTCTGCGCCCGCTCGATATTTGGCGGATCGGCCGTGAGCCAACGCTGGCAGGCATATGAATTGGCGACAACAGCCGCCAGAGGCTGGTTCACCTCATGCGCTATAGAGGCTGAAAGCTCGGCGAGACTCGCCGCCTGGCTCGCGCGTGCAAGTCTCTCTTGCGCCAGGCGCAGCTCTTCTTGCGTGCGAACTTCACCGTCGATGTCCAGACAGACGACGTTCCACTGAACAATCGCCCCTTCTGCATTGCGCATCGGTGCCGCGCGCGTATCGACCCAGCAATATTCGCCATCGAAGCGACGCAGACGGTGCCTCCGCGCATACGGTTCGCCAGTGGCCAACGAATGAGCATAGTTCGCTTTGACGCCCGCCAGGTCGTCAGGATGAACGCCTTCGTCGAGTGTCCCGGATAGGCGGGATTTTCCCTTACCGTCCAATACCTCCAACTCATATCCGAGGAACTCGCGGAGCTGACGGCTTCGATATATCGGCTCACCATTCGGTGCGGCGCAATCGATCATCACCGGCAGCGTTTCAACCAGCTGCCACAGCGAACGTTCTCTCTCGCGCAGCGCCACCTGTGCGCGCATCTCCTCGTCGATGTCGATGGAGACCTGGTACCAGTGAACGATGGCTCCGTCCCGATCGCGCAGAGGCTCGCAACGCCCTTCTATCCAGCGATAGCTGCCGTCTTTCCAACGCCGGCGATACCGCATGATGAAGGAGTCGCCAGTTTTGAGGCAGCTGGCTGACCTATTGAGCACCTCGAGAGCGTCTTCGGGATGAATCAGATCTCGAGCCACCCTCGTGAAGTCTTCGAAGTTTGCCCCGGAGATGCCGAGTTCCTCCAAAGACCGCCTATTGACGTACGCAAGCTTGCCATCTGGCGTCCAGCTCCAGATGTGGACCGGCAAGGCATCGACAAGCTGCTGAAGCTCGCGCTCTCTTTCGCGCAATGCCTCCTGCGCCCGCATCTCATCTTCAATGTCGATTGAAGCCATATACCATTGAACGATCGCGCCATCGGTATCCCTTAACGGTTGCGCTCGTGCTTCTATCCAGCGGTAGACGCCATCCTTCTCGCGTCGACGAAAGCGGTTCACGAAAGGCTGGCCGGACGCAAAGCCATTCGAAGCCCTCCGAAACATTGTCGGAAAGTCTTCAGGATGGGCCAGGTCCCGGGCCAGGGCATCGAAATCATTGATGTGCGTCGGTGGCGAACCGACCTTCTCCAGGTATCGCTTGCTGGTGTAGGTGATCCTGCCTGAAGGGGCAAAGCTCAGGAGATTCACGGGCACAGCGTCAATCATTTGCTCCAGTTGCCGGTTGGCTTTCCGCAGCGCTTCTTCTGCCCTCACCTGGTCGTCGATGTCGTGCGAAAGACCGTACCATTGGACGACAGTCCCACACTCGTCTCGCATCGGTTCCGCTCGGCCCGACATCCATCGGAAGACGCCGTCAGCGCGACGCAGGCGATAGTTCAGGGAGAAGCTTTCCCCGGTGGTGACCGAGTGGTTGATCGCTGCTTCCAGCGTGGCGGAGTCATCGGGATGTACGACAGCCGCAATGGCCGCCTTCAGGCCATTTCCTCCGACATTCTCGTATCCTCCTACGTCAAGGCCGAGATACTCAACCATTCGCTTGCTGAAGAAGACCGGCTCGCCCGACGCAGACAGGCGCCAGAGGAAGCTCGGCACCATGTCGACCAGTTGCGAGAGTTCCCGCTCCCGCTCGCGCAACGCTTCCTGTGCGCGCATCTCGTCGTCGACGTCGATAGAGATCACATACCACTGAACAATCGCGCCGCTGTGATCACGCAGCGGCTCGCCGCGTCCATCCACCCAGCGGTACGCTCCGTCCGCACGGCGCATTCGATACTTCATGGAGTATGGTTCGCCGGTAGCCAGAGAGTGGCGGACGGTCTCCAGGAGGCGTGCCGCATCTTCGGGATAGACGAGGGACTGTATGGCCGCCGCCTGCCGGCTCATCCCCGGCTTGTCCAGATCCGCCACACCGTCGAGACCGAAGAAGTCAAGCAAACGTCTGTTGAAGAAGGTCGGCTCGCCTTCAGGCGTCAGCCGTCTGATCTGGACTGGGACCATGTCGACGAGCTGAGAAAGTTCCCGCTCCCGACCGCGCAGCTCCGCCACGGTTTTCTTGTAGACATCGTTGTCGAGCGCGATTCCGTACCATCCCGTGATACGACCCTGGCTGTCGCGCGCGGGCCGCGCGGCGGTTCGGGCCCATACATAGGTGCCGTTTGCGCGCCGAAAGCGAAACTCGACATTGAAATGATCGCCGGTCCTCAGACAATGGCGCCAGGTAACCGCGATCTGCTCATAGTCGTCTGGATGAAGCAAACGCTTCCAGGCGGTGTACCCCTCGTTCAATGGAGCGTTCAGATCCTCCAGCGTCACCCCGAGGGAGCTCAGCGCGAACGGATGCAGGTAGATCCATCTACCCGCCGCATCGAACGCCCATCCGTTCCCGAATATGCTTTCAACGATTTTCGCCGATTGAATTGGCCCGGCATTGTTCTCAACCAAGTGATCCAGGTTCGCCCCGGAAAGCGGTTCCCCATCTGTCACCAGATCATCAATGTCCACACTGACACTGTAGCCGGGCTCCGATCGGGTCTCGTTCCAGCGATAACTTCCGTCGGCCTGCAGTTGCCTGTGCCTCGTTACCTGGGGGACACCTGTCCAGAACGCGCGGGCGACTGCGTGCGCCGCCGCTGTCCGGTCGTCCGGATGGACCAGTCTCAGGGAATGGTGAGCGTCGGAGGCTGCTTCCTTCTCGGCCGCAATGATCACGTCAGCGGAGCGCTCTGTGGCTGCGGACGGCGAATCGCCTTCAATCAATGTGCCATACCATGCAACGGGGTTACCTTCGCTATCGCACAGCGGCTGTCCGGAGATTCGGCTCCAACCGTAAGCACCGCTCGCGCGCAAAATGCGGTGCTCCACATTGTAGTGCTCACCTGTCTGCAGGCAGCGACGCCACTCGGCCACGGCTCGGTCATAGTCGTCTGGATGGATTAGCCGCTTCCAACCCGCGGGGCCACCTTCTGACGAAGTGTTGAACTCCTCCAGCGTCGTGCCGAGAAGCGATAGCGTGCTGGGAGTAACATAGCTGAATCTGCCGGCCGCGTCTGTCGCCCACCCATTGCCGACCACGCTTTCAATGATCCGAGCCGCCCGCAACGCTTCCGCGTCGGGTTCGCCAAGCGAGTTGAACGCTGTCGTCATTGTCTTCTCCTGCCGGACAATGAAAGGCGGAGACTGTCAGCGCCTTCTCTAACTCTCATCATTGACCATCTGGGCTCGTGAATTCGTTTTTCCGATCTTAACCGGACCACGCCGCAGCCGCACCTCATGGAAATCCATGAGATGTGAGTGACCAAACCTCCGGGGTGAGGCACCTACACGTCCCGATTGAAGCTATAGCCTCTCACGCGGAGAAATCGAAAACCTAGCCGTTAAAAACGCATGCCTTCACCGACATACAGAAAGCCTCGGGCCTCGCCTCAACTACGCTGAGCAGTCCCCGGAACTCCCCGTGAAATTCATCTTCGCCATGCCGGTATTTTCGTAATGTTTGCCGCAACACTCGCTCGGGGCAAAGGCCAAATGCCCGCTCGCCTCCAAGCTGCCAAGATCGGCGATCCACAGCGTGTATCGCAATGCCGGGTTCACGGTGATCGCGATGCCGGCCTCCGGCGGACCGATCTTGAGACGCCTGCCAATCCAAGTGGTTTGCCTATCGAAGTTTTTGACGGGCTGAGCCAAGCGCTGCAAGTCGGGCGCAGTTCTATCTCGATTTTGCGAGCGGCCCGTTCTAAGTGTTCAACCGATCGGACGCGAAGCCATTGCGAGCGTCGTTCACACAGGATGGGCGCCGCCAATGCCCAGATTCAATTCATCAAGGCCTTTTCGGAGACCCACTTCACCGTACACCTCCAAGTCAATCGACTTGTCTCCGTTCGTGATGCATGGCGACGACGACTAGATCGTTCCGATCCATGACTCGGCGCTACTCTCGCGAACACTGAAGCGAGCAACACTTGAGGTCTATGAGGAATTTCCGCACGGCATGTGCACGACGCAGGCCGACACTATCAAATCCTGACCTGCTCACCCTAGTCAGGTCGTAGGCTCGCGCCGCCTCCCCCGACAAGAGCCCAGTCTGGCTGCCGCTCTCATCGGCAGGTATCCCCCTTCACAAACAGGGGCAAGACAACGATCAGAACGACCATCTTCATCGCTGCTATCGCAGCCATCTCCCTATACGCTGGTGCAGATGATTTTCGGCTCGGATATCTCAATATGTACTTCGACCCGTGTCAACCGGACGAGATACGGACGACGAATGCAGGGGTTTTTCCGGTTTCTCTCTGCAGCCAACGAAGAGGCAGGCGAGCTTCTTACCTGTCCGGCTTCCGATTTTTGAGCACAGGGGCATTCCGCTCTTGCGCAAAGCACGATGAACGTCAGGACGAATGAGATGTCCGAGATGCCCGCGACCACCAACTTCTCCAACGCACCCGGCGCGGCCGTGCCTCAGCCGCGGCCGGCTGCCTTCGTCGAGCAGCCAGCTCGGCCCTCGGCGGAAGAGCCGAGTGCCTTGCCGGTTGGTACGGAAGCTACTCCCGGCGACGTCACTGCGGCGGTATCTAGGAGCCGCCGCCTCAAGCGGATCGCATTTGCGGCGACGTTTCTGATTTGCGCAACCGCGGGAGGTGATTGGGGCTATGGCTACTGGACCGCAGGCCGGTATCTGGAGTCTACCGACGACGCCTATTTGAAAGCCGATTACACGACGGTGGCGCCGAAGATATCGGGCTACATTGCCGATGTGCCGGTGCATGACAACCAGACTGTCGAGACCGGGCAGGTTCTCGCCCGCATCGATGACCGCGACTTCCGTGCCGCGCTCGCCCAGGCTGATGCCGAGGTCGAGGCCGCCGAGGCGGCCGTCCGTAATCTCGACGCACAGATCGCGCTCCAGCAGTCGCTGATCCTGCAGGCAAAGGCGACAGTCGCCGCAACGCAAGCTTCGCTGGCGTTCGCCAGCACCGACGCCGACCGCTATGCGACGTTGGCAAGGAGCGGCACCGGTACCGCGCAGAAAGCCGAAGCAAGCCGCGCCCAGGCCGATCAACTCATCGCCGGGTTGCAGCGCGACCAGGCTTCCCTAGCCGCCGCAAAGGCTAAGATCGACGTACTCGCCACCGAGCGCGACAGTGCCGTTGCCCAAACGGATCGCGCCGAGGCGGCTTCCGATCAGGCCCGACTGACCCTTTCCTATGCCACAATCACGGCACCGGTCGACGGCACGGTCGGCGCGCGCACGCTCAGGGTTGGACAGTATGTGGCATCAGGCACGCAGTTGATGGCTGTGGTGCCGCTGGATGCCGTCTATGTCGTCGCCAACTTCAAGGAGACGCAGCTCGCTCATGTGCGTCCCGGGCAGCCGGTGCGCGTCGCCGTCGACGGCTTCCCTGGCGTCGAATTGACTGGTCACGTCGACAGCCTGTCGCCGGCGAGCGGCCTGGAATTCGCATTGCTGCCGCCCGACAACGCGACCGGCAACTTCACCAAGATCGTGCAGCGTATCCCGGTGAGGATCTCCATCGACAATCACAAGCTCGACGGGCTGCTCAGGTCCGGCATGTCCGTCGAGCCGACCATTAACACCAAAGCGGCCGTGCTGGCCGACGGTCGTTCCTCAGTTTCGCGATGATTGACACTGGCGCCGTTCTTACTGGCGCTTGAGGAGTTGCAGCAATGAAAACCGCCGTCTCCTCGCTTCCGACGTCGGCCGGCGACGTCCAGAACGCGGCCGGATCTGCTGGTGCCCGCAATTCGCTGCGGGTCTGGGTGGCGGTGATAGGCTCTGCTCTCGGAGCATTCATGGCCGTACTCAATATTCAGATCGTCAATGCCTCGCTTGCTGACATCCAGGGGGCGATTGGGGCTGGCATCGATGACGGTGGCTGGATCTCGACGTCCTACCTCATAGCGGAGATTGTGGTGATCCCGCTGACCGGCTGGCTGTCTCAGGTCTTCTCGCTGCGCATCTATCTGATCACCAACGCGGTGCTGTTCCTCGTCTTTTCGGTCGTCTGCGCCTTCGCCGCCAATCTAGGTCAGATGATTGTCCTACGAGCGATCCAGGGTTTTACCGGCGGCGTGCTCATCCCGCTCGCCTTCACCATTGTCATCACGCTGCTGCCGAAAGCCAAGCAGCCGATCGGCCTGGCCCTGTTCGCACTGTCGGCCACCTTCGCGCCAGCGATAGGCCCGACCATCGGCGGCTATCTCACCGAGAACTGGGGCTGGCAATACATCTTCTACGTCAACCTGGTGCCGGGCGCGCTGATGGTCGGCATGCTGTGGTTTTCGCTCGACGGCCAACCGATGCGGCTTGGCCTGCTCGCCAAAGGCGACTGGCCGGGCATTGTCACCATGGCCATCGGACTGGCGGCCCTGCAGACCGTACTTGAGGAAGGCAACAAAGACGACTGGTTCGGCTCGCCCTTTATCGCGCGGCTGGCAATCGTCGCCGCGGTGTCGCTGACCCTGTTCGTCTGGATCGAGCTGACTTCGAGCCATCCGCTGCTGAACCTCAGACTGCTGGTACGCCGCAACTTCGGCTTCGGCACCCTCGCTAACTTCCTGCTTGGCATCGCGCTTTACGGCTCGGTCTTCATCGTGCCCGTCTATCTCGCCCGTATTCAGGGCTACAATGCCGAACAGATCGGCAGGGTGCTTGCCTGGAGTGGCCTACCGCAACTCCTTCTGATCCCACTGGTGCCTGGCCTCATGCAGCGCTTCGACATCCGTCTCGTCATCGCGATCGGCTTTGCCCTGTTTGCCGCCTCGAACTTCATGAACATCCATATGAGCGCAGCATATGCCAGCGACCAGCTGTTCTTGCCGAACATCGTGCGCGCCATCGGCCAGGCTCTTATATTGGCGCCGCTATCCGCGATCGCCACATCNGCCACATCAGGCATCGAGAATGAGAATGCCGGCTCGGCATCGGCGCTATTCAACATGACCCGCAACCTCGGCGGCGCCGTCGGCATCGCGCTGCTGCAGACCTTCCTCACCAAGCGCGAGCAGTACCATTCGAACGTGCTGGTTCAGTCGGTATCGGTGTTTGAGGAGGCAACCCGCGTCCGCATCGCGCGGCTGACCGCCTACTTCCACTCGCATGGCATCAACGACCAGGCGCTCGCCGCACAAAAGGCGATCGTTGCGATCGCGCTGAGAGCCCGCCAGCAGGCCTATGTAATGGCCTTCAACGACACTTTCTTCCTGCTTGGCGTCAGTCTGACGATCGCGTTGGCGGCTGTCCTGTTGCTGAAGAAGCCGGGTCATATAGCAGCCGGCGGCGCCCACTAACCTACTGGGGGAAGCCGGGAACGCCACCGGACATCAATTCGCCGGTTCGAGCTCCAGGGCCAGTAGGCTTCATAGGACGCGGCTTTGGCATGGCCGCACTAGGATGCAGTGTGAATTCGCGAGCCGTGATAGGTGCTGCGCCAAGCGCTGACAATGCTCACGCCGGTTGCCGCGCCATTGCGCGACCACAGATGTGCCGGGCACCAGCGAAGAGAAATCGACCTCGACCGTAGCAAGGTGTAACACCAGCTCGGCGGGCCGTCTTTCGGGTTCGCCAGGATTGCTCATGATGAAGGTCTCTGTTGCTGGAAAGTGCTTCATCGCGCCGGCGGCAATCGAGCAGGCATGTCTGCGGCCGTGGTCATCTCTTTGCTCAAGTGGCACCATGGGGGCCGAGGCGGGATATCAGTCATTGTGCCAGCAGTGTGTGCGCCCGATACTTTCGCTTATTATTTCCTCAGCGAAGGATTGGCCTGATAACCGAGAACGCCATGCGGCGACAGGAGGTCTTGGCTCTTCCGGCGACCATTTCTCACGCCAGGCTTGGCGCGCGCGCGGCAATCAAAGAACAATTGTTTCGGCGCGCTCACACCTCGGCATAGGCATACCTACCTGTCTGCATCGTAGCCGTCTTTCCTGCCAAGTGCGAGCCTTCCAACGCGCTATCCGGAACGACCGGCGCCAAGTGGCCGAACGGGATCCTGCCCCTCCATTTGCGGAACGTCATCTGCATTCAGACGAGAGAAAGATCGTGAAACTCTACTACAGTTCCTTCGCCTGCAGTTTGGCTGACCACATCGCGCTTGAGGAGGCCGGCGCTTCCTTCCAGCGCGAGGCGATAGACCTCCAGACGAAACGAATGGCTTCCGGGCACGACTTCCTCACGATCTCGGCAAAGGATAGTGGCGAAACGCTGACCGGGAACGGCACGCACGACGGCGAGCATGTTTGGTTTCAATGCTGGCAAGGAGAAGCAACATGAAAATTGTGGTCATTGGCGGCTCACGTTACATAAGAGCGCGCACCGTCAAGAAACTGCAGCGTAAGGGCCACGAGGTGGAGGCTGCGGCCTCACTCCCTCGCGTCGACAACTACATTGCGGACTATCGCGATGCTGGCTACGCTGGCCAAACTCTGAGGCGTCTGCTCCTGCATTTGGCGTCGCTCGTTCATGAGCTGGGGCGTCAAGGACGAATATGGCGCGGCAAGCTTTGCATTCGGGTCGAAGGACATGACCCCAAAGCGATGTAGATCGCAAGCGCATGACGCGCTTAGAAGCACTCTCGGCCTGGTCAAGGCGGCCGGAGTGAAGGGACTACGGTTACGCAAATCCAATCACTTAATGCCAATTCAGAATTAACTGTCATTGAGGCCATTGGTAAACTCGATCTTTGATCGGAAACCCCTACCCTCAGCCAGAAAACTCTCCTGTTTTCAATCGCATAGCCCGCCCGCCAGCAACCCATAATTCCGGACTGGTTACCCCGTGAAATGCTCAATAATTCCGGACGTCGCACCAGACTGCCATTTATGCGACTTTTCGAGCACAGACCGGGAACATCTGACCGGTTCCATTTATCGCCCAAGGCCAGTTTAGCGCTGGTGCGGGAGTTCAGAAATGGCCGCAACTGGGCCGCGAGCTGACGGTCAGCTTCATGGCTGAAGCGTCAGCAAGCGGACGTTCCGCTGGAGATCTCGGCTCAAAGCCTGGCAGTGGGGCATCGCGTTGCTTGCCGACACTGACAATTCAATGTCTCCTTCGAGCGCCCGGCGGATATCGTGTCTCGAAACTTGTCGGACAAGGCCGCAGGAAAAGCGGCGACATTTCTCGTCATGGGTCGAACCCGAGATGCCGGGGACGTGCCGTTTCATCTGAGAATCCCCTTAGGAGCAGAACAAGACCCCGCGTAAGATCACGTTCAAAGTCATAGCGGAAAGGCACGAATTCGGTGGTTTGAAGCGCTGCGTTAGCAAGGGGCGACGGATGAGAAAGCGTCGGAGGAAGGCTGCAAAGCGCCGGACGTGACGAACGTAGTCCTGCTGGGTTTGGAGCCCTAGGCCCCGCATGAGCATACCTTGCTGCATGCGCTGGCGAAGCGGCGTGATCGGTGCATCGGTCGACAGAGTTTCCATGGCAAGTTCCTCTCGTTGAAGGAACTCCATGGTCGGATCGCAGCTTCTACCAGCTCAAGACCAATGCCTGTCGTACCATTTCAGAATGAGGCGCCCCTCCCGCGAAGCGGGTTCGTGCATGAGGCGCAAAGCAGCCATTCGCTGAACCTTGATCAGACTAGTAGTCTGAAATGGGGCCGAGAGCGGTCAGGCACCTTCCGGCGCCTCGATTGTGGAAGCGGCGCTCAGGTATCTACAATCGAATGGTGAGGGCCACGCGTCCAGAGACGCTGCACGAGTAGCGAGCGTCGCTTTGGCAATTCAGAGGAGGCAAAGGAAGCCTCCAGTTTTCGACTCAGCACCGTCACCAACTTTCAAACGAAATGGTGACGAACCAGCGCTCTTACCGCGTGTCGCCTCGGCTCACCCGCTTGTCACAAAGGTAAGGAACACCCGAGAGACGAGCACTGACAGAGCTCATGATCGACTCTGTCTGTGAGCTTTATTCATTGCTAAAATTTGCCGGTGGAGCATTGGATTCTGCATGTAATTAAGATATTGCTAATATCATGGAAGAGATTGGGGACGCTACCCAAGTAGGGGCAGCTCCGGAGAGATCAAGTTTGGGCGGTATTATTCCGCCTGGACCGGATTCTTGTTGCACCGAGGCGAGTGAGCCCCGCGCGTAAGAATCCCGAGCTACCCCCAATCGCCGGGTAACTCCATGTAACATCAGGGGTATAATCCTATGGCCAACAAGTTGCCCAAAGCCACGTCGCAGATCACCTTCAATGGCTCTGAAGATCATCTCATAACGGTTACCTTAAGCGGAACGGACCAGGACGGGACGGTTACGGGATATATCCTGGCCTCGCTGCCCTCGAGTGGCACTCTCTACCTGGATATTGCTCATACGCAACCTGCCCTCCTAAACACTGTCTACTCAACCAATACGTTTTACTTCCTTCCTGCCGCCAATTTTAACGGCAGTATCTCCTTCAATTTCAATGTCCGGGACAACCAAGGCGGCGTTTCGCCAAGTGCCGGAGCCATCACTATCAGCGTCGCGGCGGTCAATGATGCGCCTGTAGTCGATCTGAACGGCGCGGCCAATGGCACGTCCGCCACGCTGAACTATTCCCCGGGCGGCTCGGCAGCAAAAATTGCCCCCTCTGCAATCGTTACAGACATCGACTCCTCGAAATTCGCCGGCGGATCGCTGCGTGTTTCGATTACTCAAAACAAGGCAATATCGGACCAACTCACCATTGCCACCGACGCGACCGTCACGGTTTCGAGCGGCTCTGTGTTTGTAGGTGGCACCAAGGTTGGAGCGGTTTCAGGCGGCAGCAATGGCTCGGATCTCATTATAAGCTTGGCCAATGGTGCAACGCCGAGTTTGGTGTCGACACTTCTCGAGCATATTTCCTATTCGAATTCGTCAGGCGCTCCGCCTTCGTCACCACGCACGGTCACGTTCACTGTGGTGGACGGCGGCGGAACGGCCAATGGTGGCACCGATACAGGCTTGGCAACAGCCACGATCAACATAATCAATCATTCCCCGACCGGTTCGGTGACGGTTGCCGGCACGGCGACCGAGGACCAGGTGCTGACGGCCTCGAACACGCTGGCCGACGCCGACGGGCTGGGCGCGATCAGCTACCAGTGGCAGCGAAACACCGGCTCCGGCTTCTCCAACATCGCCGGCGCGACGGCATCGACCTTCACGCTTGGCGACGCCGATGTNGATCGCCAACGTCAACGATACCCCGACGGGATCTGTGACGGTTGCCGGCACGGCGACCGAGGACCAGGTGCTGACGGCCTCGAACACGCTGGCCGACGCCGACGGGCTGGGCGCGATCAGCTACCAGTGGCAGCGCAACACCGGCTCCGGCTTCGTCAACATCGGCGGGGCAACTGCCTCGACCTTCACGCTCGGCGACGGCGATGTAGGCGCCACCGTACGCGTGGTGGCGAACTATACCGACGGGCACGGCACGGCAGAATCCGTGGCCAGTGCGGCGACTGCGGCGATCGCCAACGTCAACGATAACCCGACGGGATCTGTGACGGTTGCCGGCACGGCGACCGAGGACCAGGTGCTGACGGCCTCGAACACGCTGGCCGACGCCGACGGGCNCGGAATCCGTGGCCAGTGCCGCGACCGCTTCCATCGCCAACGTCAACGATAACCCGACGGGATCTGTGACGGTTGCCGGGACAGCCACCGAGGACCAGGTGCTGACGGCCTCGAATACCTTGGCCGACGCCGACGGGCTGGGCACCATCAGCTATCAATGGCAGCGAAACACCGGTTCCGGCTTCGCCAACATCGGCGGCGCGACGAACGCGACCTACTCGCTGGGCGACGCCGACGTCGGCGCTACCGTCCAGGTGGTGGCGAGCTACACCGATGGCCACGGCACTGCGGAGTCGAAGGCCAGTGCACCGACCGCGGCGATTGCCAACGTCAACGACGCCCCGACGGGATCTGTGACGGTTGCCGGGACAGCCACCGAGGATCAGGTGCTGAGCGCCTCGAACACCTTGGCCGACGCCGATGGGCTCGGCACCATCAGCTACCAGTGGCAGCGAAACACCGGCTCCGGCTTCTCCAACATCGNGTGACGGTTGCCGGGACAGCCACCGAGGATCAGGTGCTGAGCGCCTCGAACACCTTGGCCGACGCCGATGGGCTGGGCACGATCAGCTACCAGTGGCAGCGCGACACCGGCTCCGGCTTCGCCAACATCGGCGGCGCCACCAGTACCACCTACACGTTGAGTGAAGCCGATGTCGGCGCAACGGTGCGCGTGGTGGCGAGCTATACCGACGGGCACGGCACGGCCGAATCCGTGGCCAGCGCCGCGACCGCGGCGATTGCCAACGTCAATGACGCGCCGACCGGGTCGGTGACGGTTGCCGGGACAGCCACCGAGGATCAGGTGCTGAGCGCCTCGAACACCTTGGCCGACGCCGATGGGCTNGACCAGGTGCTGACGGCCTCGAATACCTTGGCCGACGCCGATGGGCTGGGCACGATCAGCTACCAGTGGCAGCGCGACACCGGCTCCGGCTTCGCCAACATCGGCGGCGCGACGAACACCACCTACACGCTGGGCGACGCCGATGTCGGCGCGGCTGTGCGCGTGCTGGCGAGCTTCACCGACGGGCACGGCACGGCGGAATCGGTGGCCAGTGCCGCGACCGCGGCGATTGCCAACGTCAATGACGCACCGACAGCGGGATCTCTTTCGCCGCTGGCGCTAGCAGTGGCGAGTCCCTTGAGCTTCACACTCCCGTCAGATCTCTTTTTCGATCCAGATCCAGGCGACCATCTTACGCTGACTTCAAGTCAGGCTAACGGCGATCCTTTACCATCCTGGTTAAATTTTAATCCGAACACAGGTGTATTTACCGGTACCCCGTCAAACGCCGACGTTGGCACTCTTGAGCTCCGCGTAACAGCCACAGATACGTCCTTCGCGGAAGCCCATGTGGATTTTGCCCTCAGCATAGTGAACGGCGTGATCATCAACGGCACCCCCGACAACGACACATTGAACGGAACGATTGACGTTGACGCCATATTCGGCCTTGCCGGCAATGACACGTTGTCTGGCTCGGCGGGTAACGATCTTCTCGATGGCGGGGATGGCAATGACACGTTGAATGGCGGGTCTGGGAGTGACGTGCTGGTTGGCGGGCTGGGCAATGACACGCTGCAGGACGGCAGCGGCAACGATTCGCTTTATGGCGGGGATGGCGATGACATTCTCAGCCTGAGCTATTCCGGTCCCTCCGGCGTTTCGCTGACGCAGGGCGTGGACGCGGGATTGGGCAATGACAGCATCTTTTTGTACAACTCGGCAGCTTCCATCGCGTACACCGTTGACGGGAATGACGGGAACGACACACTCAGCATCAATGTAAGAAACTCTTCTGTAAGCGCGGCATTGGGCGCCGGAAGCGACACAGTTATATATACGGGAACTTACCTTTATAATGGACAGTCCCTTGAGAATAATACTATTGATATAAATTTTGGAGATGGTGACAATAGATTTCTATTCCTAAATAGCTACAACTATGGATTAAATGCTAATACTCATCTTCTGTTTGGATCTGGAAACGATACAATCGGCTATGACCGTTACGACCCCGTTACTAGCTCCGGCGGATCTTTTTCTGCTGATTTTGGCGATGGAGATAATTCCGCATACATTTATGCATACTCTGGTACTGTCAACATTACTTCCGGAGCGGGCGCAGATCAGATTTCAGTGAGCGGGAATACAATATCGGTTTCGACCGGCGCCGGAGCCGACGCCGTGAACGTGTCAGGCGCTGGGTCCGTTTCAACCGGCGAGGGCGATGATACAGTATCTGCTGGCGGGACACTGTCTCTTACGACGGGCGATGGGAACGACACCGTCAGCATCTCCGGGTCCGTCATCACCGACCTTGGATCAGGCAATGACGTGGCGCATCTCGGGCTGCAGGGCGGCACCCCGACCTTGACGCTCGGAACAGGCACTGACAACCTCGTTATCGATTCTTGGAATGGNAATGACGTGGCGCATCTCGGGCTGCAGGGCGGCACCCCGACCTTGACGCTCGGAACAGGCACTGACAACCTCGTTATCGATTCTTGGAATGGAACAGCTTCTGCTACCGTCACCGACTTCGTCGCCGGCCCAAGTGGAGAGAAGCTCGACTACAGTGCCATCCTCAATCAACTGATCGGATGGGACGGCTCCTCCAACCCGTTCGGATCAGGCTTCATTCAGCTCGTCCAAGACGGCGCCGACACCCTCTTCCAGATCGATCGCGATGGGGCGAGCTCCAACCAAGCCTACACCACCCTAATCCGCTTCCAGAACACCACCGCAGCCGACTTCACAGCCGCAAACTTTAATCCAGCATATCCAACGGATGGATCAATTCCAGCGGGCCAGACGATTGATGGCACGCCAGGTGACGACACCCTGACTGGCGGTGTCGGTCCCGACACTATCAATGGCCTTGCCGGCAATGACACGTTGTCTGGCTCGGCGGGTAACGATCTTCTCGATGGCGGGGATGGCAATGACACNAATCCGCTTCCAGAACACCACCGCAGCCGACTTCACAGCCGCAAACTTTAATCCAGCATATCCAACGGATGGAAGCGGCATTGCCGGACAAACTCTTACCGGTTCTTCTGTTGTCGGCACAATAGGAGATGACGCAATTACGGGCACTGGTGGAAGCGACGTTCTGAATGGCGCCTACGGCGGCGATCACATCACCGGCGGCGGCGGCGACGACAGTCTAACAGGAGGATTTGGCCGAGACACCTTTGTCTTCGGAAGCGGTTTCGGCCACGATGTCATAACAGATTTCAACGCGTCATCCGTAGGGCACGACGTCATCCAGTTCGCCCAAAGCCTATTTGCGGATTTTGCCGCGGTGCAGCCGCATGCCGTGCAGGTCAATGCGGACGTTGTGATCACCCATGACGCAGACAACACGATCATACTGACCAACGTCGATCTGAATCACCTGGAAGCAAGCGACTTTGCGTTCGTGTAGTGTTGTGTCGGAGCCAGAAATGGCCCGAGCTGTGTCAAGGACGAATAAGCGGATTTGTGGCCGCGCTATCGCTCGCGAAACGCTCGTTGGAATGAATCCACGAGGGGCTTGGTGAGGTACGACAGGAAGGTTCGTTCGCCTGTCGAGATGAAGGTCTCGACAGGCATGCCTGGATAAATCTGCTCGGGTTTGATCTGCGCCGGCAGAGTTTCGGACAGCCTGATCCTTACCGTGTAATATGCCTGGCCGGTGTTCGGCGTGACCAACCGGTCGGCCGAGATGTAGAACACCTTACCGGCAACCTTTGGGGTCGTTCGGGCATTGAGCGCCGTGAACATCATGCTCGCTGGCTGACCGACACGGATGGAATCTATGTCTTCGGGCTTGACCTTGGCCTCGACGATGAACTCCTCCATGGTGGGCAGAAGTTCCATTGCGGATTCGCCGGCGCGGATAACACTGCCCACCGAATTGTAGACGGAGCGGACGACGATGCCGTCGACTGGAGTTCGAATGGTAGTTCGCTCCAGCACCGATCGCGCGGCGTTGATCTGCTCTTCAAGGTCAGCCACCTGCGCGCGGACCTTGTTCAAATCCGTGACGGCATCCTCTACCCGAGCAGTGGTCAATCGTTCAATCTGCTGACGATCCTCTTCGATTTGACTCAAAAAGCTCGCGATTTGCGCTTCCATGGCAGCAGCTTGGCCGACTAGATCCGCGGTGCTACGCAACAAGTCAGTGTATTCGGAACGGTTCGTCAGTCCTTTGTCGAGCAGTGCTTTTTTTCGGTCTGTCTCCTCGGTGACGATCGCGAGTTGCTTTTCAATGGCTGCCTTCCGAGCCTGCATTCCGACGATGGCTTCCTGCAGGGCCGCCACCCTTTGTTTCAGTATTCCTTGGTCCGCGGTATGGCGAGCAAAGCGAGCCTGGAACTCCTTGTTTTGCTCGATGATAAATCCGCTGTAACTCGGGTCTGTTGAATAAGGCCGCAGCTCATCGGGCAGATCGATCACCTTCAAGCCGTCCCGCTCCGCATCCAGGCGGGCAATTTCAGCTTTTTGGGCAACCCATTGCTTCAGCACACGGTTGAGCTGTGCCCGTGCCAGGGCCGTGTCGAGAGTGATCAGCGCCTGGCCCTTTGAGACCCGATCCCCTTCTCGCACTCGGATGCTCGTGATGATCCCGCCATCAAGGTGCTGGATCATGACGTTCTGGCCCGCAGCCGCGACCACGCCCGGGGCGATTGTCGCTCCACCTATTGGAGCCGTCGCCGCCCAATACCCGAATCCAAGCAAGAAGACGGCCACACTCAAAAATCCTGCTAGGGACACTCGACCGGTGCGGGTATCGACATTCTCCTGCCAGCGATAAGTCCTGGCTACCACCGGGAGGGTTTGACTAGGACCCGTCATTGGCAGCTTTCGCCTCCGTACGGGAAGGTGACGGGAAGGCAACCACGCCTTCGTTGGCGCTTGGCTGCGCCGCCGCAGCTGGCTGAGCCTGCTGGTTCATTCGCTCGGCCAGCTGAGCCAACACGTCTTTGGTCGAGCCGTAAAGCTCTATCTGGCCATTCCGCATCACGAGCATGCGGTCGCACTTGGATGCCAGTGAAGGGCGATGCGTTATGACCAGGACGGTCGTCTTGCGGGAACGTGCCTGAAGGATCGCGCGCTCAAGTGCGGCTTCGCCGTCAGCGTCGAGATTGGCATTCGGCTCGTCGAGGATGACAACCCTGGGGTCGCCGTAGAAGGCGCGAGCAAGCCCAATCCGCTGAAGCTCACCGCCCGAAAGCCGGACGCCGGTTGGACCGATCACCGTCGAGTATCCCTCCCGGTATGCGAGAATGAGTTCATGCACCTGCGCCAGTTGTGCCGCCTCAACCAATTTCTCGTCCGAAGCCGCGGGTTCAAACCGCGAAACATTCTGGCCGATAGTCCCTGGAAAAAGCTCTACGTCTTGCGGAAGATAACCCATGTACCGGCCGAGCTTTTCAGGGTCCCAGTTTCGGATGTCACCGCCGTCGATGCGGATCGCGCCTGAACGCGGCTCGATAGCGCCAACGATGAGACGCGCCAGGGTGGATTTCCCCGCCTGGCTCGGGCCGACTATCGCCACGGATTCGCCGGCAGCTACCTGAAAGCTCAAACGCTTTATCAGAGGCAGCGACCCGTCGGGTGAGCCGGGAGGGTAATAGATAACCTGATCAGCACCCAAGGCCCCTTGCGGCGTCGGTAACGCGACAATTTCCTTTTGCCTTGCGCTCGAACGGATTGACCCCAGGCGCTTCCACGCAAGTCTCGCGTCAATGATCTGCCGCCAGCTTCCGATGATTTGATCAAGGGGCTGTAGCGCCCGGGCTGAGATCATCGAGGACGCGAATATCATCCCGGCCGTCATCTCGTTGCGCAGAACCAGGACGGCGCCGACACCCAAGATCGCAATTTGTAGAATCGACCGCGCAGTGCGTGAGACCCCGCCGTACAACGCGTTAACGCGAGCAACTCGATCGGAAGCATTCACCGATCCCGAAAAGCGGCTGCCCCAAAATTCCACCGTATGGGACATCATGCCGAGTGCCCGAACGGTCTCGAAATTGCGGGCGAAGGCCTGAGCAGAATTTATTGAGGCATTGAGGCTCTCAGCCGCCTCCTTTGCTGATCTGGAGCTTGCAGCCTGGTTCAGCCAGGCGATGAAAATCATCAGCACGGCGCCAGCAACTGTTACGAGGAACAGCAGAGGGTGGATGAAATAGAGAAGGCCCACAAAGACAGGCCCAAACGGAACGTCAAAAAGAAAGAACAGGGTTCGAGATGCTATGAAATTGCGGAGGAGCGTTAAATCGCGCAGTGCCTGTACGTCGCCCAAGCCAGCGCGAGGGCCGTTCATCGCAGCAAGAAAACACGTTGAGCCAAAGGACGCATCGAGTCTGACCGCAAGGCGGCTCGCGTACATCCCGCGAACGACTTCGAGAACGCCGAAGAGCAAGAGAGAAGATAGCGCAATCAAACTGAGGTAGATCAGCGTATCCAAGTTAGAGGCAGGTAATACCCGATCATAGACCTGCAGCATGTACAGCGGCAAAACTAGCAAGAGCGCATTCATCAACGTCGAAAAGATGCCGAGCTCGACGACGCTTTTCGACACGACACCGCGTGCGCTAGTTGTAGGCATTAGCGATTTGGTCCCTCCCCGGCCAACACCATATTAGAAAACCCTCATATGAGATAGAGCTATAGTGCCATCGATCCTGATATTTGGTGGCGTCGGAGGCAATACCTCCTTAGTGGGCATCCGACGATGTCTGCTTTTGGGACGCGGAAAAACTGGTCGCTACGGCCGATAGCAGGCGCATTGCCGTCCGACAGCTGGGAAAGCCGGGAGCAAACGTCCGCTTCGGCGCAAGATGCAAATGGGCGGAAGGACGGGTAGCGACAACTTGTGATCAACAGGCGATTTCAAATTCTCCGGACACCTGTCGCAACGAGCCACGCGGTTTCCGAGCTCGGTCTCCGCACCTCGGTCTCGCTGAACCCTGCATCTTGCAATGCGGCAATGACCTCGTCCGGCTCGCGCGCTGTGAAGATGTCGGCGGGCATGTTCATCCGATCCATATGTACCTTCGGGAGGAGGCCAAGCACGACTCGCCCGCCTGGCTTGAGCACGCGTCCGAGTGCCGCAGACCCAGCTTTAAGGCTTTGCCAGAAATACACTGTGTGGACGCTGAGTGCCTTGTCGAATGTTGCATCCGGGAAGGGCAGGCTCTCGACCGTGCCGACGCGAAACTCGGCGCGCCCGGCATTGACTGCATCAGCGAACCGACGCGCGGCGGCGTCCACGACGCCCTTTGAGCGATCAACGCCGCAGACGAATAGTGCGCCCTCGAGGAGTCGCGAAAGAACCGTCCCACCGCCGAAGCCGAGTTCCACGACACGATCTTCCGCAACCAACTGCCATGGTGCGACACGTTCTTATCCAGTTCGTCAAGCTTGGACCGCTGCTCCTCGGATAAATCCGGGTCTGCAGGGAGTTTCAGCAGTTGAAAGATGTAACGGCGCGGGTCTCAGAAGTAATCCACTTCCGAACGAGACGGGACATAGACTACTGCTGCTCGGTAGACAGTTCTGGCATGGTCGGCCTGCACGGTTAGCACACAGCCCAACCCTCGGTGACCTTAATGGTTCCGATCGGATTAACTGAAACCGGCTACTTTAGTTCCAACGAATGCGCGAGTTCGTCACCGCGCAGCCCAGCTTTGTAGCGGGCAATCAGCGCCAGGGCAGCCGCTTCCTGCGCGGAAAGGTTCCGCGCATGTAGTTGAAGACTTACTTGATCATCACCTGCATCGGCCTTTCGTGGCGCTGACAACACCATGGCTGGTCATCATCGGCAGTTTCCTGATTATCCCGGGGCTCATCCTCGCGTCGATGCCAATAGGCTTCATGTAATGGCGTCGTCTTCGCGCTGTTACTGTTTCGGAAACGGAACACGGCCCCGATGATCGGGCCTTGCTGGACGACATCGTAAGTGAAGCCACCGTTCGAGTAGTCGACGCCCGAGGCACGATAGCCGAGCACGCCCGAAAACGAGTCGGTGAACTGATAGCCGGCGCCGATGAGCACATCCCAGGTGCTCGCTTCCCACCGGGAGCATAGCGCTAGAAAACCACGGCGTCATGACGGACCTCCACGCAACGAACAAGGCTCAGCTGGATCTGCCCCCATTTGGCCCATGATAGATCTCGACAGTCGTTTTTTTTCACAACCGCGACCTTCAGCGTGTTCGTCGGGAGTGTCTGCTCTTAGGCGGTGACAGAGTTAACCTGGACGTCCCACATTGGGCGCAAAGCAACCGTTCCTCCGCGCTGGAAACTGAACGGATCCGCGTCAAACGGCGACCCTTTGCCGGCAGAACGATCCATGCTGACGTTATGGCCAATCCAACGGCGAGAGAGCCGAGGCGCAGAAAGGCAGCTGAGTGCCGAATGAAGTGTCGTAGCGTCGCGGCTGCCTCGTCATCCTCAATCCGCAATGCCTGCTTTCCGCAGGCCCTCGAGCCAGTGGTCTAAGTCCTCTTGCCGGCGATATGGAGAGCCTCGCTTGTAGTCATCTAAAGTGAAACCAGGGTTGCGCTCGAGGCACCTGCCCCAAGCCAATCTTGCCTCTTCGAGGCGTCCGAGCTGTCCCAAACACGCAGCCAGATTGGCGAACCCGCGATCATAGTTGTTGTTGTCCCAACGGCGGAACGAACCCAGCGAAGCCTCATATTCGCCGAGCAGATAGTAAGCGAACGCGAGCAGCTCGTGGACGTCGCGGTGTTCGAGCGGACTCAGCCGTCTGAGCCGCTCGCCGACCTCGCGGGCCTTCGTAAGTTGACCACTCCAGAGGCAGATGTACCCGCCCCAGGCGAGTACGACCGGGTTGGTCGGGCCCATTGCGAGCGCGCGTTGCGCATGAGTCGCGGCGGCCTCGAACTCCCCTTTCCATCCATGCAGAGCGCCGACGACCGCCTCTGCCAGTCCGCTGGCGTCGCCGAGTTCGATAGCCCGCAAGGCCGACTGCATGGCCAACGCCTTCATCTCTCCATCAGCTCTAAAAGCGGACAGGACCGCGTAGGCGTCCGCGAGCCATGCATGCGCCCGCGCTGAATCAGGCTCCCAGCCAAGAGCCAGCTTAAAGAACTCGACACCAGCGACGGTATCCTTTTCGGTGATTCGATTCGTAGCATCGATGCCGCGCAACAACGCGTCATATGCGGGGAGGCTCGTATGCGTTTGCCTTGTCCAAACGATCTCAGCAGCGCCTACCTTGCCGACTAGCGCCCAGACGATCCGTTCTGTCACGTCGTCTTGTACGGCGAACAGGTCGTCGATGCTTCGATCATAACGCTCAGCCCAGACGTGATTGCCGGATGATGCCTCTATCAGCTGCGCTGTGATCCTTACACGTGCCCCAGCCTTCCGAACACTTCCCTCGACCACGTACCGTACACCGAGCTTCCTCCCCGCCTCGGTAGTGTTTACGGCTCGTCCTTTGAAAACAAATGAGGAATTGCGAGCGATCACGAACAGGCTTTGGCTACGGCTAAGCTCCGTGATTAGGTCCTCGGTTATTCCATCCGAGAAATATTCCTGTTCGGGATCCGCCGACATGTTTGTAAAAGGAAGCACCGCAACCGACGGCTTGAACGGCAGCGGCAAATCCTTCGCTGAGGAGATAGAGACCGAAGTCTCTTGTCCGTGCTCTCCCGTTTCGACCCGGTAGGCACGAACCGCCCCAGCTATGTTCTTCATCGTATGATCGCCAAGGTCGACGAGCTCGTAAGGAAGTTTGCCATTTACCTGATCATAAACGCTGCGCCCAATGACGACGCCTCCGGGCTCGCTGACCTTTTCCAACCTCGCCGCAATGTTCACGCAGTCGCCGTAGATGGTCGTCTCATCCAGGATGACCTCACCAACGTTGATACCCATTCTGAAGGCCATGCGCTGTTCTGACGGAAGATCGGTGTTGCGTGTCGTTATGCGCTCTTGCGTCTCGACTGCGAACTGCAATGCATCGACGGCGCTGGGAAACTCGATCAGCAGACTGTCGCCCGCGGTGCCGACAAGCCGACCCTTGAATTGCGCGATCTTCGGATCGATCACTTCGGCGCGCAGTGCTTTTAGATGGAGGAGAGTCCCGGCCTCATCGGCCCGCATCAAACGCGAGTAGCCAGCTACATCTGCTGCCAAAACCGCCACAAGCTTTCGTTCTGGGCGCGCCACGATGCCTCCGGCACTACGCGTGGTTTGCTATAGCGTAGCACCCGGGCCTAGGCGCAACCAGCCACCTGATACATCCGCTATGGGTCAATAGGCGCCCTGAGCCGGTGGCCGCGACGTGTTGACATTGTGGGCCCATACAATCCGCACGACTTCCTTCGCTCTAGGTTGCCGCATTGCCAATTCTGTCTCGGCGCGGCCGTATTCCCTGCGTGTGCTTCAAGGCCAGCGCGAGCCTTCACTCATTCCCGCAGGCCTGCCTTGCGCAAGTTCTCGCGAAGGTGTTCCAGATCGCCGGGGTTTTTGTAAGGCGTCCTTTGGTGGCCGGTTCTCGAAACGATTGTGGCCGATGGATCTATTTGCTTGATCCGCTCCACGGCCATTTTCGCTTCGGTCATATTCCCCAAGGCAGCATGACTGGCTGCCAAATAGAGCCAGCGGTACACTGTGTCGATTGTCATTAGGCTATGCAAAGCCGTGACTGCTTCATGGTATTGTCGGCAGTCGAAATAAATCTGGCCCAGCTGTTGAACGTACCACTCGGGATAGCGAGGATTAAGCCGCAACGCCTTTTGTGCTGCGTCGAGGCCTTCGGTGGTTCTTCCCGCGCAACTCAGGCAGTAGCCATAGTCCATGAGAATGTCTGCATCATTGGGATTGAGATCAAAGGCGCGGTGAAATGCTGCAATGGCAGGTTCGTACTGCCCGCAAAAAAGGTAGTGTCCTGCGAGCGCGTAATGCCCCCACGCATCCGCGTCGTCGCGTTCAATTGCGAGATTGGCGTACCGTAACGCATCAGCCAACGAGGACTCGGGGTTCTCGCTGAATCCATCGATTACGTCCATCATGTGCGTCCAGGCAACCTTCGCAAAGGCCTTGCCAAATTTCGGATCAAGCTCCCCGGCCTTGAGGAAAAGTTCGCGCGCGTGCTGATTTCCCTCCTTGGTATTACGGTCTATAGCCTCCATGCCTCGCACAAAGTAGTCCAGCGCTTGAAAGTTCCGTGCTCCCGCGAGTTCCGGGCGCTCTTGCCACGCCTTTAACAGCCGGCCTCCGTGCGCTGTGGCTAAACTGCCAATTATTCGTTCGGTGACATCGTCCTGCACGGCAAAGATATCATCGATGCCCCGGTCGTAGCGCTCTGCCCAAAGGTGCCGCCCAGTCTTGCCGTCAATGAGCTGGGCCGTAACCCGGACACGGTCCTTCGACCTCTGTACGCTGCCCTCCAGGATATAGCGGGCACCCAGCTCTCGGCTGGCGTCCTGTATCTTCGTGGCTTTGCCCTTGTAGGCAAACGTCGAATTGCTCGCGATGACGAAAAGATCGCGAAACCGAGACAATCCGGTGATGACGTTCTCTGTAATCCCATCCGCAAAGTAGTCCTGCTGACGGTCGTCGCTCATATTGACGAATGGCAGCAAAGCGATGGAGGGCTTGTCAGAAAGCGAGGTCGGCGAAGTGGGGGTCGCGCCGGGACCGTCGAGACGCACCGCATAAGCTCGCACGGGGCGCTCAATATTTTTAAGTATCTGCTCACCATTGTCGTCGAATTGCAGGTCAAGCCGGTTTCCGAGGTGATCTCGCACCGTACCCGAAACTATGACACCTCCAACGGGAGCGATACCTTCGAGCCTTGCCGCCACGTTCACGCCGTCACCGAACAGATCGTCAACCTCGACGATTACGTCGCCGAGGTTGATCCCAATTCGGAATTGTATCTTTCGGTCCTCGGACAGGTCTGCGTTGCGACCCAACATGGCCCGCTGGATGTCGACCGCACAGGCCACTGCGTTGACGACACTTGGAAACTCGGCGAGGACACCATCGCCCGTCGTTTTGAAAATACGGCCTTTGTGCTCGGCGATCTTCGGGTCAACCAACCCGTCGCGGATTTCCTTCAGTGCGTCAAGCGTGCCGACCTCATCCTTGCCAATGAGCCGAGTGTACCCCGCCACGTCAGCGGCAAGGATGGCCGCGAGGCGGCGTTGGACGCGTCCTTCGGGCATGTAGTGCATTGCCTTCAAGAGCTACAGGACAAGGATTGTACGGGCGACCGCCGGCCGAGTCCACGATCAGGAAACTCGAGTATGGGTCGTCATACGCCGGAATTCAAACTAGGACGCTACCGGCGCCAAGGAGGTTTGGCGCGATGTACCCGAACCTGAACCAAGACCGTCTCGCCTGGTCAGGTTCGGGTATGGGCAGGCAATGGCCGAAGTGCGCAAGCTCGCGGCAATCCTGGTGGCGGACATCGTCGGCTTCAGCCGCCTGACGGCAAACGAGGAAGATCGTACGCTTACAGGCAATCTCGCGTTGCGAAGCGACCTCGTCGATCCGACCATCGAAGTTCATCGGGGTCGGGTCGTGAAGGCCACCGGCGATGGCCCGACGCTCAAGGTGCATCCGCTAGAGCGTCCATCGCAAGATGGGCCAGTTCGCGCTCGTGCTCGCTATATTCTGAATTTGTGTACTGATAGCCCCAATCCACACTAGGCCAATCCGGTTTGATTTTATTTGCCAAACGGGCTTGCGCCCGCGCGTCATCGAGACGACCGAGCTTCGCCAGGCATCCGGCCGCATAAACGTGGATGTAGTAATAGGGGCTGATGATAATGGCGAAAGACTTTATCGCCTCCTCGTACTGTCGCGTCATCATGAACCCCATGCCCATAGTCTCACGAAGAGAGGCGGGAAGGAACAGTGGACTGGCGCGGATAGTTTTGAGCGATCTCTCGATAGCCTCGCTCGCATGTCCCGTGCAAAGCAGGTAGTGCGCCATCATGTCATTGAGATCGGCGTCATCAGGTGTCAGCTGGAGGGCGCGCTGGAACGCTTCCGACGCCGCGTCGAAATTCTTGTCGAGCATAAGGCACATCCCACGAACAGCCAAGCACCTGCTGTCCTCGCCGTCGAGCCGCACGGCGAGTTCTGTTTCTGTGTTTGCTTTTTCCAACGCATGCGGGGCGAGCGTTTGCCAATAGACGCGAACGTGCATATGGCCCACTGCCGCATGAGCGCGGGCAAAGTTTGGATCAAGCTTCACCGCACTTTCGAATTCCGCCATGGCTTGCGGAATATCATCGTTGCGCCAGCGATTGACGATCTCCATACCGCGCAAATAATGGTCATAGGCGCCCAAACTCTCGGTCGGTTTGCGCCGCGATGCTTTCACGACGTCGGATTCAACATACCCCGGAACGGCGGTCACGATGCTTCGAGTCACTTCGTCCTGAACTGCGAAGATGTCTTCCAGGTCACGATCATAGCGTTCCGCCCAGACGTGACTACCGGTCGCTGCCTCAATCAGCTGGGCAGTGATGCGCACGCGCTTACCGATCTTGCGAACGCTGCCCTCCACCAAGTGGCGCACGCCAAGCTTTCGCCCGGCTTCTGTGATGTCGACGGCCGTTCCCTTGAACGTGAAGGACGAGTTCCGTGCGATCACGAGCAGCGAACGGAAGCGCGACAGTTCCGTGATGATGTCCTCGGTGATGCCGTCCGAGAAATATTCCTGTTCCGGATCGCCGCTCATGTTGTTGAAGGGCAGCACGGCAATCGACGGTTTCTCATTGGCGACCGAAACTACCCCGGCCGGTTGCAGGAATGGCGCGTCGGGAAAGAGGTTGACGTTGTAGACGCGCACCGGACGCTCGATGTTCTTAAGCGTCTGCTCGCCAGTATCTTCAAAGGTAAGTGCGAGTCTGTTGCCGAGACTGTCCCGGACAGAGCCGGATATCGCAACGCCCCCCGGCTTGGCGATACTCTCGATCCGCGCCGCGATGTTGACGCCATCGCCGAAGATGTCGTCGTCCTCGATGATGATATCTCCGAGGTTTATCCCAATGCGGAACTCGATGCGCCTGTCCGCCGGCACGTCAGCATTACGCTCGCGCATCTTGTACTGAATGTCGGTGGCGCAGGCCACGGCATTCACCACGCTGGGGAACTCTACCAGCAAGCCATCGCCGGTCAGCTTGACGGTCCTGCCCTGATGCTCGGCGATCTTAGCGTCCACCAGTTCGTGACGATGCGCCTTGAAGGCCGACAGGGTTCCGCTCTCGTCGCGACCCATGAGCCTGGAGTAGCCGACCACATCAGCCGCGAAGATGGCGGCAAGGCGACGCTGATTGCGTTCTTCGGCCATTGGCAATGCGGCAACCTAGAGCGAAGGAAATCGTGCGGATTGTATGGGCCCTCAGGTGCGGAGTCCATTACGCCTCCTGTACTCCCCACACTCACCAGCATCAGATTCTCGCCGATCTTTCGGGTAGTTTTCTGTCAATGAAGACCAACGATGCAATTGCTCGCGACATCGGCTTGCGCCGACTAAGGACATCGTGAAGCCACCACTCAGGCCGTCACGTTTGGGGCCGGGAGCGGACCGTCCCCTTCCGGGAAACGGGATAGAAAGCCGACCTTGCCCTATGGGCGTGAATTCATAAAACGCGCATGGTTAGATCATGCACGAATGTCTGCTTCTGAGCCGAAAGCGGTCATGATCGGTAAGGGCCCAAGCCGACTCCAGCATGGTGGCTCCCGTCGAGTAAAAAGTTAGTCATTCCGGAAAACCAGCCATATGAAGGCCTTCGACGTACATGTCTCGCAAGGCAAGGTCGCGATAGGGCTGGGATTCGACCCAATGGCTAATCCTGAAATGGGGATTTGTTGCCAGATATAGCGTGGCCTCTTCACGCGCTTCCTCGAACCGGCCGAGCCGCGCCAGAATCGACGCCAAATTAACCCTGGATTCGGTTCGATATGTTGCATCATTCCTCAAAGTCTTCACTGCCTCCTCATACTTACCGGCAGCGGATTGGGCACCTCCGAGTAACCAGAAATACCAGCTCGGCGGGCGCGGATTCAGGCGCAATGCCTTCTCGATGCAGGCGATGGCCTCTACTCCGCGACCTTCATAGGTCTTCAGATCCCCGAAGTTTGCCCAAGCATCGGCATCGTTCGGATTGAGGCTGAGCGAAATCTCGTACTCTTTGGCAGACTCATCCCATTGGCGCTCAAGGAGGAGTATGAACGCGAGCACCCAATGCGTGCCAGAATTCTCAGGATCGAGTTCAATCGCCTTTCTTGCCGACGCCATAGACTGTCGACGAAGGGGATTCATTGGATAGTTCCTAAAGACCCAGGCCTCGCACTGACTGATCGCCAACCACCGATAAGCATCCGCGTAGTTAGGATCGAGCGCGATGGCCCGCTCGAACAAGGGTATGGCCGCAACGCCCGCCTCCGTCGAGTGTGCCCATTCAGCCCGCCCCCGTAGATAGAGATCATAGGCCCCCAGGTTTGTTGGCCGATAGCGCTCCTTCAGGTTTGCCGCGGCCAACTTGCCGGCGAGCCCCTCCACAATCTTGCCGACGACTTCGTCTTGTGCCGCGAAGATATCGGCAAGGTCCCGATCGAAGCGATCCGCCCAGATGTGCCCACCGGCGGGTGCATCGATGAGCTGGGCATTGATCCGCACGCGGTCCGCTACCCGTCGGGCGCTGCCCTCCAGTACATATTTCACCCCCAGTCCGCGAGCGATCTGGCGGGTGTCTACCGATCTGCCCTTATAGGCAAAGGATGAGTTCCGGGCGATGACGAAGAGCTCGGGCACTTTGGAGAGGTCCGTAATCAGATCCTCCGTCAATCCGTCGACGAAATACGCCTGCTCGGCGTCTGCGCTCATATTCACAAAGGGGAGGACGACTATTGACGGCTTGACGGGAAGAGAAAGCTCAACGGCGGAGACTACCGCCGCGGCTCCATCCTTTCCCGCGAGCCGATAGGTTTGGACAGGTCGATCGATGTTTTTGAGAGACTGCGGGCCCAACGAAACGAATGAATGTGGGAGCTTGCCGTTGATCTGCTCGAAGACACTTCCCGAGATGCACAATCCCCCGGGCTCCGAAAGACTCTCGAGCCGAGCCGCGACGTTGACTCCGTCCCCGTAGAGATCGCTGCCCTCCACCATCACATCGCCGAGATTAATTCCAGCACGCAATACAATGCGTCGGTCTCCGGCCACATCTGCATTCGCGATGTCCATAGCTTTCTGCAGTTCGACAGCGCAGTCTACGGCGTTGACTGCGCTTCCGAACTCTATTAGCGCGCCATCCCCGATCAGTTTGATGATGCGACCCTGATGTTTGGAGATCATTGGCTGAAGGATCTCTCGACGCCGAGATTTGAGCGTAGCCAACGTACCTACTTCGTCGCGTTCCGTGAGACGGCTATAGCCAACCACGTCGATGGCCAGTATGGCAGCAAGGCGGCGTTGAACGCGCTCTTCGGACATCGCAGGGGTGCTCTCACTGCGGCAAATTGTATTTGCATCCCGAGCAGGAGTCGATTCGCCCGATTTCGCGCTCTGGGTCCATTCACGTCCGTTTTGCCACGTCGCTGATGTCTGGTTAGGGGTAATCCTGAAGGTGTTAGCCCGGGCGTAGTTCAGGCTCCCAACTGAAACTGCAAATCATGCGCTATAAATCAGACTGCCATGTCCTTGGAAAACGGCCCTTGCCATGCCGCCTAGTCCCGCAAGCCCGCCAGACGCCAGCCATCAACAAACGGCTGCGCATCACTCGGGCTCTTGAAAGGTGAGTTCGCCACCAAATCACTTAACTTCCAATTTGGATTGCCCGCAAGAAATAGGCGGGCTTCCTCCTGTGCCTCAGGAACGCGGCCGGCAAGGGCAAGCGCGGGAACCAGGTGCTCCCTCGAACCCGTCCCGTATGTATCTTCCCGGCTCAAGGTCACAACAGCTTCTTCGTAGTAACCGGCGGAAATCTGCGCAATTCCCACGATCCAGAAATACCAACCGGGTGGACGAGGATTTATACGGAGCGCCGCGCCACAAGCTATCAGCGCCGCTTGCGGATCGCCTAAGTAGATTTGAAGCTCACCCATCCATGCAACCGCATCTGCATTGTTGGGATTAAGCCGAACGGCAGCATCGAATTGGAATTTTGCTTCATCCCAGTTGCGCTCATAAAGTTGAACGCAGCCTAGGATCCTCCGAGCCTGGGAATCGTCGGAATCGATTTCCACGGCCCGTTGCGCGTGTATCAGAGCCTTTGCGCGGCCGGGTTCCTGTGGCTCTCCCCAGACAATCCAGCCAAATAGAAGTGAGATGGCAAGATTGCTGTGCGCTTCGCAGTAGTTCGGATCGATCTGAATGGCACGTTCCAAGTCAGCACACGCCTCACTGTTGTCGGACCTGGAATTGTTGCACTTGCCTCGCGACCTAACACAAAGATCATAGGCTTCGAGATTTGACGGTCGGGAACGGGCAACAAGTTTCTTTTCACCAAGCTTACCAGAAATCGCTTCAACAACGCGTCGAGTGACCTCGTCCTGAACGTCGAAGATGTCGGCAATTTCGCGGTCGAAGCGCTCGGCCCACACGTGGTTGCCGCCTTCTCCCGCATTGATAAGCTGCACGTTGACGCGCAACCGCTTGTTGGATCGCCGGGCGCTGCCCTCGAGGACATATTTGACGCCCAGATCGCGAGCGATCTGACGGACGTCGGTGGGCTTGCCTTTATAGGCGAAGGTGGAGTTGCGGGCGATTACGAAGAAGCCGGACACATTCGACAGATCGGTAATGATGTCCTCCGTCAGCCCGTCGGTGAAAAACTCCTGTTCGGAATCGCCACTCATGTTGATGAAGGGTAGCACAGCAATCGAAGGCTTGTCGGGCGGTGCGAGCGGCTGCGAAAACTTCTCTAGAACAAGGGGCTCAGTTGGTGCTGCGGGCTTTGCCTTGGTGGGAACGCCGATCTGTAGCGAATAAACCCGGACCGGCTCGGTGATGTTCTTGAGCCGAACCGCACCGTGATCGTTGATCGCGATATCGAGCCTTGACTTTACCTGCCAATAGGCTTGCTCGGAAAGACAGATATTGCCAGGTTCGCAGATGCCTTCGAGGCGCGCGGCGATATTGACGCCATCGCCCATCAGGTCGCCATCGCGTTCTTGCACGACGTCGCCCAAGTGAATGCCGATCCGGAACTCGATGCGACGATCATCCGGCACCCCGGCATTGCGCTCAAGCATCGCGTACTGCACTTCGATCGCACAGCGCACTGCTTCCACCACGCTGCTGAACTCGACGAGGCTCCCGTCGCCTGTGCGCTTGACGACGCGACCACGATGAACAGCGATGGTGGGATCGATGAGATCGCTGCGCAGCGCCCGCAGCCGTGCCAAGATGCGATCCTCATCCGCGCCGGCTAGCCGACTGTAGCCGACTACATCCGAGACCAGGATCGCTGCTATTTTGCGGGCCTCACTCATGTCGTGCTCCCTCCGTCCAGTCTGGCACTACTGCCGTGCCAAAGGAAGATAGCTCCGAGCCATTGGTCGGATGATCCGCATCGGATCGATTCGGGTCGTTCGAGACCAGTGTTGGGCAAATAACAGCCTGAGACTGCCATTGTCCGCTTTTGGTGAATGGCCTGGCCGTGGGAATGACTGTCATCAGGCGCATTGCCGCCGCAGCGTTTGGGGCGGAGCGAACCGGCAGATGTGTATCGCTCATCAGCGACAGCCGGCCTTCTGTCCCGTATAGCGAAGGTCTGAGAATGGCCCGATGAGAGCTTCCCGTTGAGGGAGATCGCATCATGGGGAGGTCGGTCCTGCTTTCTGCAGCGCATTCTAGCGCCTGCCGTTTGACAATCTTCACGCAAATGTTTGAGATACATTCCGTGCTAGAAGCTTCTTATGTGGCAGAGCAAGCCGCAGCAAAGGGGCCGTTTTGCGATTTTTCTGCACTTACTTCAGGGGGGAATAGCTTGCCTATTCAGAGCATTTACACATACCTTGTCTATCCTGGTAAAGGTGCCGACGAGATCGGCGCTATCAATGGCTCTGCTGTTCCACTACAGGGTAAGCTCTTCGACCTGTTGGAAGAGGTGTATCTGCGCTCAGATAACGAGTATACAATCGACATAGCGTTCAGCCCGGGAGCAGACGGCACCCAGACGAACCCATGCCGAGCACTTCTGATCAATCACCTCACCCACGGGACGATCGACACCGGCCGTCTATTGGCCGAGCGGCTGGCGCAGCACACCACCAAACGATCAGGCCTGGGACTGTTGTTTCTCGTAGCGGGTCAGGACGGCCAAGTCCGTAAGATCGTGGTGTCTCGCTTCCCAGCGCACAGTGCAGTGTTGGCGGAGGCAGGAGCGACAACCCTGACCCTCGCCTTTCTTGAGCGCGTCTTTATGAGAAACGCCTACTCATACAAAGCGGTCGTCTACCAGCATACGTCGCTGACCAATGGCTTCTGGACGGGCCGCGCCGTCGACAAACAGATCGAGAGTCGAGAGCGTGAGGTCTCTCAATACTGGATCAACGATTTCCTCGATTCCGGCCTTCGCACGACCCCTACGCGCGGAACGCGCCGGCTTGCGCTCGCGCTCAAAGCAGCGGTCAGCAAAGCCAAGGACGTAACCGTCAAAAGTGAGATCGCGTCGGCGGTCACTCTCGGCCCAGGTATGCAGGGACAGACCACGAGCGTGAACGGCTTTATTGATCACTTCCACTTCTCTGAGCCAACCCGTAACGCAATCCTCGCCGAGATAAAGGATCCGGCAATCCAGGCTGAAAAGTTCGTTTTCGACGCTCCTGTCTTCACTGAGCAGGTGCCGTACCGTACCGTGGAGCTGAGCTCCGGAGCGGTGCTTACAGCGCCGTCGGCCGACTTTGATGAGGTCTTCACGAAGGAGCCGGTCCACGCAGAAGTTGACGGAGAATACAAGTACTCCACCGTAGGTTCTGTCGTGACCGAGAAGATAGCGAGGTCAAAATGACGGACCTTCGAACCGACTACACGAACCGGTACACCAAAGCGCTGACACCAGTAGCGACAGCGTTGATCGGCAATCTGACCGAAATCTTTGCGGGCAGACCTCGCGTTGACCGCGTGACCGCACGTCCAAAGTCAATCGATCGCTTCATGAGCAAGGCGGCGAAGGCCGACGGTGGTAAGCTTAAATACGATGACCCGCTCAACCAGATTCAAGATCAGATCGGCGCGAGGATAATTGCCTTCTATTCGAGCGACGTTCCGGTGATCGAAGAGGTCATCCTTCGGGAGTTTCGACCAATCGAATCGAAACACGTCGTTCCTCAGCACCAATGGGAGTTCGGATACTTCGGTAGGCACCACATCCTCCTAATGCCGAGCGACCTCTATGGCGCTGCTGAGGACAAAGCACTCGTCCCGGATGTCTTTGAGTTGCAGATCAAGACGCTTTTTCAGCACGCATGGTCCGAAGCAGAGCACGATCTCGGGTACAAGCCAGGAGAGCAACCGCTTAACCCTGAAGATGAACGCTTGCTCGCCTTCACATCCGCCCAGGCATGGGGTGCCGATCGCATTTTTGACGACCTATTTAAAAAGCGGTCTAGCTAGCCATCAGCTGCGAGTTGCGCGCATTGCCTATTTTGGTCGCCGAACGTCCACCTGAGGGAATTCTGTGCGAATTGCTTATCGATCCGAGAGCCGACTGCCTCTACCGGCATGACCTTATTACAAGCCCATCTTCCCGCCACTTCGCAGTCAAATCGTTCACAATCAAAGAGGTGCCTTTGGCATGTACTCACCCGGCTTCGAGGAGGACGATCATTTACGGTCTGCCTTCATTCGGCACCTCACCTTGCAACAGCTCAATGAATGCTCCTTGCCTAGGATCAGCGAAGCGACAGATGGTGCGGCGATCCCCCGAATCTTGGTGCAATACTGGCACGATCCGAACGATATACCGGGCGACGTGCGAGAATGCCTCGACAGTTGGAACCCCTTGCAAAAGGAGGAGGGCTTCGAGCTTCGAATCTTTCATGACGCGTCAGCCGCTGCATACATCAGTGATGTATACGGGATGCCCGAGCGTGCGGCGTTCGAGCGATGTCGGCATCCGGCGATGCGCAGCGACTATTTGCGGATGTGCGTCATGTTCGCCGAGGGTGGCCTGTATGTCGATGCTGACGACGTGCTGGTGGGCAACGGCTGGAAGCAATTTCTTCTCGATAGCAAGTTAAAGCTGCTGCCGCTTTGCTACGACATTCCGACCGGCAAAATGATTGCGGCGGCACAGATATGGCGACACGATCTGCCCACCGCCGATCGCATATTTTACGTAAACAACAATCCCATTATAGCGCCACCCAGGCACCCCCTTTTACGACGCGCTCTCGCCCGCGCAACGGAGAGACTGCTGGGCAGAGGCCCGCAACCGGAAATCCAGTCTACGACCGGCCCCGGTAACCTTACGGCCAGCCTCGCAGCACATGCACATGAGTTGCAGGGCGTCGGCACCGACCTGGATTTTGAACTGATCCGGGACTGGAGCGCGGTCGCGGAAACGCGCTGGGACCTTTCCTATCGAAACGATGCCCGCAATTGGCGGAAAATGGACGTCTGCTGAGACTGGTATTTCAGGAAGTTTGGCTCAATGAACCTTCTAGAAGCTTCGAGTTCTGTACGCGCATTCACCTTCCGTATATCTCGCGCGGCGCTAAGTGCCATCCCCGGCCCTCGGATCTTAGCGTTCGGTCGGGGCAAAGGCAGGATTGAGTCTATCCTGGTGATAAACCTGGACAGGCAGCCAAACAGATGGAGACGCGTTTGCCGGGAACTCGGTCGTTTCCGAACACACAATGGCGCTTCGCTGAAATCAATAGCCTGTCGGCTTGCGGCGATAGATGCTCGCGATGGCAGGGCAGTGGCCGCGACCGCCGATGTCGACACAACATACCGCATGGGCGATCAGTTGTTCGTCCAACCCGACGCGCGGCTCCAGGAGTGTTTCGGGCTCGATGAGCCGATCAGGATGACGCGGCAGGAAGTCGCCGTCGCCAGATCGCACATCGAGGCATGGAAGGCCATTGCGAACGGATCTGATGGGCACGTCCTAGTGCTGGAGGACGACATTTGGTTCCGACGCGGCGCTGCCGCCGCTATCGACCGAGGGTGGCGCGCAGCACTGGAGCGCTGCGGGAAAGATCGCGGACCGTAACTGCTCTACCTATCGTATCGGGACGCGGGAGGCACCGCAGAACGAATCGACGCGTGCGAAGCGCTGTTTCGCCCCGTACGCGGTCTCTGGTTTCTTTCGGGCTACGTGCTGTCGCGCGATGGGGCCGCAGCGCTTTTACGATCGATGCCGGTGGTGGGACCGGCCGATCTCTGGATCAACCATCGGCTCTCCGAGCTCGTGGCACTTGCCTTGGCATCACCAGCGATCCTCCAGAGGGAGGACGGGCCGTCGGACAATTCCTACTCGGTGTTGCCCTATCTCGCGCGGGCGGGAATTGTTGATTCCGGATCAGGCGCAATGCGGCCGGGCCAGGCGCCGTCTGACCGGGTGTTGGCCTGGAGCGCCCGCCGTCAACAGGAAAGCCTGGCCATGGCACTGTCGATGCTGGGACTGCGTGTGAGAGCCTTCGACGGCGACGAGAAGCCAATCGATGCCAACCAGCTTTCGACACTCGGACTCATCTTCGACGCTCTCGTCGATGCCCCGCTGACGCCCGAGGCCCTGTCTGCGGCGATCAAACAAAGTGGGACGAAATTCATTGTCGAGCCGAACGCCGCGTTCCGGACAGCCCTTGAGCTGAAGGAACTGCGACCTTCCCGATTGACGGTGCTAGACGAGCGCCAAGATGGCCGGACCTGGACGCCGCTCTGCGCGACTTTAGGTCTGACCGAACCAATACACGCCTTCCCGATTGGCCCACCCCATACCTGGAGGATGTTCCGCGACGACCGATCGAATGGCTCGCCTAACGCGATTGCGAGAACCTCTATCGAGAAGTCCCTACTCGATGACTCTCCTTGGGTTTTGCCCCCACAGGCCATATGGGAGCGTGGGCGGGTGTCGAACCGGAATATGTCTTCGCCGGGGACGACCGTCTTGGCAGCCAGCATGAACAGCCCGAGCCCTTGGCTAAAAACTCTCGTAGAGACTTTTCCAGGCAATCTGGCTTCGTTCGCCACGGGGGGGCTCCGGTACGGGCCCGATAGCGTCCAGCTCACCCTGTCAAAGGCGATCAACGGGGTCAGGCCATTTCATTCTGGCGCTTTCGCGTCAACGCGCCCCTTCGGTCACGGGCGTTTCGAGGCTGAAATCAAGGCCGCCCCGGGATCGGGCCTCGTGACCGGTTTCTTTCTTCATCGAGAGTCTCCGCGACAAGAAATCGACGTCGAGCTTTCCGGAAACGACCCGCAGAGCATGCTGGTCAATGTTTACTTCAACCCTGGTGATGAAGGGAGTGCGATGGGTTTCGGTTACCGAGGGTCTCCGTGCCGTATCGAACTAGGCTTCGACGCGAGTGAAGATTTCCATACCTATGCGATTGAATGGCGACCCAACGTTATCATTTGGTCGGTAGATGGCCACGTTGTCCACGAGCGAGTCAGCTGGGACCCAACACCGATTCCGCACCTCCTGATGCACTTGCACGGTAACCTATGGGCGCCTCGCTCTGAAGAATTGGCAGGTCCGCTCAACGAGGCCTTTTTGCCCGCAACGGCCCACTTCAGGAACGTTTCGGTATGCATGTAAACGCAGCTGCCGGTGCCCGCGTTTCACGCGGGGAATCCGTTGAGGTGAAAATTCCCCCTTTGCTATGTTCGAGAGGAGGCTACGAGCAAAAAGCTGCTCAAACACGCACGTGCCGCAGCCAAAATATGCGGCCATGCTAATTATGAACTTACGGCAGGTTTCAGGATCAGCAGATTCGATCCGGAGCGGCTTAGTTGAGGCGCATTGTCGCCTGACAGCTCTCGGGCCGTAACCCGTCTGTCAGCTATTAGCACGCGTTGAACCAACGGCCGCCATTAGGCGTGGGGGCATCCGCGCGTCGTCAAATGGGCAAATCGCCGAAAGTTTCGGCCAACTTGTGAATCGTGTGCATCGCCACAAGCCGCGGTTCCAGGTCGAAGCAAAAATGTGTAGATGCAAAACATGAACGGCCGCAGATATTTTGGCAACCCATTACATGGCTGGACTAGGCGCTGACGAAGCCGGGAGTGGCTCGTCATCTCCATTGAACCAGAAGCGATAATTCCCGAGCCCGGCAGTGGCGCCCGACGGCGCCCCGACCGTGCCCTCATAGGGTCCGCCCGAACAACGTCAGGATCAGGGGTCGCCGATCCGAGCCTGCTGGTTGACTGGATTATTCAGGAAAAGCTAATGAAGCAGCGATTGAGCGCGATGGATNGTCGCCGATCCGAGCCTGCTGGTTGACTGGATTATTCAGGAAAAGCTAATGAAGCAGCGATTGAGCGCGATGGATCTCGCGCCTGCTTCTTGGATTTCGACATGATTTTGTCGCGATCGCAATTCCTGGTGAGGCGGCTGGGAACGCCCGAGTAATTTTCGCCGCGAATTCGCCGATCATTGAAGAGCAGTACTGACAGCATGGCAGCACAGCCGTTTTTACCGTTCCGGGGGGAGAAAACGAAGTCGCCGATGATCCAGGACAAAGCCACGGTTGGCGTCATAGTCCCTATGTTCAATGCCGAGCGAACCATTCGCTCCACCCTGACCAGCATCTGCCAGCAGACCTACCAGGCATTGGACATTATCGTGGTGGACGATGGTTCGACGGACGAGTCCCCATCAATTGTAGCCTCCTACGCCGAGAAAGATCGACGTATACGCCTCATAGGGCAGTCGAATGGCGGCGTTGCGCACGCTCGCAACCGCGGCGNCCTACCAGGCATTGGACATTATCGTGGTGGACGATGGTTCGACGGACGAGTCCCCATCAATTGTAGCCTCCTATGCCGAGAAAGATCGACGTATACGCCTCATAGGGCAGTCGAATGGCGGCGTTGCGCACGCTCGCAACCGCGGCGCGGCTTCCACGGACGCGGAGTTTCTGGCGTTTGTCGACGCAGATGATCTTTGGGCTCCCTCGAAAATCGCACTGCAATTGCGCGCCTTGCGGGAAGGTGGCTCCTCGGCGGGCTTGGCATATTGCTGGTTTGCGCATATCGACCAGGATGGCCGGGTATTCTCGCTGCGCCATCAGCCTGACGCCGAAGGTCACGTTCTCCAGCGCATGTGCAGACAAAACCTGGTCGGCAACGGAAGTTCGATGCTCTTACGTCGCTCCGCATTCGAGCGGGTGGGACAATTCGATCCGTCCTTGCGAGCCAGGAACGCACAAGGCTGCGAGGATCTTCTAATGTGCCTAAGGATAGCGGAAAATTACGAATTTCGCCTCGTGCCTCAGTACCTTGTCGGTTACCGGATGACGAACGTCAATATGTCGAGCGATGTCATGCAAATGCTTCGTTCCTGCGAAATCGTCCTTGCCGAATTTCGTGAAAAATATNGTGCCTAAGGATAGCGGAAAATTACGAATTTCGCCTCGTGCCTCAGTACCTTGTCGGTTACCGGATGACGAACGACAATATGTCGAGCGATGTCATGCAAATGCTTCGTTCCTGCGAAATCGTCCTTGCCGAATTTCGTGAAAAATATCCGTCATTCGCGAGCGATTTCGACGCCCATTTCTTCGACATGATTCATTGGCTTGCTACACGAGCTTTGATTGAGGGACGATTTTTCGCAGCCGGCGAGCTGCTGAGGAGGTTCTTTGTGATGGAACCGGGCGTTGCGATCTCTCGCATGCCCAATATGCTCGAAGAGTATTGCAGGGCCCGACTGGTTCCTCAATGGCTCAAGATATGCGTGAGACGAATGCGGAACGACAAGAACGAATTTCGGCCCCTCTATGGCGAAATGAGCTGGTGAAGATGTCCGTCACGCCGAATCGGCGCGCAAATTTGTTGAAACCAGAACTGCACAAGCTGTTTGGCCCGGATGGCTGCTCAGGTATCCGGCACGTGGATTTAGACACTGAAGCTGCTCCCAAGGATTGCGATTCTGGCATGATCGTGCTGTGGCGCGGCGGGTTTCCAGTCGGGCATCTGCTTAGAGGGAGCGACGGTGAATGCCGCGCCGCCCCAATCGCGGCCTCGCCTGACCGAAGACCAGCTCCACCGTTTCCGGACCTACCGAACGCCAGCGTGATCATATGCACACGCGACAGGCCGGATGAGTTGCGGCGTTGCCTCTCCTCGCTTCCACAGCAAAGCGTCCCGCCGGCAGAAGTCATCGTGGTCGACAACGCATCGACAGGCAGCGAAACGCGCGAGGTAGCACTCGCTGCCGGCGCAATATACGTCCGCGAGGATCGACCTGGCTTGGATATTGCCCGCAATCGGGGCGCTAAGCGCGCATCCTCGGAAATCATCGCCTACACCGACGACGACGTCTTGCTTCATCCGCAATGGCTTGAGCAGCTGATCACGGCATTCGACAGACCTTCGATCGGCGCAGTGACGGGCCTTGTACTGCCCGCCGAAATTGCCACCGAAGCCCAGCGTTATTTCGAGACGTTCTGGAGCTTCGGGCAAGGCTACAGGCCTCAATTTTTCCGCGCGGCCGACTTTGCTGCCAGCAAGCACGACGTGTTCCCGGCCTGGAAAATCGGCGCCGGTGCCAGCATGGCCTTTCGACGCGAGGTGTTTGACCGCGCGGGATTGTTTGACGAACGCCTCGACGTCGGCCAGGCTGGATGTTCAGGCGACTCCGAATATTGGTATCGGTTGCTCGCCAACGGATATGACTGCCTTTACCAGCCAACCTCCGTCGCGTTCCATTTCCACAGGCGGACGATGGACGGTCTGGCTAAGCAAATCTACTTCTACATGCGCGGTCACTCGGCCGCATTGCTCGTCCAGCATGAACGAACTGGCGTCAAGGCGAATTTAAAACAGGCTTTCAAATGGAAGCCGCTTTGGTACCTCGGCAGAGTTCGCAGAAGGCTGCTTGGACGCAGGATTCCCGAAGATCGGTTCCTTTGGCATGAAATCGCCGGCTATGCTTCAGGAATCCTGTTCTACCTCCGAACCAAGCGCGGGTAGGGAGAAGNACAGGCTTTCAAATGGAAGCCGCTTTGGTACCTCGGCAGAGTTCGCAGAAGGCTGCTTGGACGCAGGATTCCCGAGGATCGGTTCCTTTGGCATGAAATCGCCGGCTATGCTTCAGGAATCCTGTTCTACCTCCGAACCAAGCGCGGGTAGGGAGACGTGGCGGACAATCCCTTGGTTTCAATCGTGGTGCCCGCGCGCAACGCGCAACTGACGCTCGCACAAGCACTCGACTGTCTCCTCGGTCAGGACATTGCCGATTGGGAGGCGATTGTCGTCAATGACGGCTCGAGTGATGGCACCGCCGAAATTATCGCCGGTCACGTTGGGCGCGATGCCCGATTTCGGACGCTGAACTCTTCGGCACATAGCGCCGCCGGCGCGCGCAATAAGGGGATTTCGTCAGCGCGGGGACGCTGGCTAATGTTCCTGGATGCCGACGATTGGGTGGACGCCAGCTTTCTCGCGAAAATGCTGACCGCACTGGAAGCCGAGCCCGGTTCTGTGGCTGCGTATTGCGGTTCTCGGCGAGTGATGCCCGATGGCGAACTCACCCCACCGAGCATCGCCCCGGAGGTTGCGATCCAACCATTCGAGACATTCGCGCGACGTTGTGCCATCCGTACTCACGCGCTGCTGATTGACCGGGCGACAGTCGTCGAGTTAGGCGGCTTCGATGTGTCGCTGCGCACGTGTGAGGACTGGGATTTGTGGCAGCGCGTCGCACGTCTCGGAAACCGTTGGGTGATGGTTGACAAGCCGCTGGCCTTCTATCGAGCCAGCCCCAACTCGCTCACGCGCAATTCGACGCAGATGCTGGCGGACGCCGAAATCGTGATCGCCCGAGGCTTTTCTGCCGACCCCCGGGTGAAACGCCCGGCGTCCGCGCACGCCAACGGAGCGAATTCGGCGGACGGGCGCGCCGCTTCCGAAGCACTCGCGTGGTTCGCGTTGTGGAACGCCGCATCGGATTGCGGCAACGGCGGCGGCCCAATCCACCCCCACATCCTACGCGCTCTCCCGGCCAGATATGAATGGGCGCCGGAGATCGCCAAGGTGGTCTTCGACGGCTTGATGGTAGGAAGTCTGTCGACGCCGCAGCAATTGGCTGCCAGATGGGACAGGTTCGGCGGCCCCCTCACCGATTTGGTCGATCAACTCAGCTATATCTGGAGCGATCCGGTTGCGGGTCGTCGCGTGCAATATCATCTCGAGCAAATGCTTCTCGACTTCGACGACCTTGCCGCTCCTCGCAGGCTGGCGCGGACACTTGGGATTCGCGTCGATGCTCGAAATCCGACCTCGACCAAACTGCCGGAAGGGATCGATCAAATCTATGCCTACCTAATGGTGGATAGCCAGATCGCGGCCCTGGTTCAGTTCGGTGCACTCGGGACAGTGACAAAGCGACACTGGATTGAATTGATCCTAGATGTCATGCCTCCTCAAGAGCTCACACGCGACCTCTCCGGGTTTAAGCGCATGGCATTCCGTTTGTGGAAGGGTGCCGCGCGGGTTGCGAGCCGATCGCCTGTGCCGACCCTGCAACGGGGCGCCGGGGCCGACAAAACAAACGTGCTCACGGCACAGACGTTGCTGCGAATGGCCGGACGCCGGTCTGATCGGGACAGTCACTACGGCAGACTTGCACAGTTGACAACGGCAGCGCAACGGCTGGCGCGGCCAAACACCGAAGCGGCAGAACCTTCCGCACCGCCGCGTCCTGCACAGGTTGAGGGAAGGCGCGACGGTGATCGCGCGTCATTCTGGGATCACTTTTTCATGACTGCGGATCCTTGGAACTACGGTTCGCCCTATGAGCAAGAAAAATATGAGCGGCAGCTCGAAATTCTGCCGGCCGGTCCGATAGGACGGGCACTTGAGCTGGCGTGCGCGGAGGGCCATTTCACGCGGCAACTGGCGCCCCGAGTGGGCCATTTGACTGCAACGGACATCTCCGCCGTTGCCATCGCGCGAGCGCGCGCACGATGCAGGGACCAGCTGAATGTCGAATTCAGGGTACTGGATTTGAGCGCGGATACCCTGCCAGGTGAGATGGATCTGATCGTCTGCTCGGAAGTGCTCTATTACCTGGATGATCTGGACGCGTTGCGGCGCTTCGCCACAAAACTCGTCGACGCGTTGGCGCCCGGCGGCAGTTTCATCAGCGCGCACGCATTCGTGCTTGGTGATAATATGGAACGGACAGGCTTCGATTGGGATAACAAATTCGGTGCGCAAGTAATCTCGCAGACGCTGGCAGCGACCGAAGGCCTCGTCCTTGAGCGATCGATCCAGACGGAACTCTATCGCATCGACCGGTTCCGCCGTTTGTCCCCGGAAGAGCTGGCGGCGGAACCGACGGTCGATCATGTCTCGATCCTGGCGCCCGTCGAAATCGAGGTCGCGCGAAACGTCGTCTGGGGTGGGGCGCGGGCGCGGCGCAGCTATGTGGCGCGCAACGAGCGGCGGCAGCGCATCCCCGTTCTGATGTATCACAGCGTCTGCGATGATGGTCCGGCCGCTCTTGCCCGCTATCGCTTCACGCCCGCCGCGTTCGACAGCCAGATGGCATGGCTGCGCGCTAATGGCTTTCACGCGATCGTGTCGGAACAGCTGGGATGGTTTATCGCCAACCGTCACCCTTTCGTGGGCCGCCCGGTGCTCATAACGTTCGATGACGGCTTTCAGAACTTTGCAGACCATGCCTGGCCAACCCTGCGCGCGAACGACTTTACCGCGGAAGTGTTCCTTGTGACGGACCTAGTGGGTGAAAACGCGCTGTGGGATGCAGACAGCGGTCCGCCGACACCGCTCATGGACGCCTGGACGGTGGGGCGCCTTGCAGCCGAAGGTGCATTCTTCGGAAGCCATCTGGCGACGCATCGCGCAATCGACGGTCTTTCGAGCTCCGAGCTGGCCGCCGAGCTGCTGCGCTCGCGCATGTTCATCGAGCGCTGGACTGGGCGGCCAACGACGGCGTTCGCGGCGCCCTTCTCTGTCACCGACCGACGGCTTGGCCGGCTGGCGAAGGAATGCGGCTATCGAATCGGGTTCGGCGCCAGATCTGGGCCGGCGGATCTCGATTGCGATCTGATCGACCTTCCCCGCATCGAGATGCGCGGGGATCGTTCGCTCGATGACTTTGTTGCCATGCTAGAGGCCGTGCTCGAATGAACGGCGAACTCGTCAGTGTCATTATCCCCGCTCACAACGCGCAAGATACAATCGAGGAGACGCTCCGCAGCGTTCGCTCGCAGACTCACCGCGCGCTCGAGATTATTGTCGTCGACGATGGTTCGCGCGACCAGACTGTCACCATAGCCCGACGTCACACGGAGACCGATCCGCGTGTCCGGCTGATCGAGCAGGAAAATGCCGGCGTGGCCGCTGCACGCAACACGGGTTGGCAAGCGGCGCGATCCGATCTGATTGCGTTCGTCGATGCCGACGATCTCTGGGCGCCGACCAAGATAGAACGGCAACTGGCCGCGTTCGATCGAGCGGACGAGAAAGTGGGGCTTGTCTACTGCTGGTATCTGGTCATCGATGCGCAGGGAGCGGTAATGGATGATCGGCATCGGCCAAACTGGCGGGGCGATGTGCTTGAGCGCCTTTTCCACGGCAATTTCGTTGGCAACGGCAGCGCCGCCTTGGTACATCGGCAGGCGCTGATCGACGCCAACGGTTTCGAAGGCGGACTGCGTGAGGCCGGCGCGCAAGGTTGTGAAGATATCCTCTTCTACTGTCGCGTCGCCGAAAGATACCACTTCGAAGTCGTCGAAGAGCCGCTGGTGGGATATCGCTATCTGCCGGGAAATATGTCGAGCAACATGACTCGCATGCTGCGGTCCTGGATACTGGTGGTGGACGAGATGCTCGGCCGCCATCCGGAAGCGGCATCTAAGCTGCGTGAGGGCCTGCATTTCTATTCGGCGTGGCTCCTGGAGCGGACCTTGCGCCAGAGGCACCCGCGCTATGTGCTCCCGATCCTGTCACTGCTGCTTCGCCGTCATCCCGTGATCGCCATTCGGATAATCGCCGTGGATTTGCCCTGGATCGGGGCGCATTTGGCCAAGCGCGCCGCGACAAAGCTGGTGCGCGGTCGCCCGCCTGTCCGACCGCAGGCGATCGTACGCTTCCCGACCGGGGAACTGAAATGAGCGATGCGAACGGCGCCATTCGCCGCGGTGCGGTCCGCGCTTCGTTGCGCGATCTTTCGCACCTGCTTCGCATCGTCGGCAAGCCGCGGTGGGCGACGCCCGCGCTGCTTGCGCTTGGCTTTCTGTCATCCCTGGCCGAGACGCTCGGCATCACCCTGATCCTGCTGTTCCTCTATTTGGTGTCCGACCGGATCACAGAAACTGGAAATGGCCTTCAGGGCCGAGCGCTGGGTCTGGCAATCTCCTGGTTCGGTAGTCCTACCCGGCTCGCCTTCGCGATCCTCCTGCTCATTCTCGCGCGTGGAGCATTGGCGCTGCTATATTCGTTGATAAGTTCCAGCATCGGCGAACGAATCAGCGAACGGGTGCGCAACCTCGTCCACGAACAATATCTCAGGGTCGCCTTCGGACACATCCAACGGCACGAACAATCGCAGCTCATGGAGGTGCTCGGGACCGAGTCGTGGCTCGTGGCGCAAGCCTATGGTGCGGTGACCCGACTCATCATCAACAGCTGCTCTATCTTCGTGTTCGCCGTCTTTCTCTTCACGATCTCCTGGAAGATCCTGGTGATCGCTGCCATTGGCTCAATCGCGATTTCGGCGATCTTGCGCATCTTTTCGCGACCTGCGCGGGATCTAGGCCGTCAGGTGAAGAAGATCCATCAATCGCTCGGCGAACACATGCTTATGACGCTCCAGGCGTTGCGCACCATCCGGGCCTATGGACAGGAGGCGCTTCATCAGCGCCGCTTCGTGCAATCGTCGGCGGCCGCGCGCAAGGCATCGCTGTCCATGATTCGCCTTTCGTCTTGGATCGGCCCAACAACCGAGATCGGCTATCTGGGAATGTTGGGGGCTATCGTCCTGGTCTCCGGGTGGTGGCACATCAGCTTCGAGGTGACGCTGGCCGCCGTCGCGCTGCTTTATCGGCTGCAGCCGCATACGCAGGAGTTCGAGAGCAATCTGCTATTTCTGGCGCAGTTGCAGCCGCAACTGCGCTCAGTCCTGGAGATGGTCCAGTCCGAGGACAAGGAATATCCATCGCGGGGGACCATCGCGCTCGAAAATTTGAACGCGAGTATCGTCTTCGAGCACGTAAGCTTTGGATATGATCAAAATACGCCGGTCCTGACTGACCTGTCGTTCGAAATTCCAGCCGGAGAAACCACCGCGCTGATCGGCGCAAGTGGCGCTGGCAAGACGACGATCGTGAACCTCCTCCTACGGCTGTACGAACCGACCTCCGGCGACATCAAGATTGACGGCACCCGGCTCCAAGACATCAGGCGGGACGACTGGTTGTCCAAGATCGCAGTAACGGGTCAGGACGTCGACCTCGTCGAGGGCACGGTGACAGACAATATCCGGATGGCCAGAGCCGATGCGGCCGAAGAAGAGATCATTGTCGCTGCCCGCAGTGCCGGCGTCGCGTCATTCGTCGAGGACCTTCCTGAGCAATACGATACCTGGATCGGGCAAGAGGGGCTGCGATTTTCCGGCGGACAGCGACAGCGCATTGGCCTGGCACGCGCTGTATTGCGCAATCCGGACTTCCTGATCCTGGATGAGGCCACGAACGCGCTCGATACCGCGCTCGAGGACCAGGTGCGGCGCGCGATTGACAGGCAGCTTGGCAAAAGGACAACTTTGCTGATCACGCACCGCGTAGAAACGGCGCGTGATGCGGCCAATGTCATTTGGATAGAGAACGGCAGGGTCAACAGCCAAGGACCTGCCTCCCTCGTTGTTCCTCAATACCAACGTCGCCAGCACGAAATCGTGCGTGACTCTGATGCTGAGGATAAAGGACGCTGACGCTGCTCTACTTCGTCAGTCGGCCCTAACGCTGAAAACGTGATTAATCTAGCCCCACCACCGACTCGGTCCGGCGCGGGCAGCGAACTGAAAGCTTTCGGGCGGCGCGGTAGGTGCTCTCTCGACGCCGGTAGGACAGGCGGCGGGGTGGCGGGCCCGTCACAATTGCCTGCGGTACCAGGCCAGCGCCGTCTCGACGATCCTGTCTATTCCGGATTGCTCAGGCGCCCAGCCGAGTTCCCGGTGCGCCTTGCCGGCCGCGGCTACGAGCGCTGGAGGGTCACCTGCCCTGCGCGGACCGTAAACCACAGGAAGGCGCGATCCCGATGCCCGGCTCACCGCATCGGCCAGTTCCTTCACCGACGTTCCAGTTCCAGTCCCGAGATTGTAGACGTGGACACCCTTGTCGCGAAGCAGTTTCTCCCCCGCCAGCACGTGAGCACGCGCGAGATCGGTGACATGGACATAGTCGCGTACTGCGGTCCCGTCGCGGGTATCGAAGTCGATGCCGTTGACGGTAAAAATCCGGTCCCGCCTGACCGCCGCCTCGATTGCGAGCGGTATGACATGTGTTTCCGGTTCATGCCGCTCACCGACCTCGCCATCGGCATCGCATCCAGCCGCGTTGAAATACCGGAGCACGACCGCGTCGAGGCCATGAGCATACGAAAGATTATCCACCATCCGTTCTATGATGAATTTCGACCATCCATACGGGTTGATGGGCGACTGCGGATGTGTTTCGTCAATCGGAGAGTGAACCGGAACGCCATAAGACGCGCACGTGCTGGAAAAGATCAGCTTTCTGACGTCGGCCTTCAACATTTCCTCAAGCAAGACCAGCGATCCGAAACTGTTGTTTCGATAATAGAGTCCCGGGTGCTCGACAGACTCGCCCACATAGGCATAGGCGGCGAAGTGCGCCACCACATCAGGCCGATATTGTCGTAGAGTCGCCGACACGGCCTCGGCGTCGGAAATGTCGCCCTCGACAATCGGGCCCCATTTGACCGCGTCGCGCCAACCGCGCGACAGATTGTCATACGTGATGACCGACCAGCCCGATTCGGCGAATGCCTTGCAACAGTGTGATCCGATATAGCCGGCCCCGCCGGTGACCAGGACGGTCTTCATTCGGCAGCGGCGGGTCGTAGATACCCCGACGAAACCAAGCCTTCGAAATAGGCAATGGTCTTGACNTCGGTCAGGACATTGCCGATTGGGAGGCGATTGTCGTCAATGACGGCTCGAGTGATGGCACCGCCGAAATTATCCGATATAGCCGGGCCCCGCCGGTGACCAGGACGGTCTTCATTCGGCAGCGGCGGGTCGTAGATACCCCGACGAAACCAAGCCTTCGAAATAGGCAATGGTCTTGACAAGGCCGTCTCGCAACGGGGTTCTTGGCTCCCAATTGAGCTCACGCAAGGCAGTTCCGATATCGGGCTGTCGCTGCCTTGGGTCGTCGATGGGCAAAGGCAAAAAAATGATCCTCGACCGGCTTCCGGTAAGTTCGATCACAAGATTGGCGAGCTCGAGCATCGTGAATTCGACTGGATTGCCCAGATTGATCGGACCGGTAACGCCGTCATCCGTTTGCATCATGCGAACCAGACCGTCGATGAGGTCGTCGACATAGCAAAATGACCGTGTCTGCTGGCCGGTGCCGTACACTGTTATCGGCTCATTCTGCAGGGCCTGCACGATGAAGTTGGAGATGACGCGGCCGTCGTCAGGACGCATCCTCGGGCCATATGTATTGAAGATGCGCGCTACCTTGATCCGCAGCTTGTGCTGTCGCCAATAGTCGAAAAACAGGGTTTCGGCACATCGCNTCATTCTGCAGGGCCTGCACGATGAAGTTGGAGATGACGCGGCCGTCGTCAGGACGCATCCTCGGGCCATATGTGTTGAAGATGCGCGCTACCTTGATCCGCAGCTTGTGCTGTCGCCAATAGTCGAAAAACAGGGTTTCGGCACATCGCTTGCCTTCGTCGTAGCAAGCACGCGGTCCTATTGGGTTTACCCTGCCCCAATAATCCTCGGTCTGCGGGTGAATTTCAGGGTCGCCGTAAACTTCCGACGTGGACGCCTGAAGGATCTTGGCGCGAACCCGCTTGGCGAGCCCCAGCATGTTGATCGCGCCGTGAACGCTGGTTTTGGTCGTCTGGACCGGATCGAACTGATAGTGAATGGGGCTCGCGGGGCAGGCAAGATTGTAAATTTCATCAACTTCCACGTAGAGCGGAAACGTCACGTCGTGGCGGATGATCTCGAAGGATCTGTTGTCGAGTAAACTCGAGACGTTTTTTCGGCTTCCGGTGAAGAAATTGTCGACGCATGCAACCTCGTGGCCTTCTCCAAGCAATCGTTCGCACAAGAACGATCCCANGGTCTGCGGGTGAATTTCAGGGTCGCCGTAAACTTCCGACGTGGACGCCTGAAGGATCTTGGCGCGAACCCGCTTTGCGAGCCCCAGCATGTTGATCGCGCCGTGAACGCTGGTTTTGGTCGTCTGGACCGGATCGAACTGATAGTGAATGGGGCTCGCTGGGCAGGCAAGATTGTAAATTTCATCAACTTCCACATAGAGCGGAAACGTCACATCGTGGCGGATGATCTCGAAGGATCTGTTGTCGAGTAAACTTGAGACGTTTTTTCGGTTTCCGGTGAAGAAATTGTCGACGCATGCAACCTCGTGGCCTTCTCCAAGCAATCGTTCGCACAAGAACGATCCCAGAAAACCCGCGCCTCCGGTCACCAGGATTCGTTTTGCCTGCTGCATTTTCGAGGCCTCCAAGAGACANCGATCCCAGAAAACCCGCGCCTCCGGTCACCAGGATTCGTTTTGCCTGCTGCATTTTCGAGGCCTCCAAGAGACAATTTAGCCAAACCTAATATGTTGTCAGATTAGGCCGATTGGCCAGTAACCTGCTTTCAATTTTCATTACCGACAAGACATTGTTGTCAAAACGCGTCCTCCCCGGTACCGAACAAGGTTGGATCCCGGTTCCTCTCTTAGCTGTAGGACGAACCTCCAGGCCAAAGATGAGCTGTCCACGGCTATCGGCGATTCCGCGAGTGACAGAGAATGGCAGGCGCCCTTCGGTGCACTACACCGGGCGAGTAGACTTGCGGGCAAGCGTAGTGATGCGCTCCCGGATTGGCATTGCAGCAATGGGGGCAAAACGGACCATGCGGCCAACGAATGACCTCCAAATGCTGGCGGCCCCCCCTCGGCGTCGTGGTAAATTGGGCTGGTCATGGTCGAACATTGCGAGATAACTAGAGGCCATTACGATCGACAAGCAACTGGTCTTGCACACCCACCTGCGGGGCGGTGCGTTGCCCGCGCTGACATCCACTCGATTCTTGCTGAAATTCCGGCTAGCTTGCGCGACAGATGACTCAGTTCTGGTCGGTGAACCACAATCAGACGGCCCATCAACAGATTGTTGGGCAGCACCCTTGGTCCCCCAAGACCGAGGACAACGGCGCGCGAAATGAGTTCCACAACAACAATGAACGGTGGGACGATTGGCTACACGGGCTGGAAAGCGGAACTCACCCGCACCGCTCCGACCCAATGGTTTTCGGAGACACCGAAACTTTTTGGAATCAAGAGGGATGATTTCTGCCGATCTTTTGGATACCACGTTCCCCTTCGATCCCTCCCAAAACGACGATCAGGAGTCTCGGCCCCCGCAAGGCGATATTCGCCAATCCATCAAGTTTCCGACTCAGACGATCGGAATGCCTGTCTGGCAGGCATTCCACCGAAGTAAAATATATTGAAAATGGCGACCTTATTTCTCAAAGCTACGGTGGTTTCGAAGCCGGCGCGTCGCTCACGGTCCTTAAGGCGAGAATTCTAAGAGACGTTCAACAATGACCCAGCACGCAGAAAACGCTCGAATTCTCATGTACAGCCACGACACGTTCGGGCTTGGCCACTTGCAGCGCTGCCGGACTATCGCGCATTCGCTCGTCGAGGATTTCCGCGGACTTCAGGTGCTTATCATTTCGGGTGCGACCATCGCTGGCGCCTTCGATTACCGCGCCCGAGTCGACTTCGTGAAGATCCCCAGCGTCATCAAGTTACGCAACGGCGAATACACCTCCCTGGAAAAGGATATCGATCTGCATGAGACGCTGAGGCTGCGCCAGTCGATCATCCGCCACACAGCCGAGACCTTCCGGCCGGATATCTTCATCGTCGACAAGGAACCGCTCGGCCTGCGCGGTGAGATCGAGGATACCCTTTCCTATCTCAAGACGCGTGGAACAACGCTGGTGCTTGGCCTGCGCGAGGTCATGGATGCGCCGCACCTGCTCGAAGCAGAGTGGGCGCGCAGGGATGTGATGCGCAAGATTGGCCTGTTCTACGACAAGGTCTGGGTCTACGGCCCGCCGGATTTCTACGATCCGCTGACCGGCATGGATGTGCCGCCGGCTGTCAGGGCAAAGATGAGTTTTCTCGGTTTCCTGCAACGGAGCCTGCAGCGGAACGAGTTGCCCGGCCACCGGCCCGAGGGCGACTACATCCTGGTGACCACCGGTGGCGGCGGCGACGGTGCCGAATTGATTCACGACGTCCTCGACGCCTATCAGCAGGATCCGCAACTTCAGCACAGGGCGCTGATCGTGCTTGGGCCTTACATGCCGGCCCGCAAGCGCAACAAGCTGCTCAAGAAGGGGTCCAAGATCCCCTATATCAAGATGATCGAGTTCGACAACCGCATGGAAGACCTGATTGCCGGCGCCAAGGCGGTCGTGGCCATGGGCGGTTACAACACCTATTGCGAGATATTATCTTTCGACAAGCCTGCGCTGATCGTGCCGCGCATCGAGCCACGGCAGGAACAATTGATTCGCGCTCGGCGCGCATCCCAACTCGGCCTCATCGAGCTGCTTTTGCCGGAAGAAGCCAAGGACTCCCAGCGATTCGCCGATGCACTGGTGTCGCTGCCGGACCGGTCCCGCCCCTCACAAAGTAATCCGCATCTGACGCTGGAAGGGCTGCCTCATATTTCCGAGATTGTCGCGGAATTGCTCGACCGGCGGGCCGGCCACCACCTTTCGGTCGTTGAAGGAATCAACTGACTTGCAACGTCGCAAGATCGTCGTGGTCCTGAAGGGTTATCCGCGGCTGTCGGAAACTTTTATTGCGCAGGAACTGCTCGGTCTGGAACGCGCGGGGTTCGAGTTGATACTCGTCGCACTCAGGCGGCCCACCGACGCAAAACGGCATCCCGTGCATGACGAGATCAAAGCGCCCGTCCACTACCTGCCGGAATACCTGCATGACGAGCCGCTACGCGTGCTTCGCTCGCTGCTTGCCAATTTGCCGCGGCCGAGTTTCTGGCGCGCGCTCGGATCGCTCGCCGCCGATATCCGCCGCGACTTTTCTCGCAATCGCGCACGCCGCTTCGGGCAAGCGCTCGTGCTAGCGGCCGAATGGCCTGAAGAAGCAGGATGGTTGCATGCGCATTTCGTGCACACCCCGGCATCGGTGACGCGCTACGCCAGCCAGCTTCGTCGCCTACCCTGGAGCTGCTCAGCCCATGCCAAGGATATCTGGACTTCGCCGGACTGGGATTTGGCTAGCAAACTTTCCTCGGCCCGTTGGACAGTCACCTGCACGAAAACCGGCTTCGACCGCCTGACAAAACTCGCCAACGGCAGCTCGTCCGTGCATTTGAGCTATCATGGGCTCGACCTTCATCGTTTCGGCAGTTTCGGCGAGGCGCGAAAACAGCATGACGGCTCGGCGCCGGCCGAACCGGTCATCATCCTGAGTGTCGGACGCGCCGTTGAAAAGAAAGGCTACGATACGTTGCTGGAGGCTCTTGCCCTCTTGCCTGGTGATCTGGCGTGGCGTTTCGAGCATATTGGCGGCGGCGAGGAACTGAAACGGCTCAAGGCGCTGGCGCAAAAGCTCGGACTGGATGGCCGCGTCTCCTGGAAAGGCGCGTTGGCGCAGGAGGAGGTGCTCGAGCACTACCGCAGCGCCGATATCTTCGCTTTGGCCTGCAGGATCACCGCGGATGGCGACCGGGACGGTCTGCCCAATGTTCTGGTGGAGGCGGCCAGCCAACGGCTTGCCTGCGTGTCGACCGATATTTCCGGCGTGCCGGAGCTTTTGTCGTCGGATGAGACCGGGTTGCTTATTCCCTCGGAAAACCCGATTGCCCTGGCACAGGCGCTGGAGCGCCTGATCCGCGATCCCGTGTTGCGCGCCCGCCTCGGCGACGCCGCGGAGCGGCGCGTGCGAAGCAAATTCGATCATGTGGCAGGCATTGGACAGCTCAAGGAACTGTTCGAGCGGGAGTGGCGGGCCGCCGAATGAAGCGGCTCTGCGCATTCTTCTATGTCCAGCATCTGCTCGGCATCGGCCATCTCGCGCGCGCCAGCCGCATTGCGGCGGCGCTAGTCGATGATGGGTTTGACGTAACCGTCGTGACCGGCGGAGCGCCGATCGCGGGATTTCCCGGACCGGGTGTTAAATCTGTGACCCTGCCACCTGTCACCTCCGGCGACGAAGGATTTTCCGGGCTTGTCGACCTGCAGGGCAAACCCATCGACGATGATTTCAAGAAACGCCGTTCAGAGATGCTGCTGCAGGCTTTCAGGGATTGCGGGCCCGACATCGTCATTATCGAGGCTTTTCCCTTTGGACGCCGGCAGATGCGTTTCGAACTCTTGCCGCTGATCGAGGCCATCGAAGCGACATCGCCCAGACCGCTTTTGGCGACGTCTGTCCGCGACATCCTTCAGGAGCGCGTCAAGCCTGGCCGAAACGAGGAAACGGTCGATCTCGTCAACAGGCATTTCGACCTTGTCATGGTCCATGGCGATCCGGCTTTCGCAACCATCGACAAGACATTTCCACTGGCCGGCGCCATCAGGGCCGAGGTCGCCTACACCGGGCTCGTTGCCGCGCCGCCGGCGCAAGCGGCCTGCGAGCATTTCGACGTTCTGGTGTCGGTTGGCGGCGGGGCCGCCGGAAAGAGCCTTGTCAGATCCACTGTCGCAGCGGCGCGCAATGCCGACAACGCCTGGACATGGTGTTTGATCACCGGCCCCAACCTGCCGAAGGAGGACTTTGAGGCGATCGCACGCGATGCCACGCCGGGCCTGTCCATCTTCCGGTTCCGCGAGGATTTCGCCAGCCTGCTGACCGGCGCCCGCCTGTCGGTCTCGCAGGCGGGTTACAACACGGTCTGCGATGTCCTGCGCGCGGGGTGTCGCTCCCTGCTCGTTCCCTTTGCAGCCGGCGGGGAAACCGAACAGACGCGTCGCGCCCTGATGCTCGAAGAACTCGGTCTTGCAACGGTGCTGATGGAACAGGACCTGACGCCCGAAGATCTGGCGCAAGCGATTGAACAGGCGCTTGCGGGACCGCCGCCAGTCGCGCATCGTCTCGACCTGGAAGGCGCCCGTCGCTCGGCGCAAATCCTGCGCGAGCGCTTCAAACAGCTCCGATCAGCATGAAGCGCGTATAATTTTTTGTCGGCAGTTCGCCGGAGAACCTGATCTCCCGCAGCGCCGCCATTGCTTCGAAGGCTGCAAGTGACGCCACGCAGTTGATGTGCGTCGGCTCGCTGAAATAATCGTTCGATTGCAGCAGCACGTTCGTACCCCGCGGAAGCAGGGCAAGCCAGGCGCCGAGATCGGCTATGTGTTCGCAGCTCGTATTGACCACCAGGTCGGGCCGCCCGGCCGCATAGTCGAGGGCGTACATATCTGCCGTCAGCGCCCGGAACCGGTCACCGGCCTCCCGATTGAGGGTCAGGGCGACCGCCGCGACTTTGGGATCGATGTCGATGCTGTCGATCGCCGCTATGTCGAAGCGGGCGTCGTTGAAAAGCATTGCCGGCAATACGCCGTACCATCCACCCAGAACCCATATACGCCCGAACCGGCCGCCGTCGCTTTCGAACAGCTTGTCAAGCGCCCACATCTTGCAGGCGACCTGCTTGTGGTTGAAGGCGTTGGCGATATCGGCCTGCGGATGCTTGGCGATGACGCGCGCGAGCCCGGCCACGAGAGGGTGGTCGACATAGGCGGCAATTCCCCGTGTGAGGTCCAGGGCCTGCTCGTGCCCTTCCAGGCTGGCATTGCGTGGGCCGGCATTGCGTGGTTGCGTGACATCCATCATATTCATCTTCTATGTTGGGATTTCGGGCGACACAACGCAATCTTGCCTCACGCAAGGCTGTTCGACTTGCGGACGCAACTGTGCCGCAAGCCGTTCCGCCATTGGCCGGTGGCGAAGGAGGCCGATTGCATCTGTCCGGACCATCGGCGCCCATTCGCCTGGCTCGCAGCTTCGAGCTTGTCGTTGGCGGCGAAGACGTTGCCGATACATCATTTGCCAGGTGCCTTCACATCCTGCATCCTTCAAACTGACAGTCGCATATGGAACCCAGCCTAGCCCGCTATATCTGGACGCACACCAGGAAGCAGCAGCTCTGGATATTGATGATCGTCGTGCTTTCGATGATCCCGTATTTCATGTCGTTCGACCTGCCGAAGCTGATCGTCAACGGCCCGATCCAGGGCAAGGGCTTCGAGCAACCGGGCGCGACCCTGCCCTTCATGCGGCTGCACTACAACCTGCCGTTCATTGGCGAGGTGCAGTTCTTCTCCGGTTTTCAGCTCGACCGCACGGCGACGCTGCTCGCGCTCAGCATCGTGTTCCTCTTGCTGGTCGTCATCAACGGCCTGTTCAAACTCTACATCAATACCTACAAGGGCCGCCTCGGCGAACGCATGCTGCGGCGTATCCGCTTCGATCTGGTCGATCGTGTGCTGCGGTTTCCGCCGGTTTACTTCAAGCGGGTGAAATCCGCCGAAGTGGCGACCATGGTGAAGGACGAGGTGGAGCCGCTGGGCGGCTTCATCGGCGATGCCTTCCTGCAGCCGGTGCTGCTCGGCGGCCAGGCGCTGACGGCCATGCTGTTCATCATGGTCCAGAACGTCTGGCTCGGAATGATAGCGGTCGTGATCGTGGCGATCCAGATCGTGCTCATCCCACGGATGCGGCGGCGGCTGCTCGTGCTCGGGCGTCAACGGCAGTTGACGGCGCGCGCGCTTTCGGGCCGGGTTGGCGAAATCGTCGACGGCATCGGCGCGGTTCACGTCCACGACACGTCAAATTACGAGCGCGCCGACATAGCTGCGCGGCTCGGACTCATCTTCAAAATCCGCTTCGATCTTTACCAATGGAAATTCATGGTAAAGTTCCTCAACAATTTTCTCGCGCAGCTCACGCCCTTTCTCTTCTACATGATCGGTGGGTATCTGGTCATCCAGGGGCGGCTGGATGTCGGCCAGCTCGTGGCCGTGATCGGCGCTTATAAGGACCTGCCCGGACCGATGAAGGAACTGATCGACTGGGATCAGGATCGGCAGGATGTCCAGGTCAAATATCAGCAGGTCGTTGAACAATTCACCGTCGAGGATATCATCGCGCCTGATATCGGGGCATTGACGATCGACGATCCCGCTCCGATGACCAAGCCGCTGTCGGCGATCAGCCTGTCCATAGCCGACGATGGCGGCGCCATGCTCCTCAATCGCATCTCGCTCGAGGTCAAGCCGGGCGAGACGGTGGCGCTGGTCAGCACCGCAACAGGCGGAGCGGAGGCGCTTGCGGAAGCTTTCGCGCGGCTGAACTGGCCGGACAGCGGAAGGGTCGCTTCGGGCAGCGACGACCTGCTTGATCTCCCCGAAGCCGTAACCGGCCGGCGCATGTCCTATGCCTCGTCGGATGTTTTCCTGTTTCAGGCAAGCCTCCGCGACAACCTGCTCTACGGGTTGAAGCATGCGCCGCTGACAGCGGTGACTTATGACGGCGCCGCGGCGGACCAACACCGTTGGAACATCGACGAGGCGCGCCGGTCGGGCAATCCGGATCTCGATATCCGCAGCGACTGGATCAACTATGCCTCCGCCGGCGCTACCGGCCCGCACGACCTCTTCGAAGCGGTGCGCCGGGTGCTCGACGCGGTTCTTCTGTCGCGCGACATTCTGGATCTTGGCTTGCGCTCTTCGGCCGACCTCACGCGCCACACCAAGCTTGCCGAAAGGATCGTCGAACTGCGTGCGGCGCTGCGAGCACGGCTGGAAGAAGAAGGGCTGAGCGCGCTGGTGGTTCCTTTCGAACCGGGCGCCTACAACAAGGAAGCGACGATCGGCCAGAACCTGCTCTTCGGCGCCGCCGCCGGCCCCGAGCTGGCTCACAAGGCACTGGCGGCCAATCCCTATTTTGCTTCCGTGCTGAAGCAAGCCGGCCTCGACCGCACCCTCTACGAAATGGGCATGGAGATCGCCGAACAGGCGATCGAGCTGTTTGCCGACCTACCGCCCGAACACCAGTTTTTCCAGCAGCTCGCCTTCATGAGCGCCGAGGAGATACCCGCCTACGAAACCTTGCTGCAACGGCTCAAGAATCGTCCCTACGATGCGGTTTCGGAGAACGACCGCGCCATGATGGTCACGTTAAGCTTTGCCTATATCGAGCCCCGGCATCGCTTCGGCCTGCTGACCGACGAGCTGATGGGCAAGATCGTCGCTGCACGCAACCAGTTCTACGAAAACCTGCCGGCCGAGCTGCAGGACGCGATCGAACGCTACGATCCTGCCAAATACATTGCCGCGGCCACGGTCATGGACAATGTCCTGTTCGGGCGTGTGGGCAGCAATCATCCCGACGCGCCTGACCGCATACGCTCCATCGTCTATGACATTCTCGACGAGTTGGGGCTTTATGCCGAGCTTCTGGATGTCGGCCTCGATTTCAATGTCGGCGCCGCCGGCAGGCGCCTGACCGGCGGACAGCGACAGAAGCTCGATATTGCCCGCGCCTTGCTCAAGCGTCCCGATTTTCTCATTCTCAACCGGCCGCTGTCGGCGCTGGAACAGCGGGTGCAGGAAAAGGTGCTGCGAAACGTGCTTGAGGAAGCCAGACGCGACGACCATTCGCCGGCCATTATATGGGTGGTGACGAATCCGGCAATGGCGACGATGTTCGATCGCGTTATCGTCTTCGATGCGGGTCAATTGGTGGAAGACGGAACACACGAGACACTTTTGGCAGGAAACGGTATCTTCAAGGAACTTCTGTCATAGTCTGGCGGACGCGAATTGTGGGAAGGTTTGCGACAATGCTGCTCAAGGATGAAGTTGGAATGCTGCAACGCGTTCCCTTGTTCTCCGGCATCGAGCCGGCAAAGCTCAAGCTGCTCGCGTTCACATCCGATCGCGTGAATTACGGTGCCGGCGAGATCCTTTTCCGGCAGGGCGACGAGGCGGACGCCGCCTATGTCATCCTTTCAGGCAGGGCGGATATTCTGGTCGATTCCGACAACGGACCGATAAAAGTCGCCGAATTGATGCCAAATTCGATCGTTGGCGAGATCGCCATATTGTGCAACAGCTCCCGCACGGCCACCGTCAGGGCAGCAAGCCAATTGGAAGCCTTGAGAATTCGCAAGGACCATTTCCTGAGGCTTATGAAGGAGTTTCCGGAAATGACCATCGAGATATTGCGGGTGCTGGCCGAGCGGCTAAGCAGTACGACCGCGGACCTGATCGACGCGCGAACCGCCTAGGGCGTACATGGACGACGACATTTTCCTGGTCAGGTTTTGGGGCGTACGCGGCAGCATCGCGGTGTCGGGGCCAGAATTCGCTCGCTATGGCGGCAACACGATCTGCATCGAGATGCGGTGCGGCGAGCATACGCTTCTGTTCGACGCGGGCTCCGGCCTGCGGCCCGCCGGCAAGGCGCTTCGGGCGTCGGGCGTGACCGATTTCGATCTGTTTTTCACTCATTGCCACTACGATCACATCATCGGGCTGCCGGCTTTCAAGCCTATGTATGAACGGGGCATCAAAGTTACGCTTTGGTCCGGGCATCTCGCTGGACGCATGACGACGCGGCAGATGGTCGATGAATTCATTCGGCCGCCATGGTTTCCGGTGACACTCGGTGTCTGCAGGGCGAGCCTCGACTGCCGCGATTTCGCATCCGGCGACGTGCTTCGTCCGCGCGAAGGGGTGGTGGTGCGAACCGGTAGTCTTACCCATCCGGGTGGCTGCATAGGCTACCGGGTCGAATGGGGCGGCCGCGTCGTAGCGGTGATCACGGACACCGAGCACGAGCCGGGCGAACTCGACCAGGCGGTGCTTCAGCTGATCGAAGATGCCGACCTCGTCATCTACGATTGCACCTACACCGAGGAGGAAATGGAGCGCTACCGCGGTAACGGGCACTCGACGTGGCAACAGGGCGTCAAGCTCTGTGAAGCTGCCGGTGCGCGCGGACTTGCGCTGTTTCACCACGATCCGTCACGCACCGACGATGAGCTGGACGGGATGGAGAGACTGGCCAAAGACAGGTTTGCCGGCGCTTTTGCCGCACGGGATGGCCAGACGCTCAAATTTCCAGTCTCGGTGCACAAAAAGCGCTGAGGTACATTCCTCCGCCTACCCTTTTCCTGGAACAGCTTTAGCGGCGCCGCGCCCGATCAATGTCTTGATCGGAAGCCATGCGCAGGCTTCGGTCCGTGTGGTGATCTCGAACAACCGTTCGAGGAAAAGCCAGGCCGATTCATCATGGACGAGGTGGTGGGTGAGCAGGCCGACCGGTTCGCCGCCGTCGAATGCACGCTGCAATTGCGCGACGATGGCCTGAACCAACAGGCCATGATCGCGGCAGCCGCGCGTGCCATGCCAATCCATGATGTCGACATTGCTGTTGATAACCGCCAGGGCAGCCGGCTTCGGCGGCCCGAAGACCGACAATGCCGTAAATCCTGTCGATCCAAGATCGGATACCACGCCGGCGTCGATCCTGTTCCAGGGTGGCACCAGCATCGGAACGGCACGTGCGGCGTGCAGGCCGGTTACGCGCGACAGCCCCCGACCCAGGTCGTCGAGCACCACCTCGCGTGGCCGATGCGCGCCGAGCTCCTGCTTCTTCTCGCCCTCGGGGGCATGATTTCGGTGCGCCCAGCCATGGACGGCAACGGTGGCATGCGGCGCCTGGTCAAGCCGGACGACAAGCTTCTCGTTGGTCAGGGCCGGAATGACGGCCAGGGTGACCGAAACCGCGAAGTCACCGGTGAGGTCGAGCAACCGATCGAGCGCCAGCGTCGGATCCACGGCGTCATCGTCGCGCAGCCAGAACTCCGCCTTGCGGCCCGCCCGTTGCCGACGCGCCAGCTCCTCCACCAGGGGCTGCCAGATCGGGTCGGATGTCATGACACCGGGATCTTCTTGAGAAGTTCGGCCAGACGCGCCGCCGCGCCACCGAGGGAGCGTTCTTCGAGAACGAAACGTCTGGCTTGTGCAGCCATGATGGTTCTTTCGTCGGCGCCGGCCAGAAGCCTTTCAATGGCGGAAGCGAACGCCGCCACATCTCGCGGCGGGGTGAGAAACCCGGTCTGGCCATCCCGCACGACCTCCGGCACGCCGGCAATGTCCTGAGCCACCACCGGAAGGCCGGCGGCCTGTGCTTCAAGATAGGCAACGCCATAGGCCTCGCCGTAACCCGGCCAGACGTAGATTCCCTTGGTATAGAGGACATCCCGCACGGCGGCCGGCTCAATCGCGCCAAGCCATTCGATACGGTCGGCGGACAAGCCGGCGAATTGCGCCTTGACCTCGTCACGGGCAGGTCCGTCGCCGACGACCGACAGGGTCCAGGGCAGGTGGCCGATCGACCCGAGCGCTTGCGCCAGCATGCGATAGCTCAAGACCTTGTCGCCCGGGCGCATCATAGCGACGGTGACGAGGCGCGTCGGATAATCCGGTGCCGGCATTTCGTGGAATGCCGATGTGTCGATGAAGGGTGAAAGCATGCCGAAAGCTGCGCCAGGAATGGCATCCGCCAGTCCCTGACGATCCCTTTGGGTGAAGCAGATGTTCAGTGCCGCCTGTTCGATGGCTCGGGCCACCAGCGCCTGGCTGTCGGCCCACAAGCCGGCGTTGCGTCGCCTGGAATAGGAGGCTTCCGCCGTCACATAGGGGACAGCAAAGGCCGAAGCCAGCGCGGGCCCGATCAGGTCGGGCGCCTTGTAGTAGGGATGATAGGAGAACCAGAGATCGGGCTTGCCGTCACGGTCCCAAAGCCTTGTCAGTCTCGCGGCTTCGTCTGCGGCCTCGATCTTGAGCGCATCGAAACTTTTCGGCTCCGGCTGGCGTAGATAGAAGCGCAACTCCGATGCCAGTTCGACGCTATGCCCGCCATGCTGCAGCGCCTGGACCAGCATCCGTGCCATCTGGCGATCGCCGGAGACAACGGGATGATTGGGCGACTTCAGCGGCGCGTAGAAGGCAATTCGCATTGCGCGACCCTATCATCGGAAAGCATGCGCAAGTCAAATTTCCAAGCATCATCGACTGCACCTCCAATCAGTGGAATGTGCTATCTGATGCTCATGGAAACAGCTGCCGCCTCGGACCCGTTTGTCGCTTCTCTGCCCGCCTTCGCAAAATTCGAAAGCGTTGCCGACATCGACAACTATCGGCCCCTCCCCGATGGTTGGGCGCTGGCCACCGCCGACATTGTCGGCTCGACCAAGGCGATCGAGACGGGACGCTACAAAACGGTCAATATGGCCGGCGCCAGCGTCATTTCGGCCCTCCTCAACGCGCTGGGTCGGCAAGACCTTCCCTTTGTCTTCGGCGGCGACGGGGCGCTCGTCGCCTTTCCCGGCTCGGCGATGGAGCCCACCCGCAAGGCGCTGGCGGCTGTCCAGAGATGGGTGGCGGACGAACTGGACCTAACCCTGCGTGCCGCAATCGTGCCGATAAAGGATATTCGAGCGCAAGGCCTCGACGTTCGCGTGGCAAGGTTCCAAGCATCCGATGCGGTCTTCTATACCATGTTCGCCGGCGGTGGCGGCAGTTGGGCGGAAGCCGAGATGAAAGCGGGGCGCTACCGCATCGATCCTGCTCCGGCCGGCGCACGGCCGGATCTGACCGGCCTGTCCTGCCGCTGGAACCCGATCGAAACCCGTCATGGCGAAATCGTCTCGATCATAGCCACTCCGGGTTCGTCGCGAGATCTGCGCGGTTTTCAGTTTCTGGCATCCGACATCATCGCCATTGCCGGCAGACAGGAACGCGATGGCCACCCGGTGCCGGTGAACGGGCCGAGTTACAGCTTGCTGCCCGCCGGCCTCGATATCGAGGCGCGGGCCACGGCGCCGGTGGGACGGCGGTGGCTGTCGAAGCTGTGGATAGTGTTCCTGATGGCGCTTACGGCCGTCACCGATAGATATGGCTGGACCATCGGCAGTTTCGATCCGAAGATCTACAAACGCGACGTGGCCAGCAATTCGGATTTCCGGAAATTCGACGACGGCTTGAAGATGACCATCGACGTTGACGCTGATGTGTTGCAACGGATAGAGAACCGGCTGAAACAGGCGGAAGAGGCGGGCGTCTGCAACTATGGCCTGCACCGCCAGAAATCGGCGTTGATGACATGCCTCGTCGCCTCGCCGCTGCACCGCGATCACGTTCATTTCATAGATGGTGCCGCCGGCGGCTATGCGATGGCTGCCGCGAACCTGAAGGCAAAGTTGCCGGTCTGATGACAGCTTGCGAGAATCCACTTTCCGCAATATGCCTCGGCCATGGTTCTGTGGGACTGGTAAGCCGCGCATGGCACCGGCCAGCCTGTCCCAATTAACGGGAAAGCAGATTTGGACGCTTCACGATCTTCGGCATATGACCGTCTGCTGAACCGTATCTCGACCCAGGCCGCGCAAGTCGGCGTGATCGGATTGGGCTATGTGGGGTTGCCGCTGGCAATTGCGGTCGCACGCGCCGGCTTCCCCGTTTTCGGTTTCGACATCGAAGCCCAGAAGGTCGAGAGCCTGAACAGCGGCCAATCCTACATTGAGGCGGTGACGTCGACTGCCCTTGCCGGCCACGTGGCGAGTGGACGGTTCCGCGCCACGGCGGATTTTGCCGAACTGTCAACCTGCGACATCATCATCATCTGCGTTCCGACACCGCTGACGAAAAACCGTGAGCCGGACCTCTCCTTTGTCAGGAACACGACTGGCATCATCGCAAAGCATCTGCGTCTCGGCCACCTCGTCGTGCTGGAATCTACCACCTATCCCGGCACCACCGACGATGTAATCAAGCCCATACTGGAAAAAACCGGCTTGCGGTCGAAGACAGACTTCTTTCTTGGCTTCTCGCCCGAACGCGAGGATCCCGGCAACCGCAACTTTGAAGTCGCGACGATCCCCAAGGTCGTGGCAGGTGACGGCGTTGAAGCGGCGACGCTCGTGCAGGCCTTCTACCAAGGGGTGGTCAAAACCGTCGTTCCGGTTTCCAGCACGGCGACCGCCGAGGCAGTCAAGCTGACGGAAAATATCTTCCGTTCAGTCAACATAGCCCTCGTCAACGAATTGAAGGTTGTGCTCGGCGCGATGGGAATCGACATCTGGGAGGTGGTCGAGGCGGCCAAGAGCAAGCCCTTCGGCTACATGCCTTTTTATCCTGGCCCCGGATTGGGCGGGCACTGCGTTCCAATCGATCCCTTCTACCTGACGTGGAAGGCGCGCGAATATGAACTGCCGACCCGCTTCATCGAGCTGGCGGCAGAGATCAACACGGCTATGCCGCGTCACGTGGTCGATGAACTTGCCAAAGCGCTGGACCGGCGCTGCGGCAAGGCGCTCAGCCGCTCGCGCATTCTCATCATCGGGCTCGCCTACAAGAAGAATGTGCCCGACATCCGCGAAAGCCCCTCATTGCGGCTCATCGAACTCATCGAGGAATGGGGCGGCAAGGCGGAATTCCACGATCCGCATGTTCCCGAGATCCCGACCACACGAGAGCATATGGCCATCAGGGGGCGCCGTTCGGTCGAGTTGACCGAGGCGGCGGTGAAGGGTTTCGATGCTGTCGTCGTTGCAACCGACCATGACGCGATCGACTATCAGGCCATTGCCGATCATGCCCTTCTGATCGTCGACACACGCAATGTTTTTGGGCGTCTCGGGCTGCTCCGAGAGACGGTGGTGAAGGCCTGACAGCGCCCCAGCCGGCAACTTTTTGCGAATGTCAGGAACGTGATTGCACTCCGGCCGCAGCTTCGCCACATAAAGCCGCAAGGCATGAATGCGGTTAAGCCTGTTCCTTGGTTGCAACGACAGTCATTCGGGAATTCCTTCGCCTTTGCCGCCGCACGCGACCGTTGACCTGGGGTATCTTTGGGTCTCTGGCGGACTGTGTTATGGCGGATCGAAGTCGACGGGTTCGAGGTGGTATGAGCATGGCGCGAGCAGAAATTTCCACAATTCTCATGGATAAGGTTGCCGACTGGCTTACTCAGTCGGCGCTGGCGGGCGACGAGCTGGAAACATTGGTAAAGGGGTTTTGCGAGCGGCTGGCTGCTGCCGGCCTGCCGCTGAAGCGGGTGCATTTGAGCTTTTCGATGCTTCATCCGCTCTATGACGCGCTTGGCTTCACCTGGCTTCGCGGCCAGGGCATGGAAGTGGAAGGCTTCCGCAAAAAGGACGGCGTTCATTCCGACAGGTTCCTGACCAGCCCATACTACCATCTGCTCAGCAACAAGCTCGACCATCTGCGGCGTCGTCTCGACCCGTCGGTCCCCTCGGAATTTCCTGTCTTCGATGAACTCAGGCTTATGGGCGTGACCGATTACATGGCTTTCGTCCATCCCTTCAACGGCAATACCAGTCAGGGCATGATCGGGTCCTGGTCGACCGACAGTGCCTCAGGTTTCAGCGACAGCATGATTTCGGCGCTGCTGCGTATCCAAAACCATCTCGCCATCGCAACCAAAATGGCGGTGCTTACCAAGCTGGCCGACAACATGATGACCACTTATCTCGGCGGCGACGCCGGCAGACGCGTGCTGGACGGCCAGATCAAGCGCGGCGAGGGCGACACAATCCGGGCCGCACTGGTCATGGCCGATATGCGCGGGTCGACACGGCTTGCCGAAACTTCGGGCCGCGAAATCTACATCGACACGCTGAACCAGTTTTTCGACGCCATTGCTGCACCTTTCAATCGCAAAGGCGGGCAGATCATGAGTTTCATAGGGGATGGCTTCATTGCCGTCTATCCTTGCGAAAGGCATCGCTCGCAGTCCGAGATCGCCTGCCAGGCGGCTCTGGCGGCAGCGCACAAGGCCACCGCGCGCATGATGGAGCTCAATCTGCGAAGAAAGGAAAAAGGGTTGTCCGACATAAAATTTGGCATCGGCCTGCATGTCGGCAACGTGATGTTCGGCAATGTCGGGCTTACCGACCGGCTCACATTCTCTGTGTTTGGCTCGGCTGTAAACGAGGTCCAGCGTCTCCAGACCCTGACCAAGAAATACCCGCACCGCGTTCTCGCCAGCAAGGACTTCGCGAGCTATTGCGGCGCCAACAGCTGGCTGACGCTCGGCAGCGAGGAACTGGCGGGGCTCAAGCAGAAGCTGACGGTGCTTTCACCCGATCTGTCGGGCGCTCTCGCACTCGATGAAGAGGGTGCGCTGGAGGCGATCTACGACCGGAGATCGGAGGCAGAGCAGGTCATGCTGCTTCATCGCGATGCCGCACGGCTGTCGCCGGGCGACCCGAGGAAGCTCCAGTAGCCCGCCCCAATCTGATCCGAACGCCTTGTTGAAGTCCGGTCGCCCGATTCGCCACCGGCAACCGTTTCGAATCCAAGTTGCTCTAAGCCTGCAATACGCTAGTCTCGCTTTCTGGTCTGCCGCCCGGCAGGCCGGCAAACTGGGCCGGTGTAAGCATGAATTCGGGCGTTGATCTACTGCGGGTCGAAGATGTTGGCATCTCTTTTGCCATTATCGGGGGACCCTTGCATGCCGTCAGGCGGGCAAATTTTCGCGTCCTTCCCGGCAAGGTTACCGCGCTTGTCGGCGAGTCCGGTTCCGGAAAATCAGTTCTCAGCCAGGCAGTGATGGGCATTTTGCCGAACACAGCCCATGTTCGTGGCCGTATCCTATTTTCCGATCCTGAAAAGCCCGGCACGACACAGGATATCCTGCAGATGCCGCGCGATGGACCCGAAATCCGGGCGTTGAGAGGCAGCCGCATCGGCAAGATCTTTCAGGAGCCGATGACATCGCTTTCGCCGCTGCACACGATCGGCAACCAGGTCAGCGAATCGCTGCAGATCCACACGCCCATGCCTCGGGCAGAGCGCAGGGCGCGGACCGAGGAAATGCTCAGCCTCGTCGGCTTTCCCGATCCCAAGCGCGCCTATGACATGTATCCGTTTGAACTTTCGGGAGGATTGCGTCAGCGCGCCATGATCGCCATGGCGCTTATCTGCCGGCCCGCCCTGTTGATCGCCGACGAGCCGACGACGGCGTTGGACGTCACCATCCAGGCGCAAATCCTGCAATTGTTGCGCGAGCTTCAGAGCAAGCTGAATATGGCGATGCTGCTGATCACCCACGATCTGGGCGTGGTCGCGAATGTCGCCGACGAGGTGGTCGTCATTTATCATGGCGAGATCATGGAAGCGGGACCTGTCGAGGCGATATTCCGCCGGCCAGGTCACCCTTACCTGAAGGGCCTTATGGCAGCCGTTCCGCATTTCGACCTGAAGCCTGGTGAACGGCTAAAGGCGCTGCGCGAGGTGCCGGTGAATGTCGAGAACCTGCTTGGCAAACAGACGGCGCCGGCATCGAAGGGGCCGCACGACATCCTGCTATCGGTCAGGGATCTGACAAAAACCTTCACCATCCGCAAGTCGGGATGGTTCGGCGGCGATCATCAAACGCCTGTTCGCGCCGTGGACGGCGTGAGCTTCGATATCATGCGGGGTGAGTGCCTGGGTCTGGTCGGCGAAAGCGGCTCCGGCAAAACCACCGTCAGCAAGATGCTCATGCGAGCTGTCACGCCTAACGGCGGCTCTGTGCTTTTCAATGGCCGCGATGGACCGATCGATGTGTTGGGAGGCGACAGAGGCGCCCTGCGCCTGCTGCGCGCGAAAATCCAGATGGTCTTTCAGGATCCGGTTTCATCGCTTTCACCTCGCATGACGGTGGAGAACATCTTGAGCGAGCCGTTGGAAATCCATCAACGAGGCAATGCCGCGTCCCGACTAGCCACCGTGAAGAGCCTTATGCAAGCAATCGGGCTCGATCCGCGCTTCATCAAGCGTTATCCGCACAGTTTCTCCGGTGGGCAGCGGCAGCGTATCGGCATCGCGCGCGCGTTGGCGCTGGGGCCTGAACTGCTGATCTGCGACGAGCCGGTTTCGGCGCTCGATGTCTCTGTCCAGGCGCAGATTCTGAACCTCCTGAAGGACCTGCAGAAGGAACTGGGCCTGACTTACCTATTCATCTCCCACAACCTCGCTGTGGTGGACTACATGGCGGACCGCATCGCGGTGATGTGCGGCGGGCGTATCGTCGAGCTTGCGCCGCGCGAAATTCTGCTCAGGAAACCGGTCCATCCCTACACGCGCTCACTGGTCGCCGCAGTGCCGTTTCCCGATCTCGACAGGCCGATGGATTTCAAGACGCTGAAGCTCAGCGGTGCTTCCGACAGGAGCGCATGGGGACCCCAATTCCGCGACGAGGGCGACGAGGATGTGCTGTCGCCGCTCGACCTTGGCGGCGGCCACCTCGTGCTGGCCCGACGTTCGGCCCATGTCAGCGAGCTACGGCCTTGATCAGCCGGCGCACCGTCCTTGGGCTCATGGCTTCGGCATTTGTGCCGGGCACGTTACGCGCAGGCGATCTGGAGCCGGAGTTTCTTCAGCCGCAGCTGAAGGCCAGGGCGCTGCCGGCACTCGCCGAACGCCTGCCCAAGAATCCGCGCGTGTTGAATCTGGCTGCGATGGGCCGGCAGCCCGGCCAGTATGGCGGCACGCTGCGCACGATCATCGGCAGCCAGAAAGATATCCGGATAATGACGATCTATGGGTATGCTCGCCTGGTCGGCTATGACGAAAAGCTTAACATGCAACCCGACATCCTCGAAAGTTTCGACGTAGCGCATGATCGTGTCTTCACATTCAAGATGCGGGAAGGACATAAATGGTCTGACGGCAGCCTGTTGACGTCGGAAGATTTCCGCTATTGCTGGGAAGATGTCTGGCTGAACGATGAGCTTTCGCCAGGCGGGCTTGCTCCGGGCCTGATGGCAGATGGCAAGCCGCCACGCTTCGAGATCGTCGACCCGTTGACGGTCCGCTACAGTTGGGAGGCGCCAAATCCCGACTTCCTGCCCAAGCTCGCTGCTGCCTCGCCGCTATCGCTTGTTCTGCCAGCCGCCTATCTCAAGCAGTTCCACAAGAAATACCAAGATCCGTTCCGGCTCGCCGGCCTAATGACGGAGAACCGGGTCCAGAAATGGACGCTCCTGCATATCCGCATGTCGCGGCAGTATCGCCCGGAGAACCCGGAGTTGCCGACGCTCGATCCCTGGCAGAACCGGACCAAGCCGCCGGCTGAGCAGTTCATCTTCGAGCGAAACCCGTTCTTTCATAGAATAGACGAGAATGGCAGGCAGTTGCCCTATGTTGACCAGTTTGTCTTGAATGTCAGCTCGTCGGCGATCATTTCCGCCAAGACCGGTGCGGGTGAGAGCGACCTGCAAAGCATGGGCATCGACTTCGCTGATTACTCGTTCCTGAAGGATACGGAGAAGCGTTACCCGGTGAAGATGCATCTCTGGAAACGCACACAGGGTTCCCGGCTGGCGCTGCTGCCCAATCTGAATTGTGCCGACCAGGTATGGCGTAGCCTTTTTCGTGACGTGCGCGTGCGCCGCGCCCTTTCCCTCGCTGTGGACAGGCGGGAGATCAATTTGGCTGTATTCTACGGATTAGCGCGGGAAAGTGCCGATACGGTTCTGCCGGAGAGCCCGCTCTACCGGCCGGAATTCGCGAAGGCCTGGGTCGCCCATGATCCCGACCAAGCCAACGCGCTGCTCGACGAGGTCGGGCTTCAAAAACGCGACGATGATGGCCTGCGTGTACTTCCCGATGGACGCCCGGCGCAGATCATAGTGGAAACGGCCGGCGAAAGCACGCTGGAAACCGACGCACTCGAACTCATCACCGATCACTGGCGCCAGATCGGCATCGCCCTATTCGTCCGGACGTCGCAGCGCGACATCTTCCGCAGCCGCGCGCTTGGCGGCCAGATCATGATGTCAATGTGGTCGGGCATCGACAATGGCGTGCCGACCTCCGACATGAATCCGTACCAGTTGGCCCCCACCATCGACGACCAGCTGCAATGGCCGCTGTGGGGCGCTCACTACCTGTCTCGTGGCACGCTCGGTGAGGCGCCCGATCTTCCGCCTGTGGTCGAGTTGATGGCTCTGCTCAAGCGCTGGAACGCATCGACCGAGGCCGCGGAGCGCGCCGAGATCTGGAATTCAATGCTGTCGATCTATACCGATCAGGTGTTTTCGATCGGCACGGTGAATGGAACGCATCAGCCGGTTCTGGCGTCCTCACGGCTGCGCAATCTGCCTGACAAGGCGCTCTACGGCTATGACCCGACCGCCTATTTCGGTGTCTACATGCCCGATACATTCTGGCTTGGAGAGTCCTGAGCGTGTTTCGATATATTGTCTGGCGCATCGCTGTGATGGTACCAACGCTGCTGATCATATCGGCGCTGGTGTTCACGATCATCGAGCTTCCCCCAGGCGACTACTTCGACAGCTATGTTTCCGAGCTTCGGGCCCAGGGCGAAGCGGTAGATTCCGACCGCATCCAAATGATGCGCAAGGAATATGGTTTCGACCAGCCGCCGGTCATTCGTTACTTCTACTGGGTCGGCGGGATGCTGCACGGCGATTTCGGCTATTCCTTCGAATATGAGCTGCCGGTTCGCGACGTCGTCGGGGACCGAATGTGGCTGACCGTGCTGGTTTCCTTCGTCACGATCATCTTCACCTGGCTCATCGCCTTTCCGATCGGCATGTACTCCGCCACACATCAATACAGTTGGGGCGACTACGGCCTTACTCTGTTCGGGCTTCTCGGCTTGGCCATTCCGAATTTCATGCTGGCGCTGATCCTGATGTATTTCGCCAACATCTGGTTCGGCACCTCCATCGGTCATCTCATGGACCCGCAATATCTCAGTGAGCCGATGAGCTGGGCCAAGGCGAAGTCCATCCTCGCCCATCTGTGGATCCCGGTCTTGATCATCGGCACCGGTGGCACGGCAAGCATGATCCGGCGGCTGCGCGCCAATCTGCTCGATGAGCTTCACAAGCAATATGTCGTGACCGCGCGCGCCAAAGGCCTTCATCCCTTCAGGGCGCTCGTCAAATATCCGCTGCGCATGGCGCTAAATTTCTTCATTTCCGACATCGGCTCTATCCTGCCGGCCATCATCTCCGGTGCCGAAATCACCGCGATAGTGCTGTCTTTGGAAACGACGGGGCCGATGCTGATCAGAGCGCTGCAAAGCCAGGATATGTATTTGGCAGGGTCTTTCCTGATGTTTCTTGCCTTTCTGACCGTGATCGGTGTTCTGATTTCCGACCTGGCGCTGGCGCTGCTTGATCCACGAATTCGCTTGCAGGGCGGCAGCACCAAATGAACAAGCAATCGCCCCTGCCCGCTCCGGGTGCCCCACTGCAACACTATGTTTCCATCGCGCCCTTTGACCTGCAATCTGTCGAGGCGATGACGGCGGAGCAGTCGAAGGTCTTTCAGGCGTCGCAGTTGCGGCTGATGTGGTGGAAATTCCGCCGGCACCGGCTTGCCCTTGCATCCGGCATATTTCTGGCAGCGCTCTATTTCGGGATACTGATCTGCGAATTCCTGGCGCCCTACAATCTGCACACGCGCAACATGGACTACATCTATTCGCCGCCGCAGCGGGTACACCTGTTCCACAACGGCCAGCTTATCGGGCCATTCGTCTATGGTCGCCAGATGACGCTGGATATGGACACACTCAAGCGCAACTATATCGACGAACCGGATGATGTTCAGCGGATTCGCTTCTTCTGCAAGGGCGACAGTTACCGGTTCTGGGGCCTCGTCGAAGGTGACAGGCATTTCTTCTGTCCTGCCGAAAACGGCCAGCTCTTTCTGGCCGGCACTGACAGGCTGGGGCGCGATGTGCTCTCGCGTATCATCTATGGCGCACGCATTTCACTGACAATCGGCCTTGTCGGCATCAGTTTCAGCTTCCTGCTCGGCATTGTCATAGGCGGACTGGCTGGGTATCACGGCGGTATCTTCGACCTGATCGTTCAACGGATAATCGAAGTTCTGCAATCGATCCCCAGCATTCCGCTATGGCTGGCTCTGGCGGCGATCATGCCGATAACCTGGAGTCCAATCCTGATCTATTTCGGCATCACCGTCATCCTCGGGCTGCTCCACTGGACCGGGCTGGCGCGGGCCGTGCGTTCAAAGCTTCTGGCTTTACGCGAGGAGGACTACGTTCTGGCCGCGCAATTGATGGGCGCCAGCAGCAGCCGCATTATCCGGCGGCACCTCATTCCCGGCTTCATGTCGCATTTGATCGCGACGGCGACGATCTCCATACCCGGCATGATCCTGGGCGAGACGGCGCTGAGCTTCCTTGGGCTGGGCCTGAGGCCACCGACAACCAGTTGGGGCATCCTGCTAACCGAGGCGCGCAGCGTCAGCGTGATCGCGTTCTATCCATGGCTGCTTTTGCCGATGTTGCCCGTTGTTCTTGTCATCTTGGCGTTCAACTTCCTTGGCGACGGCTTGCGCGACGCGGCAGACCCATACAAATGACATCGCCTATTCCGACGCCCGCCGGGCCGCCAAGTCTACCCGGTACGACCCTCGTCGGCAGCCTGTTTGGTGGTTGCAGTGTCCATCGTCGGCCTCTATATGCGGCGAGGCGCGATCGGGGTTTAATCGCGGGCATTACCGATCTCTTGATCTGGTTGAGGACACACAAAGCATATGAGTCGTCTCGAGAATTTCATCAGCAGGATGACCGCACAGCGTGACATTCTCGATTACGTCTGCCCCGAGGTGGCGAAGATGGAAGGGCTGGTGCTCGAGCTTGGCCTCGGCAATGGCCGGACGTTCCACCATCTGCGCGAACGCCTGCCCGGGCGCCGGATCGTGGTGTTTGACCGCGAAGTCGGCGCACACGCCAGCTCGATTCCCGAAGCTGAAAACCTCGTGCTCGGCGAAATACGGGAAACGGGCCGCAAGTTCATCGGCATCGAAGCCGCCCTTGTTCATGCCGACATCGGCACGGGTTATGATGATCGCGATGCAGTGACCGCTACCTGGCTTCCCGATCTGATTGCGAGCCTGCTTCGCGTTGGCGGCTTCGCGGTCAGTGGCACGCCGCTCGATCACCCGCTGCTGCAGCGCCTTCCGGCGCCGACGTCGGAGCCTGCCGATCGTTATTTCCTCTGCAAGCGCTTGTGAGCAGCCGAGAGCGCTTCACGGAACGCTGCTCCAGCTTCTTGTTTTAACGCAATTGCCAAGCGAAAGCGTAGCCATTCTCCCGGAAACCATTTCACGCTTGTCCAGGAGAATTGCTCTGAAATTCCTCAGGGGATTGTATATACCGCGATCTCCCGCTCAATGCCGCGCAGCGAGACTTCGTGAGGCACGGGCGTCAGCGCGTTCCTGCGCAACAGATCGGCGGTGAGATTGTCGTCGACCACCGCGCGGGTGGCGAAGATCGCCTGTGCGTTGGCGAGGTTCTGGACCCGTGAAGCAATGTTGACCGTCTGGCCAAAATAGTCCTGCCGCTCGTTCATGGACACGGCGATGCAAGGGCCGGCATGGACTCCGATCTTGAGCAGCAGATCCTCGCGGCCGCTTTTTTCATTGAGCCCACGCATAGCATCGCGCATCCTGAGGGCCGCGGCCACCGCACGATCAGGTGTCGCGAAGGTCGCCATCACCGCATCGCCGATCGTCTTCACCACCGCGCCCGCCTCGGCCGCGACGATCTCGTGCAGCACCTGGAAATGCTCGCGCACCAGATCGAAGGCTGACAGATCGCCCACCCGCTCGTAAAGCTCGGTCGATCCGCGCAGGTCGGTGAACAGGAAGGTCAGACTGGTGATCTTCAGCCGCTGGTTGATATCGAGCGTGTCCGTGCGATAGAGATCGCGAAACGTCTGGTTGGTGAGCAAGCGCTTGGCAGTCAGGAAGGGCCGGCGCTTGCCCAGGAAATCATGCAATGCGTGGCCTGCGATGAAGACCGTCGGCAGCACGCGGGTGTCGGTCCTGTTTTCCAGGGAAATGCGCAAAGGGCCTGGTTGCATCTCCAACGTCTGGTTCTGGACATGGTCGCGGTCGAAAACCAAGGAGAGGCTTCGGCGCTCCTTTGTTGGTTCGCCCTTAGCATCGATGAACTGCGCTGAATGCGTGACCGGCTCGAACACGATGACGAATTCAGGCGGAAGCTGTATGGGCAGAACCGCCTTTTCACCGGGCGCAAGCTCGATATCCTCCAGCGCGAACGCTTCCATCTTCTCCGCCAAATCTTCTTCCGGCAGATCGGCGCCGGACGCTAAGTAGATCTGGCGGAAATATTCCACCAACGGCAGTTCGTGTGGAGTGTGGGCGGCAATCTTGCGTATGCGTGGACTGACGGTGAATGTCACCTCGACCATCTCGTCGAGGGTTGGCGAATAGCCCTCGGAGCACAGCGCGCAGGTGTATTCGTCCTTCTGCATGGTTTTCAGCGTGGCGTTGGTGTCGAGCACGCCGCCGCAGCCGGGGCACAGAACATTCCAGGAGATGTCGAAGATGCCCACCCGCGCCGCATGCAGAAAGGCGCTGATGGTGCGTTCCTCGTCGACGCCATTCTTGCTGGCGAAGGCCAGCGCATTGATGCGGCAAAGCTCGCGGTCCTTGCCCTCGGCGATGGTTCGCCGGATCGCATCGATTGCCTGCGGATCGACATCGGTCGATTGCCGCAGAAGTGAGAACAGATCCTGAGCTTCGGTCATCGTGCAGGCTCCGGAAAATGCGCCCCGAGGCGTATTGGCCGGACCGGGCTTCGGTCCGCGCACCCCATCTTACGTCGAAAGGGATCGCACGGCCATTCGAATGGATAGATCTGATGACAGCTCAATTTGCATGCGGCGGATTTTCACCGGCCGCAAGGGGCGCTAGGGTGGGTGCATGGGGCATTCATCTTTGGGGCATTCTCCCGTGCCGACATCCGACAACCCGCCACTTCCCGCGGCGCTACGGCTTTTCTCGGCAGGGGTCATTATCGTCCTCATCGTCGGCGCCGGCCTGTTTTTCGCGCCTGCGCTGGTCAAGCCGCGCTGGCCCTGGCCCGTCACGCCGTTCAGTGCCCGCTTTCTCGGCGGCTTCTACACCGCCGAAATGGCAGTGATGGCGGCGCTCTTATTCTGGAATCGCTGGTCGCCGGGCAGGCTCGTGCTGGTAATGGCGTTCATCTTCACCCTCATAGTGTCGGCGGTTTCGTTGGTCAATCTCGGCTATTTCAACTTCGAGCGAAAAGCGGCCTGGCTCTGGTTTCTGGTCTATCTTGGTTCGGTCGCGATATCGGGGCTGTTCCTGTGGCGGGCCAGGGCCCGTCAGTCAGCAAATGGCGTGACCCCGAGCCCGGCATGGCGCAGCTACATGTTGGCGGAAACGGCGGTCCTTGGGCTCTATGGCTTGGGCATGTTGCTGTTTCCCGCTATGGTCAGCAGCACCTGGCCATGGACGGTCGATCCCTTTCACGCCCAGGTCTACAGCGCCATCTTCCTCGCCGGAGCTGGCGGCACCTACCTTATTTGGAAAAGCGCGCCGCGCGAAGAATTGCTGGTGCTAGGCTTGGCGCAATTTCTGGTCGGCCTGCTTTCCATCCTTGGCCTCGTCATCACCGACGGCGCGGTGCACCGGATCGACTGGACGGCGGCCGCTACATGGAGCTGGCTCGCCCTTTTCGGCTGGATCGGCATCAGCGGCGCCTTAAAACTCTACACCGCCTCTCGGTATTTTGGTTCGCAATCGACAGCATAGGCGGCAGAGACGGCTGGATTTTCAGGTGACGTCCGGTGCATCGTGTAGGGCCGATTGCATCGCCAGGAAAGCCATGACCAGCACGACCTCACCATCAGTGGAGAAAATCCAGCCGCAGCTCCGGGCCGTCCGGCCAGGCGATGCCGAGGCGCTTTGCGCCATCTTCAACATGCCAGGCTTTCGCTGGGGCACGCTCAGGATGCCGTTCGAGATGGTGGAGCAGGTTGAGCGGCGCATCGCCAAGTCCGGCCAGGAAACCACCTGGATCGTTGCCGAGCTGGACGGCAAGGTCGTCGGCCATGGCAGCCTGGTCGCGCAGGGTTCGCCGCGCCGTTCGCATATCGGCGAAATCAATATCGGCCTTGATGATGGCTTTGTCGGCAGGGGCATCGGCTCGGCCATACTTGGCGCGCTGCTTGACGTGGCCGACAACTGGCGCGCCCTGAAGCGGGTCGAATTGAGCGTCTATGCCGACAACGAACCGGCCATCCGCCTCTACACAAGCCACGGCTTCGAGGTCGAGGGACGGCATGTGAAAGCCGGTTTTACCGACGGGCAGTACCACGACCTCCTGAGCATGGCCCGGCTGCGGTTCTAAGATCCGCTTTTATCAACGTGCCGGCGACGCGAGCGCGGTCGACAGCAGGTATCCTCGGAGTGCCGGGACAGCGACAACACGCATCTGAGGCTCATTGCATCATCTCTCACGACCCAGTTTATGGCGTTGACGTAGACAATTCGTGCCGGATCCGCTCTCACTTGGCGTTTGCCCCGCAAGCGGTTAGACGGGACCGATGACCGACGTCTGTGATCCAACCCCTGCGCCTCCGGCGGAAATTCTGGCTGTGCTGTCGCTGCTCTGCCCGGAAGTCGTGCGTGACATCGAGCAGAACTGGAATGCGCCGGTTTCCGACTACGCCCGCCATCTGTGGCGCCCGGTGGCAAGGCCCGTATCGGTCCCGGCGATCGCTGCCCGCTCGATGCTGCGCGAAGTCCTGCATCAGCGCCTCGGTGTAACTATGCAGCCTGAGGAGATCGGCAAGGCCCTCGATGATTTCGAGTACAGACCGGTGATCCAGTCCGGTCTGCACTGCCTGCTTCTGATGGATCGGATCACCTTCGATTCCCTCCTGTTTGCCTGGCTCGGCGCGGTCGAAAACGAGCTGTCAGCCTTCGTCGGCTTCATGGGAACGACGATGACCATGGAGACAATTGGCCGGGAGGGGCCCGGATGGCTCCATGTCGGGGACGACAAGGTCAACCTGTTTGGCATGGGGCGCCACAAGCTGTGCCGCAAAAGCGCCTGCGCGGCCGGTCCCGTCTCCCTCAACAAGCGCGCGCTCGAAGCGGTGGGCGATGAAACGGATGCCAGCCGCTGGCTAGGTACACTGCTTGCTCACCAGGATAAGGTCTTTGGAACCGCCGCCGATGCCATAATAGCGCTGAACGACGATCTGGTCGCCAATTGGGATCGCTCCGGCATGGCTCTGCCGGTTTTCATCGATGATCGGCTCGCCGCGGCTGCCGTGGCGCGGCATCTACGACATGACGGCAGCCTTCTTTCCAGGCTGCTCATCGAACCCGCAAGACGCCGGCGCCTCGAACATGCCTTGCAAGAGGCGGCATCGGGTCCATTCGGCAGGTTCCTCCCCAATGCCACGGACTATTTCTGGGGCATCCGCGAGGAGCGCGTGCGCAAGCTCGTTCTTGAGAACGGGAAGCTGATCGAGCCTGACAAGCCGCATGGTCTTTCCATCCCGTTCGAGCGGCCACATCTTAGGCAGGCGCTGCTGGACGGCGTGCTGCTGCCGAATTTGTTCCTGACGTTCCTGGTTCTCGCCATCTTGCCGCGGGTGCGGGTTGTCGGCGGCCTGAGACAGATTGGCTATGTAGCGCTTTTCCACTCGATCCTCCTAGCTGCGTTGGACGAAACCGCATCGGAAGAGCGTGATCTGGCTGCGGAGCTGCAGGTAAGGGAAAATGCTTGGGGCACCCGGGTCATCGATGAAAAGATTTCGGTCCGCGAGCAGCTTGCCGGCCTGCCGGAAGGGGCGCTCTTCGCGGACCTGCTCCGGCAATACCGTTCGCGGACATTTGCCGAGGCCACCGACAACCTGAAACTGATTCGCGAAAACGCGCGATGGCGCAAGATCGGCCAAGCCTACAGCGTCTGATCCCGCCGCATGGTCTCACCTGTCATTGCTCTATACCGGCCTTGCGGAGCCCCTCCACCATGAGTTCGAAATCGGCAGGGTTCTTGTAGGGCAGGACTTTGCGACGGTATTCCAGCGAATAGTCAGGATTGACGCGAAGCACCTCCTGCCATGCCGCCTGGGCCTCGGCGAAACGGCCCAGATGGCCGTAGCTGGCGGCCAGAAGCGCCCGCGAGACGTCGGTGACAGCGTTGCGAGCCAGCCGTTGCATCAAGAGGTCAGCGGCCTCTTCGTACCTTCCAAGTTGAAACAAGGCCAAAGCCTGAAAGTGGAGAAGCACATCCGGGAAATATGGATTCAAGGTTTTCCCCCGGGCAAAACTCTCGACGGCGTCTTCGGATCTGCCGGAATAGTACAACGCCTCGCCGAGGGCAACGTGCGCTTCGGCGAAGTTCGGATTGAGGACTAGCGCGCGCTCGGCCTCGTCGATGGCCCCATCGTGTCGCCGTGTGTACAGCTTGACAATAGCAAGCGCCCAGTGCGCCCAGGGATCGCTGCCATCCAGCATTACCGCTCGCGTTGCGGCCTCTTCCGCTTGCGTCATCGATTCCGGGGGCGACGCACCCCACCGGTTCAGGTAATCGATGCCGTGGGTAAGGGCCAGGAATGCGTGGGCAGAGGCAAATTTCGCGTCAAGTTCGATGGCACGTTGCAAGAGGTCGCGAGCCGCGACGTTCGTCTCCCTCGTCAGCCGGTGCCACAGCTCCCTGCCCCGCAGGAAATAGTCATACGCCTCCGTGTTGCGCGGGTGCTCGGTAGCCAGCCGCTGCCGATCACCCGCGGTCAGATTAAGCGCCAGCGCGCCGACGATCTGTTGCGTCACGTCGTCCTGCACGGCGAATATGTCGGTCAGGTCGCGATCGAACCGCTCCGCCCAAAGATGGCCGCCCGAGGTTGCGTCGATGAGCTGCGCGGTGATGCGGACCCGGTTCCCCGACTTGCGTACGCTACCCTCAAGAACATACCGCACGCCGAGTTTCGTGCCCACCTCCTGCACACCGACGTTCTGGCCCTTGAAGGTGAACGACGAATTGCGTGCGATGACGAAGAGCTGCGACAGTTTGGACAGGGCCGTGATGATATCCTCGGAGATGCCGTCGGCGAAGTAGTCCTGTTCGGCGTCACCGCTCATGTTGGCGAACGGCAGCACGGCGATCGACAGCTTCGGCGGCACTGCCGCAGCCGGCCGGCTAGTTGCGCTTTCCGGGATGGCGGTCCCGGCGCTGCCAACTTGGAGCGAATAGACCCGGATCGGCTCGGCGATGTTCTTGAGCTGTGTGCTGCCGAGATCGCTGACGGAGAGGTCGAGCCTGGCCTTGACCTGGCGATAGGCATCCTCGGACAGGCAGATGGCGCCGGCCGCCGCGAGTCCCTCCAAACGCGAGGCGATGTTGACGCCGTCGCCCATCAGGTCGCCGTCGCTTTCTTCGACCACATCTCCCAGATGGATGCCGATCCTGAACTCGATACGGCGGTCTTGCGGCACGCCGGCATTGCGCTCAACCATACCATTCTGAACCTCTATGGCGCATCGCACGGCATCCACCACACTGCGGAACTCAACCAGCGCCCCATCGCCAGTGCGCTTGATCACCCGGCCGTGGTGCACTGCGATGATCGGATCGATCAGGTCGCTGCGCAGTGCCCGCAACCTCGCCAATGTACGATCTTCGTCCGCGCTCGCGAGCCGGCTATATCCGACCACATCCGCAGCTAGAATTGCGGCTAGCTTACGATTCTCGCTCAAGGGTCCGTCTCCTTATCTTCACGATAGCAGGAAGACCGAACCAAGAGGGAACTTTCGCAACCGACAGCCACGCAGAACCCAATTGGCTGCGCGCTGTCACAGGTCCCACCCGATCGCCCGATGTCCATTTGCGCTGCCGCTTGCCCATCGACGGCTATGGGTTCATGCTTGTGAATACACGGGCCGGGAAATGCGTAGGGAGAACACGCCGTCACGGCCCCTAGTGAGGTCTGGCTCGATGGACTGCGCAGGCTGCGGTTTCGAGGTTGAGGGCGGTTACGCTTTCTGTCCGAGGTGTGGCAAGCGCCAGCCCGTGCCATGCGCCAGTTGCGGTTATCCCTGCGCATCTGATTTCGGGTTCTGTCCGAAATGTGGGGCAAGTGTCGGTGTGCCCGCAAAAGCCGTCGAACGGCTTGCTCCGACACCAAGCCGAACCATTGTGCCGCCCTCTCGAACTCCGTCGCTGCTTCCGAACATTGATAACGACGAACGGCTGCAGCCCATCTCTGACGCCGATCGCCGGACGGTAACCGTCCTCTTTGCCGACCTTTGCGGCTTCACGACACTCAGCGAGCAGCTCGACCCCGAGGTCATGCAAACCCTGCAGAACGAGCTGTTCAAGGAATTGACGGCGGCGGTGCGAAATTTTGGTGGTTTCGTCGACAAATTCATCGGCGATGCACTGCTCGCTTTATTCGGTGCACCGGTCGCGCATGAGGACGATCCGGAGCGTGCGCTTCGCGCCGCTCTCGACATGATCGCCCGGACGGCGCGGCTCGGCGAAAGCACCTCTCACTCCGGCTCGCCTCTATTACTTCATATTGGCATAAACACTGGCCCCGTCGTTACTGGACGATTAGGCATCGGCACCGCCAAATCCTATTCGGTGACCGGCGACACCGTGAATACAGCACAACGCCTGCAATCGCTGGCCGCACCGGGTGAAGTGCTGGTAGGCGAACTCACTCACAGGCTGACCCGGCATGCCTTCTCTTACGAGTCGATGGGTGATGTCGTGCTTCGCGGCAAGGCTGGCAGTGTGCTCGTCCATCGATTGGATGCACCGCTTGCGGTGCCGCGTGCAGCGCGTGGGCTCGAGGCGCTCGGCCTCAGCGCGCCGATGATAGGTCGTGCTGCGGAGCTCGACAGAATGCTGGCGAGCCTTGACCGGGCGTGCGGCGGCACGGCCCAACTTGTCCGCCTCGTCGGAGAAGCCGGTATCGGGAAATCGCGGCTGGTGAAGGAGTTCGTCGCCCGTGTCGGCGACGAGGACCGTTTTCGCAACGTCGCCGTGCGACAGACCACGTGCTCACCACTGGGCGAACAATCATTTGGCGCCTTGGGCGCAGTGGTGCGCAGTGCTGCCGGGATGATGCAAAACGACGATGGGGACGATATGCGGGGGAAGCTTTCAGGCTTGCTTGCCGATCTCGGCCTGCAGGGCGAGGAGGCGAAGCGGCTGATGCCTTTGCTCTACCATGTGGTTGGGCTTGGCGACCCGGATGCCACCTTGCAGCATGTCGAACCCGAGCAGCTCCGGCGGCAAATTTTCTACGCGGTCCGCACCATCATCGAACGGCGGCTTGCGTTGTCGCCGCTGTTGATTGTCGTCGAAGACCTGCACTGGGCCGACGCCGTTTCGCTCGAGGCACTACGTTTCGTGATGGACAGGTTGGAACGCACGCGGTTAATGGTGCTAGTCACGCATCGCTCGGCACCGGAGAGCGGCCAGCTCGACTCAAGTCGGGTCAGTCACACGGCGCTCAGGCTTTCACCGCTCAACAGCGATGAAGGACGCAGCCTGCTGGCGGCGCTTTTCGGCGAGAGCTGGGTAAGCTCCGCAACAGGGCTCGTCGATCAGATCCTCGACCGAGCGGGTGGCAACCCTCTTTTTGTCGAGGAGATTGTTCGCGGCCTTGTTGATCGCGGTGTACTGGTGCGCGAGGGGCAGCGATGGCGGACCGTAGCAGGCGAAGTCGCAACCGACATTCCCGCCACAGTCCAGGCAATGTTGCTCACTCGCTTCGACCGGCTGCCACAAGAAGTGCGCCGGTTGGCCCAGGAAGCCGCGGTAATCGGGCCGCGCTTCGATGCCACCCTTCTGAGGACCGTGACAGCCGACCCCGCCTGGCTAGAAGCCGGCTGCGAACTGCTTTGCGATGCGGAAATCATCGAGGAAGTTGCCGGATCAGGCTCTGTCTCGTCGCAAAGCTACCGCTTTACGCAAACCTTGCTGCAGGACGTGATCTACCAGAATCTGCTCCGGCAACGCCGGACCGAAATCCACGGGCGGATAGGTGCTGCCTTGGAGCAACTGTGCGGCGATAATCCGGAACGGCTCGAGGACTTGACCGTGCTCGGTCACCAGTTCGCACAAAGCGCCGAGCGGGAGAAGGGCGCGCACTACCTGCAGGCGGCCGGCGATCGCGCCCGCATGATATACGCCAACGACGACGCCCTTCGTTTCTACGAGCGAGCATTGACTGCGTTGGAGGCGACCGGGCAAACACCGCTCAAACTTACAATTACCGAGCGCATTGCCGATTTGAGCGGCTCGGCGGGCCGCCGCGAGATCGCGCACCACCACTACGAGGCGGCCTTGCAGGCATACCGTGAGTCGGCTGATCGCGTAGCCTCTGCCCGCGTTCTGCGTAAAATCGGTCGGCTGCTCTGGGACGTCGGCAAGCGGGACAAAGCAGAATTCCGCTACGCTGAAGCGGCAGCGCTCCTCGATGGAGCGGATGCTCCGGTCGAGCAGGCGCATCTCTGGCAAGAACGTGGCCGACAAGCGTTCCGTAGCGGAGATCACGATCTCGCGGCAAAATGGGCAGACGCGGCGTTGGATTGCGTACGCACTCTGACAGCAGAGCATGTTTCCGAGGTGGGGCGCGGTGCCACTCTCGTAACCGCCGAGGCACTTAATACGAAGGCTGTCGCGCTGGCTCGCCTTGGGCGAAACTGTGAAGCCGTGCGTCAGGTCGAGCATAGCATTGAATTGGCCGAAGCCGCCGGTCTGCTGGGCACGGCCTGTCGCGGCTATACCAATCTAGGTGTGCTTTACACGACCATCGATCCCGCACGGGCGATGGAGGTCTGTCGACGCGGTCTTGAAGTCGCGCGCCATATTGGGGATTTGGGCTTCCAGGCGCGCCTCCTCGCCAATCTGGCGGTGGCTTGTTGTACTTTCACCGATCGCTGTCCAACGGAGGGCGTGCCTGCTGCCGAAAAGGCCATCGAGATCGACCGGGCACTCGACCAGCGCGAGCACCTGGCGGTGCCGTTGATCGTGCTTGGGCAGATTCACCAGTGCAACGGCCATCCGGAACTGGCCGTCGGCTTGTTCCACGAAGCACTGGACGTCGCCCGCGAAACGGGCGAGCCCCAACTGCTGTTTCCGTGCTATGATGGTCTAGCAACGCTTAATCTCGACCTCGACAATCTGGCGGAGGCCGAACGCTACTTTTCCCTGGCGCAGGGTATATGCGCCCAGCACGGGCTCGACCCGGAAGCGCTTGTGGTGCTGCCTTTTCTCGACTAGCCGGGATAGGGGGTTGGACATGTCCGCGCCTAGTGAATTGCTACCGCTTCAACCGGGCGACCGGGCGCCGAACCTGGTACTCGACGCCATTACCCAGGAAGGCAAGATTGCGCTTGACGACTTTCGCGGGCAAAAACCGGTGCTGGTCGGCCTGTTTCGAGGTTTGCATTGTGCGTTTTGCCGGCGCCACATCGCCGCCCAGGCGCGGCTTGACCCGGAGCTGCGCGAAAGGGGCGTGGAGAGCCTGACGGTGGTCAACACGCCGATCGAACGGGCGCGTCTCTATTTCCGCTACCACCCGATGCCGAACCTGCTTGCGGCCTCGGACCCGGAACGCGCTTCACATCGTGCTTTTGGGCTGCCTAATCTCCAATTCACCGAGAACGAGACGAACTGGCCGTACAAGGTCGCGATGGCAGCGGCACAGGATATGCGGGTCGACATACCTGGCGAATTGCCCGGTCCCATGGATCCTATGACAGCCGCCGCAATCCTCGACAAGAAGGACCACTACGAGCTTACCGAAGCCGACGAGCAGATGATCGCAACGGGACATGGACAACTGGTCGGTCAGTTCCTGCTGGACCGGCAGGGGATCGTCCGCTGGAGCTTCACGGAGGTGCCAGAAGGTGGGCGATACATGTTTGGGGCGCCAAACCCGCAAGAGCTGATGTCAGCCGTGTCCCAAGTCGCCCAATAGACCGTCGGCGGTCACCATCGGGTCAAACTTCGCGTTACAGCTTGGGCTTGAGATGAATGAGCCCAGGATCGGCACTGCTGCGCGGCAATCAGGCCGGGAGCCGCCACATTCTCACACGACCTGTACCACGCAATTCCGTTTCCTCGAGTGGGTCGCAAGCAAAATTTGGCCCAAGCATTTGGCGAGTTGCATCCGAAATGCGGATTTCATCGGGCTCCGCGGAGGTTTGAATACGCGAGGCGAGATTAACCGTCTCGCCCCACAAATCATAGGCGAACCGCCTCTTGCCTATGACGCCGGCGACGATTGGCCCTGAGTGAATTCCAATTCTGAGTCTCAGCGGTTCTCCTGCGAAGCGTTCGCGCTTGACCGCCTTACGCAGCTCAAGTGCATAGCGCGCGAGTGCCTTCGCATGATCGGCTCGCGCGGTGGGCAGGCCAGCGACCACCATCACACAATCGCCGATTGTCTTGATCTTTTCGCAGCCATATCGTTCCGAGAGCCGATCCGCCGTCTTGAAGAAGTAATTTAAAATTGCGAGTGTCGTTACGGCTCCGACGCTCCGCGCTCGTTCTGTAAAACCGACTATGTCGGCAAAAAGCACACTCACTTCTGCGTGGTTGTCAGCAATTTTTTTGTGCGCCTTCAGCCGCTCCGCGATCGACGCCGGAAGTATGTTGAGGAGCAGGGTTTCGGCGCGATGGTATTCACGCGCCAATCCTTCCTGGCTCTTCCTCAACGCCTCGTTCGTCGATTGTAATTCCTTGTTGAGTTGACGCTCCCTCTCTTGCAAGAGGGTCATTTCATAAGCCTTTTGTTGAAGCCGCTGCCTATTGTCGCGTTCGGCAGTGGCGTCAAGAAAGAGCAGCCACACGCAGGCATTGTCAGCAAAAAAATGAAGGTCAGCGACACGCCCGCTGGGCAGTTCGACCATGGCAATGTGAAACGGAAGCTCCGGGCAAGGCAGCAAACCTTCCATGAATTCAAGCTGCTCGGCAACAGGCTCGCCAATGCGAAGCGATGAGAGCCCGTAATGCTCAACATTACCGCCCTTCGCAGCCACGCAAAGCTGAGTGTCGATTTTCAGATAAGCGACGGAGTTCCCATTGTAGAAGAAGTTGAAAATCCAACTGCTGACTTCTTTTGGCAATCCATGCATGATCTACTTGGTTACCATCAAAGCAAGTTGACGAAATGCATCATCGACATTCTCACCCGAGAGCGCACTCGTCAGATAGATTTGCCATCCACGCTGCCTGAGTTCGTTGATATCACTCTCCGATATTGCCCACCGATCGGCCAGGTCGGATTTGTTGATCAGCACTACGAACGGCATTGCGCCGAATTCAGCCTCGGCCCGTTCGCGCAGCGTGAGCGCCACGGCAAGCGTCGCAGCGCGGGTCCCATCGACGACTAGCACAAGCCCGGTTGCACCTCGAACATAGCTGACGCGGAATGAGCCGATGTCGTCTTCGCCGGCCAAGTCCCACAAAATCAGATCGACCGTTTTATCCGGGAGTGCGACATTCTTCTTGTCGATTTTCACTCCCACCGTGGTCAGGTAGGTTTCTGAAAAGATGCTTTGCACAAACCTGCGAACCAGGCTCGTCTTTCCGACAGCGAACCCGCCCAGCATGCAGATCTTTTTTTGCACCATCTTGGGCTCCCCTAGTCCAGGTTTACCGTAATCGAAACCCGGCGATTGGTGGAGCTCCCGGCTTGACTATTTTCAGGCACCAGCGGCTCAAAAGTGCCCGCGCCCCGAACCAGCAGCAGTTCCGGAGCGACGCCGCGTTTGTTGAGAAGCGCGCGAACGGTCTCGGCGCGGGCTGCACTGATCGACGCGTTGGCCGTCTCACGGCCTGTGGCGTCCGAATGCCCGGTCAACATGAAACGCGCTGCTACGCCTGACTTGCGGGCATTTTGGGCGAATTCCTTGATTTGATCCGCCAGCCTGTCGAGAACCGGCAGTTGCTCTGGTCCCGGCACAACTTTGCCGGAAGAGAAGAAAATATCAGTCGTCTGGATGGCCTCTCTCAAATAATTAAGTTCTTCGAGGTTCAACTCGCGCAGTTGCGAGACATCCAGAACCACTCCGTCCGCCGAAAGCTGTTCGGCAGCGGCCTGCGCCCGGTTGATCCAGGCGACAGGAGCCTCCCCCACGACTAGGATGCGACCTTGGATGATCGAAAGCTGAACCGATTTCGGCGGGGACAGCGACGCCGTCAGCCGCTTCACCACGAACTTTGGATCGAGGCTCTGAAAGAATTGCCACTGTGAGTGAACGCGGGCAGGATCAATCTGCGTTCCGGACAGCAGAGCTTGCGGGTCGGCGGCAAGCGGGTCTCTCAGGCCGGAAATGTAGAATTGGCCGCCCCTAACCGTTTGCTGAGCGACGATGATTCCCGATTGGGCCTCGAGTCGCGACACATAATACTGCCAGTGCTCCGCCTCGCGTGCTTCTGGGCTCACATCACGAACCTTGGAGATGTCGAATTCCGGTCCGCCTACCGAAAGCTGTCGGGCCGCGGCGCGCGCCCGATCTATCCAAGTGTCGGGAGCCTCACCCTCGGCAACAATGCGATTATCGACGATCGAAAGCCGAACCGATTTCAGCGGATACAGCGACGCCGTCAGCCGCTTCACCACGAACTTTGGATCAAGGCTCTGAAAGAATTGCCACTGTGAGTGAACGCGGGCAGGATCAACCTGCGTTCCCGACAGCAGAGCTCGCGGGTCGGCGGCAAGCGGGTCTCTCAGGCCGGCAATATAGAATTGGCCATCGCGTATCTTTTGTTCGGCAACGATGATGCCCGGCTGGCTCTCAAGTCGCGACACATAGGCTTGCCAGCGTTCTGCCGCGCGTGCTTCGGGGCTCACATCACGAACCTTGGAGATGTCGAATTCCGGTCCGCCTACTGAAAGCTGTCGGGCCGCGGCGCGCGCCCGATCTATCCAAGTGTCGGGAGCCTCACCCTCGGCAACGATGNACCGAAAGCTGTCGGGCCGCGGCGCGCGCCCGATCTATCCAAGTGTCGGGAGCCTCACCCTCGGCAACGATGCGCCCATCGACGATGGCAAGCCGTACTGACTCCGGCGGAGCCAGCGACGCCGTCAGCCGCTTCAACACGAACTCCGGTTCAAGGCTCTGATAGAATTGCCACTGCGAATGGACCCTGCCGGGATCGACCTGCGTTCCCGACAGCAGGGCTTGCGGGTCGGCGGCAAGCGGGTCTCTCAGGCCGGCAATATAGAATTGGCCATCGCGTATGTTTTGTTCGGCAACGATGATGCCCGGCTGGCTCTCCAGTCGCGACACATAAGCCTGCCAGCGCTGCCCGGATTGCCATGAAAGAAAGAACCAACCGCCTGCCAGAACCAACAGCAGCAGGCCCAGGCCCACCACCAGCCACGGAAATCCCTGGTTTGATTCCTCCTGCTTCAGCTCGACGCAGGCCTGCAACTGCGCCTCTATGCCGGCCAACTGCGACCCGTCACCGTCAAACTCCATTAAAGCCTGCGAGTATTCCTCATGGACACGGAGCAACACGTCGCGAACTATGTCATGCAATCCTTCTGGGGGGTTTCCTCGGATCACCGAAACCAGGGTCGCGAACGGTCCTACTTCTGACCAGAGACGAAGGTCGCCAAAACGAATAGTGTCCAGGCCGCTCTGCTCCTTCTCGTTGAATGAGTCCTTCACAAAGTCTTGGATTGCACTCAGCATAGAAGAGATCAGTTGAGGATCTTCGCTCGTCGCATTGTCGGCAGCTACATGCGCTATCAAGAGCCCAGAAGTGCGGTTAATCAGAAAGACATGTTCAACACGATATAAAAGAGAATGCTTCAGCACAACTTCCGAAAAGCTGGCTCCAGTTCTCCAAGATTCAAGTCTCCACTTGAGGCCATGCCAGGTAAATATATGTCTCAAGGTTTCATTCAGCGACTGAAAAGTCTGGTCGATCTTTTCCCCGATTGACTTGCGAATTGCTGGAAGAAACACAGGGTATAATATATCCGTCAGCGTGCGCGGGCTCTTCTGGATCGACCGTTGCACAGCCCTTTCGACAGCCGGCGCAAGCGCCTCACCGAGTTGCGCATGAGGCGCTCGTGCGGCTGCATTGGGAAGCACGTCGCCCACTGCTGCGGCAAGCTGCTCCGGTTCGTCGAGCAGATGCGTAACTCGTGAAAGCTCTGAAATTTCGCGGCTGACCAGCAACTGGCGCAGCGTTTCCATGCGAGGATCGGCGGTTGGAACTCCTCCGAGACGCGCACGGTAGTCCGGATCAACGTTCCGAGCAATTTCGATCAAAAGACGGGCCAGAGCCTCGCGATCAATCTCTGTATCGTTCGAGGCTGTTCTTTGCGGAAGGCTGATTGGGTCGACGGTCGACGTCAAATCCGATCAACTCACTTTCCAGCTACGGTCCGAGTTGTTCTTGCTGCCGACGGGATCCTGATTCAGACATTTTGCAACTTCGACAAACAGGCCGGCCAAAAGATTTCGGTCGGTCTTGACGTTGCCGAGATCGGAAAACATTTTCTCCATCAGCATCTGAATGCCTTCATTCTTTTGCTTGATTTCCTCACGCAGCAAATGATCGTTTCGATTTATCCGGTCGGCAATTTCGCGCTCAAGCTCGTTCACTTGATCCGACAACGCGCGCACCTGCTTTTCAAGCGCTTGATTTTGCTCGCGAAGATTCCGGTCAATCTCCTTGTCGGCGTCGGCTCGCGCGTCTTTTTCGTTCCGCAATTGCGCCGCAAGCGAGTCGACCTGCTTTTTCGCGTTTGACTCGTACATTTCAAGATTGCGCTTGGCCTCGGATTCGACATCCTTGAAGCGCTGCAAGACCCGTTCTTCAAGCTTGGAAAAGCGGCGATCATAGTCCTGCATCTGGTTGCCGAACAGCAGATCACGTATCTTGTCGACACCTACAGCATCGCCGGGGGTCCCGCTCTCGCGAGCCTGGCCCGCCATGAAGGCGAGCCCGTTTGCGTCTGCATTACTTGTCAGATTTCCGTCCGCTTTATTTGCCGGAGAAGCGGTACTCGAAGATTCCTTGGCCATCCGTATACCCTTCATTTAAACAGCTAACACCGTGCTAATTTAGCAACTAGTAAAGATGTCAGCAAAACACCCGGCTCGCAAGCCGGAATCTTTTCCGCCTAAGCGGGTTCACGCGTAAATTTGACATGCTGATCGAGCTCGACAATCTACCAGCGAACAGGCCCTTTTGCGGAACCATGTGCGCAAATTGGCGGCCGTCGTCGAGCACTGCGGCATCGAGATCGAGTGCCTTGGACCCATCATCAGCAACTGCGGCGCTCGACTGCGGTTCCGATCAGTTCGATCAGGATCGGCTTGCCCTCGCGTGTTCGCCCGCGACCATCTTTTGTTGCCGGGAGGCGCAGCACTAAGGCTTGGGCATGAGCGCTTGCCATTCAAGCCTGTCTTCAGGTCTTTTTTTGCTACCCTAATTGGCCCCGATCTTGACAGGGCAGTGCTGTCATCCGATGCCGGTATCGGGTTTCGACATTCGCCAACTCTTGCAGAAGAAAACGAAAGCTCAATGATCCACAATAATGCTACCGCAAGGGTGTGGTGCCGATGTTCAATGTCGAGCAAAACAGCGGCGCAATGCATGCCGGCATTCACCGGCAGACCTGCCGGATACTGGGTATAGTCATGGTCGACGTTGGGCTCGAATGGATCGGCATCGATCGTGCCGGCCTGCGCCGACAAAGATCAACGCAGCTTGTTCTACCTGTTACGAACCGGCGCGGGTGAGACAACGTGGCGTATAATCCATTGGTCTCGATCGTAGTTCCTGCGCACAACGCGGAGGTAACGCTGACGCGCGCACTCGATTGCCTTCTCGATCAGGAAACCACGGATTGGGAGGTGATCATCGTCGACGACGCCTCCACGGACCGCACCCCCGCGATCATCGCCGCTTATGTGGAACAGGATGCCCGATTTCGGACCTTGAGTTCTTGCGCGAAAAGCCCCGCCGGCGCACGCAACAACGGGATTTCGACGGCGCGTGGCCGCTGGTTGATGTTCCTGGACGCCGACGACTGGGTGGATGGCAGCTTCCTTACGAAAATGCTGGCCGCACTAAAAACCGCTCCCGATGCAGTGGCCGCTTATTGCGGTTCGCGGCGCGTCATGCCCAATGGAGCGCTCACCCCGGCGAGCATCGCGCCCGAGGTCGCAAGCCAGCCCTTCGAAACGTTCGCCCGCCGATGTGCCATCGCCACTCACGCGCTGCTGGTCGATCGCGCGACAGTTGTGGAGTTGGGCGGTTTTGATGTGTCTCTTTCCACCTGCGAGGGCTGGGATCTGTGGCAGCGCGTCGCGCGTCTGGGCAAAAATTGGGTGATGGTCGACGAGCCGCTCGCCTTCTATCGAACCAGCCCCAACGCGCTCACCCGCAATTCGAGGCAGACGCTGGCAGACGCGGAAATCATTATCGCCCGCGGCTTTGCCACCGACCCCAGGGTCAAGCACCCAGCGCCGGCGCATGCCAATGGGGCGATCTCGGCGGGCGGCCGCACCGCTTCCGAAGCACTGGCGTGGTTCGCCCTGTGGAACGCTGCGTCGGATTGCGGCAGCGGCGGCGGCTCGATCAACCCGCAATCCCTGCGCGCGCTCCCTGCAAGGCGTAAGTGGGCGCGCGAGATCGCCAAGGTGACCTTCGACGGCCTGATGGTAGGAAGCCTATCGGTGCCAGCCCATATGGCTGCCCGCTGGGACATGTTTGGCGGCGCCATCACGGAGTTGATCATCGAACTCGGCAAGGTCTGGGGCGACCCGGTTGCGGGTCGCCGCCTACAGTATCATCTCGAGCAGATGCTGCTCGATGCCGACGATCTTGCCGCTCCTCGCAGGCTGGCGCGCACCTTCGGAATTCGCGTCGACGCTCGAAATCCAACCTCGACCAAGCTTCCGGAAGGAATCGATCAAATCTATGCCTACCTGATGATGGATGGGCAGATCGGGGCTATCGTACAGTTCGGCGTACTCGGGAAAGTGACAAGGCGCCATTGGATTGAACTGATCCTGAATTTCCTACCACAAAAGGACGACGGTGCCGACACATCAAGCACGCTGGCAGCCGAGGCACTGTCAACCACAGCGGAACGCCAGCCTGATCCGGACAGCCACTTCGGCAAACTCGCGCAATTGATCTCGGAAGCGCGGGAACTGGTTGGGTCAAGCGCCGAAGCAACGCAGCCGCATCCGGCGCCGCGCCGTGCACCGGCGTCGAGTGGCCACAACAAGGATCGTACGTCGTTCTGGAACCGGTATTTCGCGACAGAGGATCCCTGGAACTACAGCTCGCCCTACGAACAGGAAAAATATGAGCGGCAGCTCGAAATGCTGCCGGCAGGTCCCATCGGACGGGCGCTTGAGCTGGCCTGTGCGGAAGGCCATTTCACGGGCCAATTGGCGCCCCGAGTGGGCCATTTGACTGCCACCGACATTTCCGCCGTAGCCATCGAGCGGGCGCGCGCGCGCTGCATCGACCAACCGAATGTCGAGTTCGGCGTACTGGATTTTTTTGCGGACACGCTGCCCAGTGAGATGGATCTGATCGTCTGTTCGGAAGTGCTCTACTACCTGGATGATCTCGCCGGATTGCGGCGCATCGCCAAAAAATTCGTCGAGGCACTGGCGCCTGGCGGGAGTTTCATCAACGCACACGCATTCGTGCTACGCGACAATATTGAAAGGACGGGCTTCGACTGGAACACATTCGGTGCCCAAACGATCTCGAAAACCCTGTCAGAGACCGAAGGCCTCGTCCTTGCGCAATCGATCCAGACCGAACTCTATCGCATAGATCGCTTCCGCCGCCTGTCGCCGGACCACATGGCGACGGAGCCGGTGATTGATCATGTGCCGGTCCGTGCACCCATCGGTATCGGGGTCGCGCGCAATATCGTCTGGGGCGGGGCGCGGGTCTTGCGCCGCGACGTCGTTCGTGGCGAGCGGCGGCAACGTATCCCTGTCCTCATGTATCACAGCGTCGCCGATGAAGGTCCGGCCGCGCTCGCCCGTTTCCGGCTCACGCCCGCTGCATTCGCAAGCCAGATGGCATGGCTGCGCGCAAATGGCTTTCACGCGATCATGTCCGAGCAACTGGAATGGTCCATCGCCAACCATGAGCCTTTCGCTGGCCGCCCGGTGCTCATCACCTTCGATGACGGATTCCAGAACTTTGCCGACCATGCCTGGCCGATCTTGCGTGCGCACGACCTGACCGCGGAAGTGTTCCTGGTCACGGACCTGGTGGGTGAAAGTGCAAAGTGGGACGCTCTCAGCGGTCCGCCGACACCGCTTATGGATGCGGGAACGGTGCGCCGTCTCGCCGCCGAAGGTGCGTTCTTCGGAAGCCATCTGGCGACGCATCGCGCCATCGATGGTCTGTCGAGCTCTGAACTGGCCGCCGAGCTCCTGCGCTCTCGTATGTTCGTCGAACGGTGGACCGGCCGGCCAACCACGGCCTTCGCGGCACCCTTCTCTGTCACCGATCGACGGCTTGGCAGGCTGGCCAAGGAGTCCGGCTATCGGATCGGCTTCGGCGCCAGACACGGGCCGGCGGACCTTAATAGCGATCCCATCGACCTTCCGCGCATCGAGATTCGTGGGGATCGCTCGCTCGATGACTTTGTTGCCATCGTCGAGGCCGTTCTCAATTGAAGGTGAACTTTGTTCATGTCATATTTCCGCTCACAATGCGCAAGATCGACAGACGCCAGGTAGAGGGTGATGCGACTGTCTATCGCGCTGGAGGGAATAGACGCACACGGTCACGCTTTTGGCTGCCACGATTGGGTCGGCGATGCTCAAGGCGGCATACGTTCTGCTCTACCAGAAGCCCCGGTGAGGCCCAGCGTCCTGAATTGCGGATCACATCACTGATTTGCGCGACCAGACCCTACGCAATGGTCTAGCTTGAACGATGGCGTCTTGCGCCACAACATCCCCTTCTTCAACGTAGGAGCAATGGCGGGCATAGATGTTGTTGCTTGCCGATTTGACCGGAAGGTTAACAGCATGATGCGTCTCATCACTCGACGATTGGGAGCCAGGAACCTGGCGCGCCCGGCACAACCTCGCCGACACCTTGGCGCGATGTTCGTCCTGGTTTCCAGGCCGCTCATCTTTGGAATCACCCTCTTATTGGCTGGTCCAGCGCAGGCGCAGGCGCCGGCAACCGTCCCGCCTGAAAGGGTCAAGCAGCTATTCGAGCTGCTCGACGATGCGTCAGTGAAGGCCTGGGTGGCCGAACAGCGAAATGCTGGGTCAACGAGAGCGCCTGCGGAGACAGGAGCTTCTCCGGCCGACGCACCGTCCGGCGCAGCGACCGCACCAGGCCAGATGAATACGATGGCATCCTCGACGCTCGATATGGTCAGGCATCATATCGGAAGAATCGTGCGAACTTTGCCCCTGCTGCCAGATCAGTTCGCGCGCGTTCGGGCAGAGACGATGGAGGATATGTCCAGCAAGGGATCTGCCGGCGTACTCTTGCTGATTGCGATGTTCATCGCTGCCGGCCTGGCGCTTACTTGGGCAACGTACAAGTTGACCCGTCCATTTCGTCTCTGGATCATCGCGCAACCGAAGGGTACGCCCGTTGGGCGGGCCAAGAAAATCGGCGGTCGCACACTTTATTCCAGCATGCTGATCGTCTCGTTTGCACTGGGCAGCGCTGGCGCGTTCATGCTGTTCGACTGGCCAATGCTTATCCGCGAGATTGTACTGACATTTCTGATGGCGGCAGTCATTACATGGGGTGTGCGCATGTACGTCATCGCCATGCTGGTCCCTTCCTTCATGAACGTCGAGAACGCGGTCGAGGTTCGCGCTTTGCCGATCACCAATGAAGTGGCTGACCATTGGTCCTATTGGCTACCTCGAATCGTTGGCGTCTTCGCCTTCTTCGCCGCCGCGTTCATCCTCTTGCCAGGTCTCGGCATCGATCGGGACGGAATGATGGTCCTGTCGCTTGGCGCCGATTTCGTGCTGCTATTGCTTTTGCTGCTGGCCATCTGGCGTCGGCCAAGAACGCAACGAGACGGTGCGCGCCACAGCGTTCACACGGAAGCGACATGGCTATTGACGGCTTATTTGGTCGTCCTGTTCCTGCAGCGCATCGCCGGGCTTTATGTAATGTTCTGGTTCACCTTCGCCGCATTCTTCCTGCCGTTGGCGATCGTTATGACGCAGCGCGGAGTTAATTTCGTCCTGCGGCCAGGTTCGGAAGATCTCGGCCGGCCTACGATCCCGGCGGTGGCGATCGCTGTCATCGATCGCGGGATCCGAATGATTTTTATCCTGGCGGCGGCTTACTTTCTCGCGCGTGTCTGGGGTCTGGACATGCAATCGATGCGCGACAGCGATACGACGACCTTCATATTGCGCGGCCTGATCAATGTTGTGGTCATTGCCCTCGCGGCCGATTTCGGCTGGTCGATCATCAAAGCCTTGATCGAACGAAAGCTGGGCATCGAAACACCACACCCTGTGATCAGCGACGAAGAGGTCCCTATGCTCGATCCGCAGCAGGCGCGGCTGCACACGCTGTTGCCGATCCTTCAGAACATTCTGCTCGCATCGATCATCGTGATGGCGGTGCTTATGATGCTCGCCTCGCTGGGTATCCAAATCGGCCCGCTGATCGCTGGCGCTGGCGTTGTCGGCGTCGCGGTGGGCTTTGGGGCACAAACCATCGTCAAGGACATCATTTCGGGCGTGTTTTTTCTGCTCGACGACGCGTTTCGGGTCGGCGAATATATCTCCTCGGGCAATTACAAGGGTACTGTGGAAAGCTTTTCGCTGCGTTCGGTGAAGCTGCGTCATCATCGTGGTCCACTGTTCACCATACCTTTTGGGGAACTCGGGGCCGTCCAGAACCAGAGCCGTGACTGGGTTATCGACAAATTCAACATCACCGTCGGCTATGACACCGATATCGACTTCGCTCGCAAGCTGATCAAGCGGATCGGCCTCGAATTGGCGGAAGATCCCGAGTTCAAACACTGGGTGCTCGACCCGATCAAAATGCAGGGCGTACAGGAATTCGGCGAGTACGGCATCGTATTGAGGGTCAAGGCCACAACGAGGCCGGGAGGCGCCTTCGGTATGAAACGCAAATTCTATGTACGCCTCCGCCAGGTGTTCAAGGAGCAGGGCATCGAACTCCCATTCCCGACCGTCCAGGTGCAGGGGCTACAGAATCCACACGGGGCAGAGAATGCGCCGGTGGACATCACACCCGTGTTAAAAATGGCCGCAGCGCAATCGCACACACGTCGCAGAAAAAAGGCTAGCACAACGGAATAGGAAAGAGCGCCCGTCAACGAATCGACGTCGGAGATCCCCACTAAGCGGCAAGGTTCGTGCGCGCCTCGCCGCCGGCAACACTGTCTCCACAGTGGTGCGCGAGCCGATGTCATGGCGTACACGAGTTCGGTCGACGGAGCGCCGTGACCCGGCCGAGACATCGCGACGAGGTTTGCAGGTGGTCGCTTATATGGCATCCCACGAATGGATTGTGACGCGCCAAAACTTGTGATCACCGTATCGTCTTGGCAGTGCGCAGGGGGCTAGATTACTACCGCATAGCGCAGAACGGAAATCCGATAAGAGTCGATCCAGAAGAATGGGGAAATCATGGGGCGACGCCAGCGCTCTGCGCAAAACGGCTATTGAGGCTGGATTCTCCAAGCCCCTTTTGCTAGCCAAACAGGATGAGCACCCGATTGCCGCCCGCATGGGCAAAGCACCTCAGGACCCCACCGTCGCCGAAGTCGGCATCACCGAAGGCTGCGTCATCCAAAGCGCGGTCCCACCGCAGCCACGCCGACGACTTGCTTTTACGGCAGGCGCTCGAGTGGCAGCAGGCCGAACGTCTATCCGAGGCTGAAGAACTGTGCCACAGGGTCCTGGCTCGCACGCCCAACCATCCGCTGGCCCTGTATATCCTGGGAACGCTCGGGCTCGATTTCGATGACGAAAAGTCACTGCGGTATTTCGCTCGGGCGGTGGCAGAGGATCCGCAGAATCCTTATTACCATCTAAGCCTCGGCGAGACCTATTTGAAGGTCAGCGAATTTACGCCGGCGATCAAGCACTTTCAGTACGCCCTTGAGTTGAAGCCGGATCTGGTGGAGGCGCTTTGCGCCTTGGGCGATGCCTACAATGCGTTTGACAAGGGGGAAATGGCGCTGCCGCTCTTTGAGAAGGCGCTTAGGATTGACCGAAATCATCCCGTAGCCTGGTTGGGGTTGCCCCGCGCGCTCGCAAGCCTCGGCCGTATGGACGAAGCCGCGGTTCATCTGAAAGAGGCGATACAACGGCGCATCGCGGTACCTGCTGCCCACAATGCGCTTGTACGCACGCGCAAATTCGCTGAAGAGCCGCCAGAACTCGGGGCAATCCTGACGGAGCTTCAAGACGCGGGCCATGGGCCGGAGGGAGCGGCAGCGCTCCATCACGCCGTAGGAAAGGTTCTCAACGACCTCGGCCGCTATAAGGAGGCGATGGATCACTTTAAGAAGGGGAATCAAGCCGGGGGCCATACATTCGATCTGCAATCGTACCGTCGCTGGGTCGATGGCATGATCGCAACCTTCACGCCGGAACTGGTGACTTCAAGAGCCGCGTTCGGCAATCCCTCGGAGGCGCCTGTATTCGTCGTTGGCATGCCTCGTTCGGGCACGACATTGACAGAACAGATCTGTGCCAGCCACTCCAATGTTCATGGCGCCGGCGAACTCAGCAAACTTAGGCGAACAGCCAATGGACTCGGTGTCGCAGACCGCTCCAACGTGAACCTCGGCCAATCGATCGCGATGATTACTCCCAATCTGACCAGGGCTTTGGCCGAAGAGCACCTTGCTTATCTGCGCGAGCGGGCTCCCGACTCACTGCGAATTATTGACAAGATGCCTCATAATTTCGAGCTGATTGGCTTGGTTGGCCTTCTTTTCCCCAAAGCGCGGATCATTCATTGTCGTCGCGACGCCATCGACAATTGCATCTCCTGTTTCGTCCTGCAGTTCAATAAAGCTCACAGCTACAGTGCCGATCTTGAGACGCTGGGGCTTTACTACAAGGAGTATGATCGCTTGATGCGGCATTGGGAGAAGGTTTTCCCGGGTCGTATTTTCGAAAATCGCTACGAGACGTTGATCGAAAATCAGGAGGAGCAGTCACGCCGGCTCATAGATTATCTCGGATTGTCGTGGGACGATGCCTGCCTGCGCTTTTTTGACAGGGGCGGCTCCGTAAATACCTACAGCAATTGGCAGGTCCGGCAGCCGATCTATACGTCGTCCGTCAAGCGTTGGAAGAATTACGAAAGCGAGATTCAGCCGTTGATCGAAGCTTTGGGCGATCTTGCTGAGGTTTGACCGGTAATGCCTGATGCTGCGCGCAGCTTAGGTTGCACCCAATCCCGCCGGCGTACGCTTTCCGCCGCGAGGGTTTCCTCAGGCTGAACGCCGCGTTCCTTCACACCCGCTCCGTCCCGCCGGCGTATCCTGGCCACAGAGCCTCCCGCCGTTCGCGCGTCGCTTGCCAAGCAGTTTTTCCTTTCGCTGCGAGGATTGTTCTTCCACGTCTGCAAGCGTGGCAGCAGGCGGACGGCCATGTCATCGGCTTTCCGAAGATCCATACAGACGGCATGAAAAACCCGGCGGTTGCCCGCCGGGTTTTCGATTTCAATCAGGCAGCGCCTTTTAGAACGAGCGCTGGAAGCGAAGCATGCCGCCGATTGCGTCGTCATCGCCAGGAGAAATACCGGTCCAGTTCGACACAGAGTCATCGCCGAGATGCGAGTAGTCGACTTCGGCCGTGATCGTGAGGCCGGGAACAATGTCATAGGCAACGTTCGCGGCGATGCCGATGTTCTTGCCTTCGTCATACGACGCCTGGAGGTTGAACGAGGTCTTTTCGTTGAACTTGTAGGTGCCGCCGCCCCAGACTGCCCAATTGCCGCTCCACGGCTTGTAGAAGCCGCGACCGCCAGCTGGGAACGCCCAAGTGCCGTCGGTGAGGTTGTCGTCGGAGCCGTAGCCGCCCATGACGAACAGCGACAGAGCGTCGTTGACGTTGACGTCCAAACGGACCTTGCCGGAGACTTCTTCATAGTTGCTGTCGTAAGCGATGACGCCAGTAACCGCGCCCCAGCCCTGCGTCCACTTCACGCCACCGACGACATGCGGAACATAGCTGTCGATCGTGTCGGTGCCCGAGCCTTCTTCGAGAGAGACCACAGCCGAGAAGCCGTTGCCAGCGTCGAAGTAGTACTGCACGACGTTGGTGTCGAAACCGCCATAAGGAACCAGAGTATCCTGGATGACGTTGCCGGCGTAGCCGATGAACGTATCGAAGGCCGATTCGTCCTTACCAACGCGGAGACCACCGAGCTGGATCCAGGCGAAGTTCAGGGAGACGGTGTCTCCGTTGCCAGCAGTATTGAGCGAGCCAAACCTGCCTGAGTCACGGTTGTTATTCTGGAAGTTGAAGCGGGTCTCGGTATAGGTCTTCAAGGTGCCGAGTTCGGTTTCCTGACCGGTCCAGGTCTTCAGCGAGAAACGGGCATGCTTGTAGAAGGTGTCGTTGCTGCCGCCGTCCTCGTGATCGGCGCTTGTCGCACCGTCGAACGAACCCACGTCGCCGACGCCGATGTCGTAACGGATGTAGCCGCCGATGCGCAGGCAGGTTTCGGTGCCGGGGATGTAGAAGTAGCCAGCGCCGTAGATGTCGCAAATCTTGACGTATTCAGCGGGTTCCGGCTCGGCGACGACGACGGCGTCGGCGGCGCGCGCACCGGAAACTGCGATCAGGGCCGCAGCGGAGCCGAGAAGAAGGCTCTTGATGTTCATTTTCTGACCTCCAGTCAAAAGTTAAAAAACGGGTCTGGGTATTCTTTGCTGAAGGACAGCGTTCCCTGCCCCATCCCCACTACCGAAAAAGATGCGCACCGCGCCGCTCCTTCGAATTCGACATTACCCATGAGCCGGCGGCGTTCAACCACGATCGTACCGGCGCATGGATAGTTCGGCCGCTATCCCCGACCTGTGTTGCAGAAACGTCACGATTTGGCCTCACTTGGAAAGCTCTCGTTAACCTTCAGGCCCGCCGCAATCGCTTGTTTCCAGCCAAATCCGGCAATCGGCCGACGGAATCATGGCAAGGCCTGGACACGCCAGCCTGGGATTTGCCGCAGAACTGCCGCAGCTGGGGAAACCCGGGATTTCCGGCGCCATCTTATTTTGATCGCCATGTTTGGCGATCATCGGCTTGCCTGGAAATGGTTGATGACGCCGACGGACAAGCTTGGCGGGAACTCGCCGATAGATACTGTGCTAACTGGGACGCTCGCGGATGTTGTTGCTGCCGCGCGTCTGGCCGTGGAGCATGCTCCTGATGTTTAGCCCCGCATTTGGTGGCGGTCGTTCAGTTGAGAACCTTGCACAACGCGACACGATCCCGAGCGGGTGGTCGCGGCCCGTCGTCTCACTGGCTGCCCACCGCAGCGGACTCGGCGGCTGCGCCTCTGGGACCTTCCACGTCCCGTCAAGAGCCACTTATATAATTCGCCAGCAATCTCGACAGGGGCAACCCTTGCAGTCGCGCCCTCCTCCTGACGGTCACCTTGGTACGGTCAAGCCGTCGGTGCCGTGCCGTGCCGCTCGCGCGCGGTCTTGCGGATTATTTCTGCGATTTCCGGGCTACTGCTGCATAACATCTGGAAATCCGCCGCGTGCAGCGACAGGAGTGAGACCGCCGTTGCGGCGCTGACGGTCGCCGTACGCGGTTCGCCGCTCATCAGCGCCATCTCGCCGAAGAAGGCGCCAGGGCCAAGCTCCACTGGGTTCGGCATCACGACGCTCACCCGCCCCTCCACAACAAAGAACATCCGATCCCCGGTCTCGCCCCTTCGGCAGATCACGGCGCCGGCCGGCAAACTACGAGGCCTCAACGCACGAACGATCTCGACCAGCGCTGCCGGGCCGAGCTTCTGAAACAACGGCACGGAGGCGACCAATTGCCAATTGCGGACGAAATCCTCGCGACGGATTTCTTGATAGAAGCCGGAGGCAAGAATGCCGGCCCACAGCGCAAAGACGCCGATGCCACACATCATGACCGCCCCAGCAAGGACGCGGCCGGCGAAACTTTGCGGAATGGCGTCGCCATAACCTGTGGTGGACAGCGTGACCACCGCCCACCACATTGCCTGAGGGATGCTGCCGAATTTTTCAGGTTGGATGTCGCGCTCGATGACATAGGCCGCGAGCGCGACACCGAACAGAACGACGCCGAAAAGCGTAGTGACGCCGATCAGGTTGCGCGCTTCGTTGGCCAGCACCCTGCCCAGTACCGGGAAGAAAGTCGAGTCACGCAGCGGCTTGAGCAGCCAGACAGCACAGTAGAGGCTCCGGTCGGGCGTGCCTTCGAGCAGAAATGCAGCGAATGGAACCAAAACCGCGATCATATCGATGGCGATTGCCGGCGTTCTATCCCGAAGGTCTCCCGCCCAGCGCTTGAGCAGCGTCTCGGCCATCTGCAGGAAATAAGCGCCCCAAACGACCGCCAGCACGGCAGCCAGAGCCAGCCTGCTTCGTCCCGATAGGCCCGGCATGGTGAGCGCAGCCACCGCCAGCAGCCCAGGCGCAGCCAACACCGCGTTTAGCGGAGCGTAAATTCTCAAGAAAGGCAGTACCGACATTCTATGCCCATGAGCGGATGCTATTCCTCCAGAATAGGATGCCTTCAAGGCAAGCGCAAAGGTGCATACTTTCACTGGGATGTTCACCACAAGGTGAAACTCCGTGTCGGGACCGAAAGGCCACAACCGAGGATGACCCGTCCGGGCCTGCAATAGGTTTCAACCGTTCCAGGAAGCCGGGCCGACGAGTTCGAGGCCGTAGAGATGCCCGGCTCGAAGACGGCCGGCATGTCGGCAATGGCGAGGGTGCCGGCGGCGACACCCAAGAAGAGCGCTCAGATCCGCCTGGTGTCACGAGCGTGAGGTTCCCTCCGGCCCTTCGCCCGCTACCCAAAACATGTGCGGCACCACAGGCGGCAGGAAGGTGCGCCACATCACTCGAGAGGCGCTGTTAGTACGCGACGGCAACTGCATGGTTGCGACGTTGCATGCGCTCAAGTTACCAAGGGGGGCTGAGTCACCGTCTGAGGCAACTCAAGGAGGCACTGTCGAGGTCTCGTGGCTTCGATCCAGCCGCTCTGAGCGGACTCGAGCTATCAAAGCGGTACGATCCATGAGATCCGATTCTCTTGCGGTCGTCCCGCCCAGTTCAGAATGAGGCGGCCTCCCTTGACTTATGGTTCAATGACTGAGTACCCGCGCCTCAAATATACCATGCAAGCCGTTCGCAAGGCAGGCGACCGGCTGGCAAAACCTATGCAGTTCGGACAAGACACCACCGCCGGCCAATACGTGGACACGATGCGGATCTTCTCAATCGCCAATAACTGGCGCGACTCGCACTTTCTGCCGATGCGGAGCGTTCGGTTCTCTGTCGGCCACCACATGAAAGCCCTGCGATTGAAGGGCGACATGGCATCGCGTCCGAAGCGTCTGGCATCCATTTGTCGAAAGCTTCGAGAGTCCACCACCAATTTGGACACCATGAACGACATCGGCGGCTGCCGAGCGATCATGCCCGACATCTATAGCGTCCGCTTGCTTCTCGCATCGATGCGAGACAAGTTCCCCCATGAGATCCGCTCTCGGGAATTCAACTATATCGATGAGCCGAAGCCGGACGGCTATCGAAGTCACCATATTGTTCTGCAGTACCGACCCAGAACTGCCGAGACTGAAGCGTTCCAGGGACGACGCATCGAACTGCAAGTTCGGACCACACTTCAGCACTCATGGGCAACTGCAGTTGAGGCCGTCGGGCTATTCCGGCGCCAGGATTTAAAGCACGGAAACGGCGAGCAGGATTGGCTACGCCTTTTCCAGCTCATGTCGGCGGAATTCGCACAGGTTGAGCAGTGTCCCATTCCTGTCGGTGTTCCGGATCACGATGACCGAGTGCGGGAATTGCGAGATATCAACAGGCGTATAGGTGCGACAACTATGCTGGAGTACATCGCGAATATTTATAGCCACTCAGGGAGCATCTTACAATCAATAGGATCTGTTCGACACCATCTAATACAATATAGTACGGATCGTAACGTTACCATCGAATCTTTTCGAACTATTCTACTGGGGGCGCTGAAATTAAAGGATCTTGAGGCGAAAATCGCACTGAGAGGACTTGATTGGACGGCTGTCTTGGTCGAAGTGGACAAGGTCGAAAAGCTTGTTGAAATATACCAGAATTACTTCGGTGGCGTTTCATTGTTCGCCCGTAGTCTGAAGTCCATCTGCTCGGGAAAGGCGGCTCTCGAATAGGAGCATCCCGCACCGGATGGTAGATCCGAAGCCGTACGAAACGCCCGATTACGGTTGGCTAAGCGGTCGCTTCTTCCATATGAAGTAGCCGGACCATTGGCCTTCCTCGACGGGAATTCGCCGTATAATTCGAAATCCTTTGCCGGTTCTATCAGCTTCTCGCTCACCGAAGGCCTCCTGAACCGCTTGTTCTTCTGACTAAGCTTTCCCGGTGATGCTCCGAGTTTGCTCGGCGATTGTTCTCGCGCTAATACGCTCCACCTCCGCGTGTCTAGCGAGGTAATGCTGGCGCTGTCCCTGGCCGTGAAGCCGTTGATGTGATGGCGGCGGCTGCAGCGAACGGTGGCACGGCCGACATCAATCCAATTGAGGATCATGGGTTCATGTACACCCGAGACTTGGCTGATCCCGACGGTCATCGGCGCGCCGGCGAGCCACTTCTCTCCGAACTCGCCAAAACTCTTAGCCTCTTTCAGGCGGCGCTTCTCGCGCTGCTTCTCGATGGCCGGAGAACGTCCCTCGCCAATAGCGCGCTTCGCGTCGAGGCACTTTTCTCGGGCCAACGCGAAGCGAGATTCCGCCGCGTCCATATCTGCCGAGATAGACCGTCTCACGGCGTCCATTCAGCCTGTAGTCCAGCCGAAAAGAGATCGCGCCACTCGGCATAACCCGGACGTACATGCCGTCACGGTCAGCATCTTGTAGATTTTACCTTTTGGTTTCAGCGCTTTAAGGGCGGCGTCCGTCAGCATACCCATTGCCTCCTGAAAAGTACCGTCAGCACAATCCCAAGGCTCCGCATCAGGAAATAGCGTTTTTCTTAAATGCCTTAATGGACAAAAAGTACCGTCACGAGCCTCATTGGTTGTGACGGTACTCAGGAAAATTCGAGTGCGCAATATGGAGGAGGTCCGTCAAGCGGTCCGTCAGAGCCAATCGCTGCGTGCCGATTGTCCCCGATAGGATTTATCTTTGTTATCAGATAGTCACGTCGCATATCGGCGTGTTTTCGGCGGCACTTGAGTGGGCCTGAATCATTCCCACTCAATTGTCCCGGGCGGCTTCGAGGTGACGTCGTAGACAACGCGGTTGATGCCGCGGACCTCGTTGATGATGCGGGTGGCGGCGGCGCCGAGGAAGGCCATGTCGTAGTGGTAGAAATCGGCCGTCATGCCGTCGACCGACGTGACGGCGCGCAGCGCGCAGACGAATTCGTAGGTGCGGCCGTCGCCCATCACGCCGACCGTCTGCACCGGCAGCAGCACGGCGAAGGCCTGCCAGATGGCGTCGTAGAGGCCGGCCTTGCGGATCTCGTCGAGGTAGATCGCGTCGGCCTCGCGCAGGATCTCCAGCTTTTCCCGCGTGATGCCGCCGGGGCAGCGAATGGCGAGGCCCGGGCCGGGGAACGGGTGGCGGCCGATGAAGCTTTCGGGCAGGCCAAGCTCCTTGCCGAGCGCCCTCACCTCGTCCTTGAACAGTTCACGCAACGGCTCGACCAGCTTCATGTTCATGCGCTCGGGCAGGCCGCCGACATTGTGGTGCGACTTGATGGTCACAGACGGGCCGCCGGTGAAGGAGACGCTTTCGATGACGTCGGGGTAGAGCGTGCCTTGCGCCAGGAAATCCGCACCGCCGAGTTTCTTCGCTTCTTCTTCGAACACTTCGATGAACAGACGGCCGATGGTCTTGCGCTTCTTCTCCGGGTCGGATTCGCCTTCAAGCGCGGAGATGAACTTGTCCGAGGCATCGACCAGAATCAACGGCAGGTTGTAGTGCTGGCGGAACATCGCCACCACGCCCGCTGCCTCGTCCTTGCGCATCAGGCCGTGGTCGACAAGGATGCAGGTGAGCTGGTCGCCGACCGCCTCGTGGATCAGCAGCGCGGCGACGGAGGAGTCCACGCCACCCGACAGGGCGCAGATCACCTTGCCCTTGCCGACCTGCTTGCGGATCGTCTCGACAGCATGTTCGCGATAGGCGCGCATCGTCCAGTCGCCCTCGATGCCGGCGATGTTGTGGACGAAGTTCCTGAGCAGCCTGGCTCCATCAGGCGTGTGCACCACCTCGGGATGGAACATGATGCCGTACATACGGCGCTCGACATTGCCGAAAATGGCAAAGGGCGAGCTCTCGGACTTGCCGAATACCTCGAAGCCCGGCGGCAGGGCGATGACGCGGTCGCCATGGCTCATCCAGACCTGGTGCCGCTGCCCGGTCGCCCACAGGCCCTCGAACAGCGGGCTGTCCTTCTCGATCTCGACGAAGGCGCGGCCGAATTCGCGATGGTTGGAGCTTTCAGCGACACCGCCCATCTGCACGCACATGGCCATTTGGCCGTAGCAGATGCCGAGCACCGGCACGCCGGCGTCGAAGACGATCTGCGGCGCACGCGGGCTGCCGATGTCCGACGTCGAGGCCGGCCCGCCCGACAGGATCACGGCTTTCGGATTGATGCGCTTGAACGCCGCCTCGGCCGACTGGAACGGCACGATCTCTGAAAACACGCCCGCCTCGCGGATGCGGCGGGCGATGAGCTGGGTGAACTGGCTGCCGAAATCGACAATCAGGACGGTGTCGGGATGATTGGCTGTTTTCATGGCGAGCGTTTAGAGAAAGAAATGAGTCGGCGCAATGGGTTGCGGTGCCTGACTTTCAGACTGGGCTCGGGTCTTCACGGGCTGGTTTGGCCCGAAGCAAGCCAGAGCCGATCGCCTGTTCGAGGCGAATGACGGCGTCCGCCAGCCTTTCGTCGATGACATGCAGATACTCCGTCCAGTCACCGACATGCCTGAGATCGGCCGCTCCGTCGGAAATGCCGCGCAGGCCGATCAGCGGGATATCGAACAGCTGGCAGGCGCGCAGGCAAGCGAAGGTCTCCATGTCGACCATGTCAGCCATGATCGTGTCGTAGGCCGCGCCGGTGATGATCGCGCCGCCGGTCGATAGCGTGGCTTCCTTGATCTGCGGAATCCTGAACGGCAGCGGCACGGTCACCGGCAGGTCGAGGAACGGCGTCGCGCCTTTCTCGAAGCCGAGTGGCGAGGCGTCGATGTCGCGATAGCCGACGGAGACGGCCTGGTAGATTTCGGTCTGCTCCAAGGTCCGGCTGCCCGCTGAGCCGAGCGATACGACAAGATCCGGCAAGGCTTTTTCAGACTTCAACCGGGAGAGTTCGGCGCCGAGGCGCACACCTGCCTCGACCGGGCCGACACCGGTCATCAGCGGCGTGAACAGTTTTTGCAGATGTGGGCCGTATTCGGCTTGCGCCGCCATGACGAACAGGACGTCCTTGCCGCCAATTCGCACAACGTTGCCCATCAGCCTGCAATCCCGTCGCGGCCGACCACCGTCATCATGGTCCCGGTCATGGTGGCGATCAGCTTGGCCTCGCCGTCGGCGGCGAAGGCGTAGGCCTGGCCATCGGCGACGATGATGGTGCGGCCGGGTTTGGTCACCGAACCGCGGAACAGGAACCGTTCACCGCGGCCCGGCGCCAGCAGGTTGACCTTGAACTCGATGGTCAGCACGCCGGAATTCTCCGGCATCAGCGAGAAGGCGGCATAACCACAGGCCGAGTCCAGCGCGGTCGAAATGACGCCGGCGTGCAGAAAGCCGTGCTGCTGGGTCAGTGCAGCCGAATAGGGCATCTCGATCTCGATGATCCCCGGCGTCACCAGCGTCAGTTCGGCGCCGATCGTCGCCATCGCCTGCTGGCGTGCAAAGGACGCCCTGACGCGATCCTCATAGTCTGGAGCCGGTACGATCTTTGCCGCCATCGCCATTGCCTTCACTTTTGCCGGAAAAGCTTATTGCAGAGGCACGGGCGGCAGGCAAACGCTTTTGCTGCAGTGCAGCAATCGGCTTGACCTGCGACAGCGAAACGAACCCGCCACGCATCGGCGCCATCCGATACGTTCAGCCAGGCCTGCGCATGGCACAGACATAAAAACCATCGGTGCCGCTCAGCGCCGGCGACAGCGAAATATCGCCGCCGGCGCCGATCCGCGCCGCCGCCTCGTGCCCCGGGAAATGGCTGTCCCACAGCGCGCGGTGATCGACCGGGACGAAGCCGCTGTTGCGCCCGCGAAACGCGGCGATCTGTTCGCCATTTTCCTCGGGGAATACCGAGCAGGTGATGTAGACCAGCAGACCGCCGGGTTTGACATAGGCTTGTGCTGCATCGAGGATCGCCGACTGCTCGCCCTTGCGGGCGTCGAGCTGTCTTTGCGTCAGCCGCCATTTGGCGTCGGGACGGCGGCGCCAGGTGCCGCTGCCGGTGCAGGGTGCGTCGACCAGCACGACGTCCATATGACCCGAGAGCGGCGCAAGCTCGGCCGGCTTGGTGACCACCTGCACATTGCGGTTTTCCGACCGGCGGATGCGGTCGAAGATCGGCGCCAGCCGCGCCTTTTCGGCATCATGGGCAAAGATCTGGCCCGTATTGCCCATCTGAGCCGACAGCGCCAGCGTCTTGCCGCCGGCGCCGGCGCAGAAGTCGAGCACCTGCATGCCGGCCTCGGCACCGGCGAGCGCGGCCGCTATTTGCGAGCCTTCGTCCTGGACCTCGAACCAGCCCTTCTGGAAGGCCGGCTCTGCCTGCACGTTCGGATGTCTGCCGTCGCCATCGATGGGCGGAATGCGGATGCCGTTTGGCGCGATGCGGGCAGGCTTGGCGCCGGTATCGGCCAGTTCCGCCAGCACCTTGTTACGATCGGCCTGCAGCGTGTTGACCCTGATGTCGAGCGGAGGACGTGTTGCCAGCGCTGCGCCTTCCTCGACCCAGCTCGCTCCAAAGGCCCGTTCGAAAAGCGGTTCGCACCAATCGGGTATGTCGGCCCGCACCGCGGACGGCGCGTCGGCAAGCCGGCGTTCGGCGATTGCCTGGAGCTCGGTGGCGCCGAGCAGCGGCGGCGCGAACTTATCGCCATCAAGCGCGTCGTTGAGCGACTGCGCCGTCTGGCCCCATTCGAGCAGCAACGCGCCGAAGCCGATGGCGCGCGGCGTGTCTTCGCCAAGCAACCAGCCGGCGGAGCGCTTGTGGCGCAACGCGTCATATACGATGTTGCCGATCGCCGCGCGATCGCCGCCGCCGGCGAAACGGTGTGAGAGGCCCCAGTCCTTCAGCGCATCGGCCACCGGCCGGTGGCGCCGGCCAATGTCTTCCAGCACTTCGATGGCCGCAGCCAGCCGTCCGCCCAGTCGCATTCGTCATTCCATCAAATCGAGCACAGCATCTCGGCCTGCTCTTAGAACCTTTCACGTCCGGATTGAACCCCGCTCCGTCTCGCGGCGTGGCGCCATCCCGACTGTTGCCAGCGAAATTGGCCGACCAGTAACTCTCCCTGGCAACCAACAGCAGATCGATCAATAGATGAAAGATCTCTAATGTTCATACTGGCGCGTTCAAGCACGGCGCGTGGCGCAACGGCTCTGCTTTCCAAGTTTTTCGGTTGAGAATACTCTTGCCGCCATGATTCGCGGCGCAGAAAACGTAGACCGGCGGATCGTCACGAGGAGAGGGCAATGAAGACTTATCTGGCGGAAGTTCTAGGCACATTTCTGTTGGTGTTCATCGGCACGGCGTCGGTGGTGACGGGCGGCTTCGGCGGCGCGCTGCCGCTCGGCCAGGAAGGCATCGGTCTGGCATTCGGCATCGGCCTGATCGCCGCGGCCTATGCGATCGGTCCCATTTCGGGCGCACATCTCAATCCGGCCGTGACACTCGGTGTCTTCCTTGCCGGACGGCTGCCAGCCAAGGACGTCATCCCCTATTGGATCGCGCAGATCATCGGGGCCATTCTGGCTTCGCTGGCGCTTTGGATCATCGTTTCCGGCCAGGCCGGCGGCCACACCGGCGGCTTCGGCGCCAATGGCTGGGACGAGACGAAATGGGGCATAAGCTCGGCCTTCCTGTGGGAACTGATCGGCACCTTTACCTTCGTCACCGTGATCCTCGGCGTCACCGCCGAAAAGCACTCGACGGCATTTGCCGGCCTGGTCATCGGCCTTACGCTCGCGGGCATTCACTTCGCCATGATCCCGGTCACCGGCACCTCGGTCAATCCGGCGCGCTCCATCGGCCCGGCACTGTTTACGGGCGGTGCGGCACTCAGCCAGCTCTGGCTGTTCATCGTCGCGCCGCTGATCGGCGGCGCCATTGCCGGCGTCGTCGCCAAGGCACGCATCTTCGAGAAGGATTGATCTCGAAAGCTGAAATAAAAGGCGCGGGCCACGGCCCGCGCCTCTTTTTGTCGGGTCCTTACGCCGGAATCAGCCTGCGATGTCGAAGCGGTCGGCGTTCATCACCTTGGTCCAGGCCGCGACGAAATCCCTGGCGAATTTCTGTCCGGCGTCGCTGGATCCGTAGACTTCGGCAAGCGCACGCAGTTGCGCATGCGAGCCGAAGATCAGGTCGGCGCGGGTGCCGGTCCATCTGACAGCCTTGGTCTTGCGGTCACGGGCCTCGTAGACTTCTTCCGCACCCGGAACAGAGCCCGCTGCCGGATCCCAGACCGTGCTCATGGAGAGCAGGTTGACGAAGAAGTCGTTGGTCAAAGTGCCCGGCCTGTCGGTGAACACGCCGTGCTTCAAACCGCCAGCGTTGGCGCCGAGCACGCGCAACCCGCCGACCAGCACCGTCATTTCGGGAGCGGTCAGCGACAGCAATTGCGCGCGGTCGACCAGCATGGCTTCGACCGACATCGGCTGCTTGCCCCTGACATAGTTGCGGAAGCCATCGACTTTCGGCTCGAGCGCGGCAAAGGAGTGGACATCCGTCTGCTCCTGCGAAGCGTCCATGCGGCCGGGCGTAAACGGCACCTTCACCTCATAGCCGCCATCCTTGGCCGCTTTATCGACCGCGGCGACGCCGCCGAGGACGATCAGGTCGGCGAGCGATATCTTCTTCTCGCCCGTCTGCGCCGCGTTGAACTCCTTCTGGATGCCTTCGAGCTTGGCAAGCACCTTCGATAGTTCAGCCGGCTGGTTGACGTCCCAGTCCTTCTGCGGCGCCAGCCGGATACGGGCGCCGTTGGCGCCGCCGCGCTTGTCGGAATTGCGGAACGTCGAGGCGGATGCCCAGGCGGTCGAGACGAGCTCGGAAACCGACAGGCCCGAGGCCAGGATCTTCGCCTTCAGCGAGGCGATATCCTGCTCGCTGACCAGTTCGTGATCGATCGCGGGGATCGGATCCTGCCAGATCAGTTCTTCCTTCGGCACCAACGGGCCGAGATAGCGTACGACCGGACCCATATCGCGGTGGGTCAGCTTGAACCAGGCACGGGCGAAGGCATCGGCGAACTGATCCGGATGCTGATGGAAGCGCCGCGAAATCTTCTCGTAGGCAGGATCGACGCGCAGCGCGAGGTCGGTGGTCAGCATGGCCGGCGCGCGGCGCTTCGAGGGATCGTGCGCATCCGGCACGGAGCCGGCGCCGGCGCCGCCCTTGGGCGTCCACTGATGGGCGCCCGCCGGGCTCCTCGTCAGCTCCCATTCGTAGTTGAACAGATTGTCGAAGAAGTTGTTGCTCCATTTGGTCGGCGTCGTCGTCCAGGTCACTTCGAGGCCCGAAGTGATGGCGTCGCCGGCAATGCCAGTGGCATGCTTGCTCGACCAGCCGAGGCCCTGCGCTTCGATGCCGGCGCCTTCCGGCTCAGCGCCAACCAGCGATGCATCGCCGGCGCCATGGGTCTTGCCGAAAGTGTGGCCGCCGGCGATCAGCGCCACGGTTTCCTCGTCGTTCATGGCCATGCGGCCGAAGGTTTCGCGGATGTCGCGGGCCGAAGCCAGCGGATCGGGCTTGCCGTTCGGTCCTTCGGGATTGACGTAGATGAGGCCCATCTGCACGGCGCCGAGATGGCCCTGGAGCTCGCGATCGCCCGAGTAGCGCTGGTCGTCCAGCCACTTGGTTTCCGAACCCCAGTCCACGTCCTGCTCAGGTTCCCAGACGTCGGCGCGGCCGCCGGCGAAGCCGAAGGTCTTGAAGCCCATCGATTCCAGCGCGACGTTGCCGGTGAGGATCAGCAGGTCGGCCCAGGAGATCTTGCGGCCGTATTTCTGCTTGACCGGCCACAAGAGCCGGCGCGCCTTGTCGAGATTGGCATTGTCCGGCCAACTGTTCAGCGGCGCGAAGCGCTGCTGGCCGGCACCGGCGCCGCCGCGGCCATCACCGATGCGGTAGGTGCCGGCGCTGTGCCAGGCCATGCGGATGAAGAGCGGTCCATAGTGGCCAAAGTCCGCCGGCCACCAATCCTGCGAATCCGTCATGACCTTGTGCAGGTCCTGGATGACCGCATCGAGATCGAGGCTCGCGAATTCCTTGGCGTAGTCGAAATCCTCGCCCATCGGGTCCGACAGGTTCGACTGCTGGTGGAGAACGCCGAGGTCGAGCTGGTTCGGCCACCAGTCACGGTTGGTCCGGCCGGCGGATCCATGCGCCACAGGGCATTTGCCCGCGCTGTTGTCGTCGGTTTTCGCGTCCATGTTCGTCTCCGATTTGCCGAGGTTTGATCTTTGCCAAGATTCTGGGGCCAGCCAGTGGCCGCACCAATCTGGAATTGTTCCAGACTAGGCCGCCTTGCCGATAAAGACAAATTGCCTTTCCTGTTTGTTTTGATAGGATTTCCTTATGGTAGGATTGCCCGCATGATAGGATTGCCGCGTGATAGGATTGACGGTTCGCCAGATGCATTATTTCGAAATGCTGGCCCAGACGCTGCATTTCGGGCGTGCGGCAAAACTGGCCGGTGTCAGCCAGCCGGCGCTGTCCGCGCAGATCGCGGAGATGGAGCAGCGGCTGAACTGCCGGCTGTTCGAACGTGGCGGCAAGTCGGTCCGGATGACCGACGAAGCGGCAGCGCTTTTGCCGCGCATCGAACATATCCTGGCCGCCATACGCGACGTTGAAACGACGGCCCGGCGCGGCCGCATGGCCATGGAGGGACGCTTCCGCCTTGGCATCATCCCGACCGTCGCGCCCTATCTCTTGCCGCGTGCCCTGCCCGAGCTGAAAAAGCACTTTCCGGCCTTGCTGCTCGAACTGCGCGAGGCCGTCACCACGTCCCTGGTCGAGGACACCGCATCGCGGAAGCTCGACGCCTTCATTGCCGCGCTTCCGCTCGACCATCCCGGTCTGACCACCGAGGCACTGTTTCCCGACAGGTTCTTCCTGGCCGTGCCATCAGGCGATCCCGCCTTCGCCTCGCCGCCGGTTCCGCCCGAAAGCCCGGCACTGGAGAGGCTGATGCTGCTGGAGGAAGGTCATTGCCTGCGCGAACAGGCGCTGGCCGTCTGCGGCAATGTGCGCCCGGTGGCGATGGCAAGCTACGGCGCCACCAGCCTGACCACGCTCTTGCAGATGGTGGCGCACGGGCTCGGCGTCACGCTCGTCCCCGAAATGGCGGCCGGGCCAGCGGGCACCATCCCGGACCTGAAGATCGTGCCGTTCCAGGAGCCGATGCCGCAACGCATGATTTGCCTCGCCTGGCGTCGCAACAGTACCAGGCACGGCGAGTGTGTCGAACTTGCCAAGATCATCCGCAGCCTGGGTCCAGCGGCGTTGGCAGCGTGATCCCGAGAAGTGGCAACCGCGCCCCGACAAGGAGACCTCACAGAACCCGGGACAGGAACCCGCGGGTTCGCGGCGATTTTGGGTTGGCGATCATCTCGCGCGGCGCGCCACGTTCGACGATCACGCCGCCATCCATGAAGACGAGCTGATCGCCGATCTCGCGAGCAAAGCCGATCTCGTGGGTGACGACGACCATCGTCATGCCGCTCTCGGCCAGGTCGCGCATCACCTGCAGCACCTCGCCGACCAGTTCCGGATCGAGCGCCGATGTCGGCTCGTCGAACAGCAGGACCTTCGGCTTCATTGCCATGGCGCGCGCAATCGCAACACGCTGCTGCTGGCCGCCGGACAGTTCGCGCGGATAGCGGTCGATCTTGTCGGCGAGGCCGACACGCCGCAGCAGCACCTCCGCCTCGGCCTTGGCCTGATCGGCGGGAATGCGCCGCACCTGCGTCGGGGCCTCGATCAGGTTCTCCATCACCGTCATATGCGAGAACAGGTTGAACGACTGGAACAGCATGCCGATTTCCGCCCGGCGCCGGCACAGGAGATCGTCCTTGACCTCGTAGAGCTTGTCGCCCTGGAGGTCGTAGCCGACGAACTGGCTGTCCACCAGCAGGATGCCGGCGCTGAGTTTCTCCAGATGGTTGATGCAGCGCAGGAACGTGCTCTTGCCGGATCCCGACGGGCCGATGATGCAAGCCACCGATCCTTCGGGCACGTCGAAGTCGACACCCCTGAGGACTTCGAGCGGGCCATAGGATTTGCGCACACCGCGCGCGAACACCATGGAACCGGCCGGCACGCCGAAGCGGGCGCGATTTTCGGACTTCACATCGCTCATCGGGCGACGCCGCGCAGGCTGACGGCGTTGCGCAGTGCGCGCATCGTCAGAGGCTCGCGGCGCGTGTCGCTACGGCCGAAATGGCGCTCCAGGAAATGCTGTCCCACCGACATGATGCTGACTACCGCTAGGTACCAGAAGGCGACCACGATCAAGAGCGGGATCGTCTCGAAGGTGCGTGCATAGATGCTTTGCGCCGTATAGAACAGGTCATCGACGGCAATGAAGGTCACCAGCGACGTCATCTTCAGCAATTTGATCGCCTCATTGCCGGTCGGCGGCAGTACGAAGCGCATGGCCTGCGGCAGGGTGATGCGCTTCAGGATCATGCGGTAGGGCATGCCGAGCGCGCTCGCCGCTTCCGACTGGCCAGATGGCACCGACTTGATGCCCGCCCGGATGATTTCGGCCATGTAGCCGGCCTCGCACAGCGAAAGCGCAACGACAGCCGAGAAGAACGGCGTCATGAAATCATTGGTGCGCACGGCAAACAGCGTGCCCAGGAAGGGCAAAGTGAGCGAGATTTCGCGCACCAGCAGCGACAGGTTGAACCAGAAAATCAGCTGGATCAGGGCCGGGACACCGCGGAAGAACCAGACATAGACACCCGCGAAGGCGCGCAGCACCGGGCTTGGCGACACCCGCATGATGGCAATGACGGTGCCGACCACGATCGCCAGCACCATAATGATGACGGTGAGCATCAAAGTGTTGCCAAGGCCGCGCATGATCGAGGGATGGAACAGGTAGCCGGCGGCCGTGCCCCAGGCGAAGGCCGGATTGCTGGCGAAGGCGCGAATGATCACAAACGCCAGCAGCAGCGCAAGCGCCGTGCCGACCCAGATGCCGTAGCGGCGCTGCGGCACGACGGTCAATCGCGACACGGCGGCGGCGACACCTGCTGGCTCGACGCCGATCTCGGTCGGGTGGGCCACGCCCATCGCTGGTCTCCTGATCGCTGACCGGCGCCTGACTGGTGATCAGGCGCCGGTAATTTCTATTCGGCGCGAAGCGCGTCCATGGTGCCGACGAAGTAGGGTTCCTTGATGGCATAGACGCCCATGCCGTACTTCTCGAGGATAGCCTTGTAAGTGCCGTTCTTGAACAGCTCGGAAAGCGCGCCCACCATCATGTCGGCGGTCTCCTTGTCGTCCTTGGCGATCGCCATGCCGAGCGGCGCGACCTCGTAAAGCGAGGCAGGACCACCAGCTGGCCCTTGCTCGTCACCTCGAAATAGCTCGATGCGGTCGCATCGTCCATGCGGGCATCGACCCGATCGGACAGCACGGCCTGGACGATATCGGTCGATGAGTTGAAGACCGACTTTTCGATGGCCGCCTGACCCTTGTCGGTGCACTCCTTGCCGAGCTTGTCGACCAGGAAGTCCGAGGCGCTGCCGGCCGAGACGCCGACACGCTTGCCGCAGAGCGGCGTGTCGCCGCTGAAGCTGGCCTTCTTGTCCGGCGATGTCGAGACGGCGAGGCCGGCCTTCAGGAACATGACGAAATCGACCTGCTTCAGCCGCTCGGGCGTCGCCGAAAACGTCTCCCAGGCGATCTTGAAGCGGCCCGCCGCCAAGCCCGGTATCATCGAGGGAAACGGCGTGCGCTGCACGTCGAGCTTGGCGTCGACGAGCTTGGCCACCTCGCCGGCCAGTTCGATGATGATGCCCGTCTGCTTGCCGTCGGCATCGAGATATTCGAACGGCGCGTAGTCCAGCGTGTTGGCGACGGCGAGCGTTCCGCTCTGCTTGACGTCGGTGGATTTCGGAATCTCGGCAGCCCGGGAAACCCCACCCCAGGCGATTGCGGAGATCGTCAGCGCGAGGCTGGCCGTTCGCAGATATGCATTCATTGCTGTTCCCCTTTCTTTTCCTTGTTGGCAGTGTTGGCAGTCTTTGTCAGGCAAGGCCCGACTTGGTCAGGCAAGGCTCGAGCTGGCCGCTGTTCGGGGCCGGCTCGGGCTTGGCATCCGCTCAGGCGCCGGTCGCTTCCGCCGCCTTCTTCTTGCGATAGTGATAGTTCTTGTCGATGCGCTCCATCAGATAGTCGCCGTAGAGCACCGGCCCGTATTTCGGCTGCGTGCCGGCCGGTACGCAGACCGGCAGCGCTTCGATCGTCTCGTCCATGGACGGATCGAAGAAGAAGGGCTGCGAATAGCGCTCGCGTCCAGACCGGTTGATGACACGGTGCGGCGTCGAGACGAACTGGTCGTTCGACCAGCGCGCCAGGATGTCGCCGACATTCATCACGAAGGAGTCCGGAACCGGAGGTGCCGGAACCCAGTCGCCAGCCTTGTTCTTGACCTCCAGGCCGCCGACATTGTCCTGCGCCAGCAAGGTGATGAAGCCGTAGTCGGTGTGCGGCGCCGAGCCGAAGAGGCCTTCTTCCTGGGGCTGCGTCGGATAATGCAGCAGGCGCAGAAAGGTGGTCGGCTGCTCGAAATAGCGGTCGAGGCTGTCGAGGGGCAGCCCAAGCGAGAGCGCGATGGCGCGGACCATCTTGCGCGCCAGCGTGCCCATCTCCTCGACATAGCGATCGATCGTCTGCCGGAAGCCCGCCAGCGCTCTCTCGTCCGGCCACTGGTTGGGGCCTTGCAAGGGCTTTTCGGCCAGGGCCCTGGGATCGTCGGCACCGACCTCGTGCATGAAGAAGATCGATTCGCTCTGGTTCGGCTTGCTCACCGTCGCCACGGAGGAGGTTACGATGGTCGAGCCGGCGAAGGGCAGGTAGCCGCGGAAATTCCGGTCGATCTTCAGCTTGAGCTTTTCCTCCTCCGGCAAGGCAAAGAAGCGCTTGCTGGCTTCGCGGACGGCTTCGACATCGGCGCGCGGAATGGGATGGCCGGTGACATAGAGGAAGCCGATCGTCTCGAGATAGCGGCGCAGCGTCGCCGCCGTCTCGCGGATCGCGCCTTCGTCGTCGCCGTAGAGCGCCGACACGTCGAGGATCGGGATTTCGGAAAAATCGCCGCGAGCTTGTGCATCCATTTTCGAACACCCTGTCTTGAACATAAGATACAGTACTGTATTTCTACACATCCGAACGGCCTCATCAATAGGCTTTCGACCGCAAAAGGAAGAGCGCTGAAACATGGCACCACGCAAGATCATCATCGACACCGATCCGGGCCAGGACGACGCGTTCGCCATCCTCTTCGCACTGGGATCTCCGGCCGAACTCGAGGTGATCGGCATCACCACGGTCGGCGGCAACGTGCCGCTTGCCCTGACGTCGAAGAACGCGTTGAAGGTCGTGGAACTCGCCGGGCGCGCGGACGTCCCGGTCCATGCCGGATGCCCGGCGCCGATGGTGCGCAAGCTGATCACGGCCGAGTATGTCCATGGCGAAACCGGGCTGGACGGCGCCGATCTTCCCGAACCCGTGACGCAACTGCAGAGCGAACACGCGGTGAATTACCTGGTGCGCACGATCATGGAGGCGCCGGAGGGCGAGCTGACCGTCTGCACGCTCGGGCCGATGACCAACCTCGCCATGGCCATGACCATGGAGCCGAGAATCGTGCGCCGGCTGCGCGAAGTCGTGCTGATGGGCGGCGGCTTTTTCCAGGGCGGCAACGCCACGCCCGCGGCGGAATTCAATATCTTCGTCGACCCGCATGCCGCCCATAAGGTGTTCGACAGCGGCGTGCCGGTGACCATGGCCGGCATCGACTGCACCTACACCGCCCTGATGACGCCCGAGTGGCTAGACCGCCTGCGCGCAACCGGCAGCCGCGCCGCGGTCGAAGCCGCCAATCTGGCGGACTTCTACCGCCAGTACGGCACCCACAAATTCGAAACGCCGGCGCGCCCCATCCACGATGCCTGCGTCACCGGCTACCTCCTGGCGCCACATATCTACGAGCAGCGCCAGTGCGCGGTGACGGTCGATATCGTCTCGCCGGAGACAATCGGCATGACGGTGGTCGACTGGTGGCACGTGACCGGCCGCGCCAAGAACTGCAACGTTCTGCGACGCATCGATCCGGCGCCGTTGTTCGAACTCATGTTGGAGCGGATCAGCGCACTGCCATAGAGCGGTTCCTGGAATTGCTCTGGTCGCGCGTTCCGCGATAGATGGACCCTCGAAGAGTCGCGAAGCGCATCGAAGCCGGCGAACGGATTGGAGGCGTCGCGCATGGCGATGAAGGTCTTGATCACATGAAAGCCGACAGCGCCCCGGCCAGAGGCAAGAGACCGTCCAAGGCCGCCCCGCGTTCGAAGACCGCGCGGCAGACGCTCAGCCGCGACGCCTGGATCGCCGCCGCGCGCAAGGTGCTGGAGAAGCGCGGCATCGCCGAGGTGAAGATCGACCGCCTCTCCAAGCAGTTGAAGGTCACGCGCGGCAGCTTCTATTTCCACTTTGCCAGCCTGGACGATCTTCGTGGCGGCCTGCTGCAGGAATGGCGCAACATCAACTGCGCACCGTTCTGGGCGATGCGCGAGATGCACGACATTGAGGGGCTGCAGTTCTTCACCGACATCGTGCATGTATGGGTCGACGAAGCGCCGTTCAGTCCGCTGCTCGATCTGGCCATCCGCGACTGGTCGCGAACCTCCCGAAAACTGGCTCAGGAGGTGAAGGACATCGACGATCTGCGCATCGCGCTGCTGATCCGCTCGTTCCGCGCCATGGGCTATCCCCCGGATGAAAGCCTGGTCAGGGCCCGCATCACCTATTTCCACCAGATCGGCCAGTATGCGCTGTCCTTCAAGGAGGATCCGGCGGTGCGCCGGAGCTACCAGCCGCTGTTCGGAGAGGTGCTGCTCGGGCCGCTCGTGCAGGAGCGCGGTACGGCGCCACGGCCGAGCGAGATGGGGAGCGGACGGCGGTAGCATCCGCTTTTCGCCCCGCCGCCTGCGCTTCGAAAGCGCAGCCGAGTTCCCAGTTGATCTAGGAAGCCCTCGCATTCTCCGTGATGGCGCGAGATGCGCTCCGGTGGGGACGCAGCAGAAAATAGAACGCGGTGACATGCGTGATCATCAGCAGCGGCACGTAGAGGATCGGGATCGCGTAGGCGGCGCCCAGCAGCCCCGCATGGGCAGGAAGATCGGCCTGGATGGCCTGATAATAGTCGACGATGAGGTCGACCATGCCAACGATGTTGAAGGCGACGACGAACGCCCAGAACAGCTGGCGTACCTTGACGGTAAGCAGCGCCAGATGGCCAGCACCCCGGTTGCGAAGTCGCCATAGGCGGCAAAGGTGGCGAAGCTGGCCGGCAGATCGGGGCCGACGACGCCCGGAAGGATGAAGACCAGGCCGAAGAAGCGGAAGCTGTGCAGCGTGGCGATAGCGCGTTGCGCCGCGATCCGATCCATCGATCCGAGCCACGGCAGACCGTATGCGCCGAAGCAAAGCAGCCACGCGACATAGCCTAAGACGAGTTGGATCTGGAACAGCACTTCCGTGGGCATTTGGCCTCCTTGTTGGCAGGGCATTGCGGCCTCCCCGCTTCAGCCGATTACCTAAGCCCGCTTCCATCGTTCGACTATCCGTTGTAATCACAACGACCCATGAAGCAGAACTACACAGTCAGACATGGTACGCTGGAGGGCGTCGAGGTGTTCCTGGCCGTCGCCAGGCGCCGCAACTTCCGCCGCGCCGCCGCCGATCTCGGCGTGACGCCATCCGCCGTGAGCCAAGCGGTGCGCGCGCTGGAAGCCCGCATTGGCGCGGCGCTGTTCGTCCGTACGACGCGCAGTGTCGGTTTGACCGAGGCTGGTCAACGGTTCCTCGATCGCGCCGGCCCTGCCTTCGAACAGATCGTCGCCGCTGGCGAGGCCGCCCGTGACGTCGGCCAACGGCCGACCGGCCTGCTGCGCCTGTCGGTGCCCCGCGCCGTGGTGCCGTTGATCCTGGAGCCGGTGATCGCGTCCTTCTGTCAGGCCTATCCCGAAGTCGAACTGGAGATCGCCGCCAGCGACGAGATGGTCGACCTGGCGACCGGCGGCTTCGATGCCGGCATCCGCCTCGGCCAGTTCATCGCCCCCGACATGGTCGCCGTGCGGCTGACGCCCTCATTTTCGTTCGTGGTCGTCGGCAGTCCTGACTATTTCGAGCGTTACGGGCGCCCCGAGCGTGTGGACGATTTGCGCCACCACGCCTGCCTGCGCTTGCGCCGTTCGAACGGCGCCATCGCGCCCTGGTCCTTCATCAACGGCAACGAGGCGATCGAGGCGATGGTCTCGGGTCCGCTGATCGCGCATGACTATCCAACGATGGTCGGCACCGCGATGCGGGGGATCGGGCTGGCGCAGATCCCTCGGCCCGTCGCCGAAGCTCCGATAGCGCAGGGAAAACTCGAGCCGGTACTGGAGAGCATCGCCGCCACGACGCCGGGCGTCTTCCTCTATCATCCCGGCAAGCGCCAGATCCTGCCGAAGCTGCGCGCCTTCATCGATCACCTCAAATCCGCGGTCTGAGGTAAGGAGGGACGTCGCCCCTGGCGCTTCGCTCGCACCAAAGCCTTCATGGTATGAATATCAGAAATACATAGGTGAAAAAAACTACGAGATGGACCATTCCGGTCAAGAACGTCGTTCTTTCAGTGCTGAAGCTTACATTGCATATGAAAAGCGCCAAGACCAAAAGGACCGCATCGGCAGCCGGCAGCCCCAGGGTCAGTCCTCTCCCCGTCAGCAGGCTGGCGGCTGCGACTCCCGGTATGGTCAGGCCGATCGTGGCGCAAGCCGAACCCATCGCGACATTCAAGCCGCGCTGCAGCTCATTGTTGAGTGAAGCGCGCACCGCCGAAATGGCCTCCGGCATCAACACCAGCCCCGCGATCATTGCCCCCACAATGCTGTCCGCCTGGGTCACCTGATAGTCAACGAGCGTATTTTCGACGCTTGCCGCGACCTGCTCGGCGAGCATGACAATTCCGATCAGTCCGGCCACCAGCAGCAGAGCGCTGGCAGAGATGTTCTCGTGAGGGGCAGCGAGCACCGAAACGTCGTGTGGTTGTCCCTGGATAAAGTCTTCCCGGTGCCGGACGGTCTGCGCGAACACGAAGCTTGCATAGAGCAGCACTGAAAGGACGCTGACGAAACCAAGTTGGGCTGCCGAAAACGTGCCGGGATCCGTGGTCTGGGTGTAGGTCGGCAGAATAAGCGTCATGACGGTCAGCGCGATCAGAACCGCCAGATAGGCACTGGTCCCTTGCCGAACGATGGCCTGCTTGCGATGACGCCAGCCGCCAAGCGCGAGACACATGCCGACAACGCCGGTGGACGTGATCATCACCGTCGAGAAGACGGACTCCCGTGCCAGCGTCGGGTTGTTCTCTCCATGCAGCATCATGGAAACAATGATCGACACTTCGATCGCCGTGACGGCAAAAGTCAGCACCAGCGTGCCGTACGGCTCCCCTACCCGCCGAGCTACCGCCTCGGCGTGGTCGAGCACCACGAAAATGGTGACGAACATGATCGCACTCGACAGCGCACCGACAAGGATCCTGGCGTTCAACGAACCCTGGTCCACCGACAGCCCGCTGGCTCTGACCGCGACAGCCATCGCCAGGGCGGCCAGCGGCATCGCGTAGGAAGTCGCCGATCGTCCGAAACCAGTCATGCAAGCCCCTGTGCGTTTCTGCAAACCCGGTTGCATTCGCGCACCGACAGATCGAAGCGTTCACCCGTTCACGCCGTCTTCTGCGCCACTAGCCCCAATTCTTCCACCATCGCCTGACGCATCAGGAATTTCTGCGGCTTGCCGGTCACAGTCATCGGCAATTCGCTCCTGAAGCGGATGTGGCGGGGGATCTTGTAGTGGGCGATCTGGCCGGCGCAGAAGTTCTTGATCTCCTGCTCGGTGGCGATCTGACCGGGCTTGAGCACGATCCAGGCGCACAGCTCCTCGCCATATTTGGTATCGGGGATGCCGAACACCTGCACTTCCCTCACCTTGGGATGGCGGTAGAGGAATTCCTCGACCTCTCTGGGGTAGACGTTCTCGCCGCCGCGGATGACCATGTCCTTGACCCGGCCGACGATGTTGCAATAGCCCTCGGCATCGATGGTGGCGAGGTCGCCGGTGTGCATCCAGCCATCGCTATCGATCGCCTCGCGGGTCTTGTCATCGTCGTCCCAATAGCCCTTCATCACCGAATAGCCGCGGGTGCAGAGTTCGCCCGGCGCGCCGACGGCAACCGTGGCGCCGTCGGCATCGACCGCCTTGACCTCGACATGGGGGTGAATGCGCCCGACGGTCGAGACGCGCTTTTCCAGGGGATCGTCGACGCCGCTCTGGAACGACACCGGGCTGGTCTCGGTCATGCCGTAGGCGATGGTCACCTCAGACATATGCATCAGCGACACGACCTTCTTCATCACCTCGATCGGGCATGGCGAGCCGGCCATGATGCCGGTGCGCAGGCTGGAGAGATCGAAAGATTGGAAATCGGGATGATCGAGCAGGCCGACAAACATGGTCGGCACGCCATAGAGCCCGGTGCAACGTTCCTGCGCCACGGCTTTCAGCGTGGCGCCGGCATCGAAGCCCTCGCCCGGGAAAACCATGGTCGCGCCCTTCGAGACGCAACCCATCGTGCCCATCGACATGCCGAAGCAGTGATAGAGCGGCACCGGGATGCACAGCCGGTCATCGACGGTCAATTTGATCGCCGAAGTGACGAAATTGCCGTTGTTGACGATGTTCGAATGGGTCAGCGTCGCGCCCTTGGGCGCGCCCGTGGTGCCTGACGTGAACTGGATGTTGATGGCATCGCCGGGCTTCAGCCCCTCGGAAATGCGGTCGAGACTGTCATGCTCGTCGCGGCCGGCCATGGCCAGCACGTCGCCGAAATTGAACATGCCGGGCGAGTTCTCCTCGCCCATACGGATGACGATTTTCAGCGCCGGCAGCGTTTGCGCCTTGAGCTTGCCGGGCGCGGCCTTGGCGATCTCCGGCGCCAGCGTCTCGATCATGCCGAGGTAATCGGAGGTCTTGAAGCTTGCCGCCGTCACCAGCGCCTTGCAGGCGACCTTGTTCAGCGCATAGTCCAGTTCGGTCAGCCGGTAGGCGGGGTTGATGTTGACCAGGATCAGACCAATGCGGGCGGTGGCGAACTGGGTCACCAGCCACTCCCAGCGGTTTGGCGACCAGATGCCGACGCGGTCGCCCTTTTCCAGTCCCAGCGCCAGGAAGCCGGCGGCCAGCGCATCCACCGTGTCCGACAGTTCGCTCCAGGTGAAGCGCTTGTCCTGGCCAACGAAGACGGCGGCATCTTGCGTGGCATATTTGCTGGCGGTGTCGGAGAACAGCGCGGGAATCGTCTCCTTGAGCAGCGGCGGCGTGCGCTCGCCGGAGACATGCGCCTTGCCATCGACAGGGGCCACGAAGACATTGCCATTGCGAGCGGCGCGGCCACGCAGATTGGTGGCGTTCTTCAGCTCGTCGAGATTGACCGGCATCGCTGTATCCTCCCAGGACGAACCCAAACCTATCAGCCCGCCGGGACGGTGGAAATCCCGCCGATGGTAGTGGAGGTGCTGGGGCCGCGCACTGCCGCAGCGAGCCGCTGTCCGCCTTCAGCGGCTGACTTTCAAGTCACCTGCCCTTCAAGGAGGAGGGAGGAGGGCGCTCATCTTCGACGCGATGTCGCGCAGCAGGGCTTCATCGGCCGCCGCACGCGGCTTCTTCGACGACACCAGGCAGGCTTGCGACTTCAGGACAACGCCGTCGCCCAGCACCTTGAGGTGATTGGCGCGCAGCGTTGAGCCTGACGTGGTGATGTCGACGATGACATCGGCGAGGCCAGCCGCCGGCGCGCCCTCGGTGGCACCTAAGCTTTCGACGATGCGATAGACCTGGATGCCGTGCTTCTGCGAAAAGAACTGCTGGGTCAGCCGCCAGTATTTGGTGGCGATGCGCAGCCGCCGGCCGTGGCGCTGGCGAAAATCGGCGGCGACGTCATCGAGATCGGCCATGGTGTCGACGTCGAGCCAGATCTCGGGTACCGCCACCACGACATCGGCATGGCCGAAGCCGAGACGGGCGACGATTTCCACGCGCGCCTCCCAATCGGCGAGGTTCTCGCGCACCAGGTCCTCGCCGGTGATGCCGAGATCGACCGTGCCCTGGCCGATCTCGCCAGCTATCTCGGAAGCCGACAGCAGGGCAACCTCGATGCCTTCCGCGCCCTCGATGCGGGCGCGATAGGAGCGCTCGTCGCCGGGCAGGCTGACGGTGAGGCCAGCCTTGGCCAGCACCTCTAGCGCCTGCTCCTTCAGCCGGCCCTTCGAGGGAATGGCCAACGTGATCATGGTGCCGTCTCCCGCAACGCCTCGATGCGGTCGAGCCAAACCGCAAAGCCGACGCCGGGGATCGCGGTCTTGGCGCCGAGCAGCGTCAGCAATCGGTCGTAGCGGCCGCCGCCGGCCAGGGGGCGCTCGCCATCCTGGGCCGCGATTTCGAAGACCACACCGGTGTAATAGTCGAGCGGTCGGCCGAAAGCGGCATCATAGCGGATTGTTCCCACCGGCAAGCCATGCGCCTCGATCGCGCGGGCGCGTGCCGCGAATTTTTCCAGCGCCGCACTCAGCGAAAGACCGGCAGCGGCAGCGAAGCTCTCCAGCGCCTGGGCCGCGCCATCGAGCGGCACATCGATGGCGAGAAAGTTCTTGAGCGCCGCGAAAGCCTCGTTCGACAGCCGCACGCTGCGCAACTCGGCCTTTTCGATCAGCCGCCGTGCAATGTCCGTGGGCGAGCGCCCGGCCGACGCCGACAGGCCGGCCTCCTCCATGCCGCCGGCGATGTGCGCCGAAAGGCCTTCGACATCGCCGTCGAGGACAAGCGCCGCGACATCGCCTGAAAGCTGGCTGTTGCGCGGTGGATTGGCGAGATCGGCGAGGGAGGCCTCAAGCATCGGCGCCGAGCCGAAGGCGCGGGCAAGCCGCATGCGCCAGCCACGCGGCAACCCAAGGGCGGCGAGCACGGCCTCGAAAATAGCCTGGTCGCCGAGCGTGACCGCCAGGGAACGGCCGGGCAGCACCAGCGACAACAAAGCATGCGCGTCGGCCACGGAGCGCGCATCGGCCTCGGCCGTGTCGCGGTCGCCGAGATCCTCGATGCCGGCCTGGAAAAACTCGTTGCCGCCTTCGCGGCGCTGGCGAAACACCTCGCCCAGATAGGAATAGCGGCGCGGCGTGCCGGCCTGCGAACTTATATGGTCGAGACAGACCGGAATGGTGAATTCCGGCCGCAGGCACAGCGTCTGCCCGGTCTCGCTCTCGGTAAGGAAGATGCGCCGCCGCAGATCTTCGCCGGCCATGTCGAGGAAGGGATCTGCCGGCTGCAGGATGGCAACCTCGACCGCATGCGTGTTGCGGGTGGCGAAGAGGCTGGTGATGTCGGCTGAGATGGCGGGGTAGCGGGAGGTCATGTGCTGCGCCCTTCCCTTCTCCCCTTGTGGGAGAAGGTGGATCGGCGCGCAGCGCCGAGACGGATGAGGGGTACGTGACGGAATGAGACGTTGGCATTCCCTGGAACACCCCTCATCCGACCTCGCTCCGCGAGGCCACCTTCTCCCACAAGGGGAGAAGGACAAGAGGGGGCTGCGCTCGTCACTTAGACCGTTCCTCAGCCTGCGCCGCCAATATCCGGCTTACCTCGGCGACCAGCTCGCTTTCGGCCACCGTCACCTGCGCGGGGCGCGCGGCGCGCCATTCGGCGTTGTCGGTGATCTCGGCCGACATGCGCGCGCCTTCGATCAGATCCTTGATCTGCAGTTCACCCTTAGCGCGCTCGTCGCCGCCCTGGATGATTGCGACCGGGCAGCCGCGCCGGTCGGCATATTTGAGCTGCGCCTTCATGCCGGCGCCGCCGAGATACATCTCGGAACGAATGCCGGCGGCGCGCAGTTCGCTCACCATCTTCTGGTAACGGCCGAGGCTGTCGGTGTCCTTGTCCATCACCAGCACGACGACCGGCGCGATCACGTCGGCGCTGTCGAGTTTGCCGAGGTTCTTCAGCGCCGTCATCAGCCTGGAGACGCCAATGGAGAAACCGGTCGCCGGCACCGGCTCGCCACGGAAGCGCGAGACCAGGCCATCATAACGGCCGCCACCACCGACCGAGCCGAAGCGCACGATCTGGCCGTCTTCGTTGGGAATTTCGGCCAGAAGCTCGGCCTCGAAGACCGGGCCGGTGTAGTATTCGAGGCCGCGCACGACGGAGCGGTCCATGGCAATACGGTCCTCGCCGTATCCCGCCGCCCTGACCAGAGCCTCGATCGTCGAGAGTTCGCCAACGCCTTCCTGGTAGATCGCGTTCGAACTGACTATGGCATCCTGGCCGGCCTGTGCATTCTTCGCCGTGGCGAGAAGAACCGCCTCGGCTTGCACGTTCTCCAGCCCGGCACCCTTGGCGAAATCTCCCTCACCTTCCTTGCCTCCGTCCCAGCGCCCCGGGCCAAGCAGGAGCTTCACGCCTTCCGGACCGAGCTTGTCCAGCTTGTCGATCGCGCGCAGCACGGTCAGCCGGCGGCCGGCATTGTCGTCGCCGCCAAGACCGATCGCCTCCAGCACACCGTCCAGCACCTTGCGGTTGTTGACGCGGATGACGTAGTCGCCGCGCTTGATGCCGAGCGCTTCCATGACGTCGGCCATCATCATGGCCATCTCGGCGTCCGCCGCGACACCCGGCGTGCCGATCGTGTCGGCGTCGAACTGCATGAACTGGCGGAAGCGGCCGGGGCCCGGCTTCTCGTTGCGGAACACCCAGCCGGAGCGGTAGCTGCGGTAGGGCTTCGGCAGGCGCTCATAATTCTCGGCAACGAAGCGCGCCGTCGGCGCGGTCAGGTCATAGCGCAGCGACAGCCACTGGTCGTCATCGTCCTGGAACGAGAACACGCCCTCGTTCGGCCGGTCCTGGTCGGGCAGAAATTTGCCCAGCGCATCGGTGTATTCGATCAGCGGCTGGTCGGCCGGTTCGAAACCATAGAGCTCATAAACCGAGCGGATCGTCGCCATCATCTTCTCGACGGCGCGGATATCCTCGGCGCTGCGGTCGGCAAAACCGCGCGGCAGCCGCGCTTTCGTCTTTTCCGATTTGTCGGCCATGAGATGGGGTCTTTTTGCTAGGTAAATGACGACTTATTTTGAGTGCGCGTGTCCTAACCGATGCAGCCGGGACCGGCAAGGGTCAGCGCCTCTGCCTTCTCCCACAAGGGGGAGAAGGAAAACGATTGAAACAAAAACGAACCGAAAATGAAACAGTCCGGCCATGAGCACGGCATCGTGCCGACACAATCGCGGCCGATATAGCGCACCACATGAAGGGGTTCGGGACATGACCAGCGCAACAAAATTCCATGCCAACAGCGATGCCGGCGAACTGCCGGCGCGCTTGCGTCCGGCCGACATCCGCGCTCCGAAGATGGCTGGCCAGCCCGCCGGGCCATTCGAGATACCGGCCGATATCGGCAAGGGGCCTTCGATGCGCGATGCATTGGTGACCGGCCTGCTGGTGATCTACCCGACGGTGGCCACCGTGGTTGCGATCGTCGCCGGCCTGTTCCTGGCCAGCATCAACGGCACCTGAGCCCTATTTCGGCCGCTTGAAAGCCTTCCTCTCCTTCTCGACCTCCTTGCGGCAAACACAACCCTCGAGGTGGTCGTTGACCAGGCCCATGGCCTGCATGAAGGCGTAGACCGTGGTCGGGCCGACAAAACTCCAGCCGCGCTTCTTCAATTCCTTCGAAATCCGCACCGAGACCGCCGTGGTCGGGTTGGCGCGCAGATGGGCTAGGTCGACGATCCTGGGCCGCTCGTCCTTGCCGGGTTCGACCTTCCAGAACCAGGCGGCCAGCGAGCCGAACTCGTCCACCATTTCGCGGGCGCGCTTGGCGTTGTTGATGGTCGAGACGATCTTGCCGCGATGGCGGATGATGCCGGCATTGCCAAGCAGGCGCTCGACATCCTTGTCGGTGAAGGCGGCGATCTTGTCGAAGTCGAAGCCAGCGAAGGCCTCGCGAAAATTCTCGCGCTTGCGCAGTATGGTCAGCCACGACAGGCCCGACTGGAAACCTTCAAGGCAGATCTTTTCGAACAGCCTGCGGTCGTCTGACACCGGCCGGCCCCATTCATGGTCATGATAGTGCAGATAGTCGGGCAAATTGCCATGCCAGAAGCAGCGCACGACACCGTCGGGACCGGCGAGCAGGCCGGTATTTTCTTTTTCCATTGGCCAAAATCCGTTCGTTAACGCGCTTGCGCTGTATTTACTGCGGCTTTACCAGATTCCTGAACCCGGCGGTAACCACACCAAAAGGTTTACTGACAGAACCGCATTTTACGCATTCCGATTCATGTTTCGGTTGCTGCTTGCACGCCAATGATCGCTGAACCGGGAGGTCGTTTCCACCCGGTTCTATCAGACGATCAAGGTGCGTTCCCGATGAAAAGAGTTTTGTTTCCCGTGCTCGGCGCCATGGCTGTGTTTGCCTCCGGCGTCACGCCCTCAGCCGCTGACGACCGCTATGCCGACAGGCCGCCGGTGATGGTCAGCCCCGACCTTTCCGCACCCTGGGTGCTGCAGCTTGGCAATGCGCCCGGCATCGTGCGGCAGAACCGCCAGGTCGTACAGCAGCCGCGCCTGCGCACCGCGCAACCGGCGCAGCCCGATCGTGTGCGGACCGCCGCCGTGCAGGCTCCGGCCAAGCGCGTGGCCATGCGCCCGCAGATCAACCCGATCTACCTGCCGCAGGAAGTCGCCTATGACGGCCCGCAGAAGCCGGGCACGATCGTCATCGATACGACGCAGAATTTCCTCTTCCTGATCGAGAAGAACGGCAAGGCGCGACGCTATGGCGTCGGCACCGGCAAGCCGGGCTTCGAATGGTCGGGCACGCACAAGATCACCAACAAGCGCGAGTGGCCGGACTGGCGCCCGCCAGCGCAGATGATCAAGCGCGAAGCCGCCAAGGGCCGTTACCTGCCGACCTATCTGGCCGGCGGCATGGAGAACCCGCTCGGCGCGCGCGCGCTCTACCTCGGCACGACCGAGTACCGCATCCACGGCACCAACCAGCCGTGGACGATCGGCGGCGCGGTGTCGTCGGGCTGCATCCGCATGCGCAACGAGGACGTGGTCGACCTCTATGAGCGGGTCAATGTCGGAACCACGGTCGAGGTGATATAATAATTCTCGCGAATCACTTGGCCGGCAAAGCATTGAGCTTTTAGGGGCCAATCCAGAGATAACGGGGGACGGGCCGTATGGGGATGCGGCCGGTCAGGAAGGGCAGCACGGGCAACCGCGCTGCCCTTTCCGTTTTCCTGTGAAAACTGAGCCAACACCCAGGCGAGACTGCGCCCGAACGTCGCGCCAAGGGCATGGCGGTTCGCTTTCGTGCTGCCATTTTCGATGTTCCTTTGCTATGGGAGCGCCATAGACGAAAGAGTCCACCCATGCCCCTGTCCGACGACAACCGCTATCTCAAGGGCGGCCCTGTTGCCCAGCGCATCATCGCCGCCGTGCGCGAGGATGCGGCGATTGCCAAAGCCGAGGGTTTTCCGCCCAAGCTGATCTCGATCACCGTTGGCGATACCGATGCGGTCGATGTCTATGTGCGCAACCAGCGCGCCAAGGCCGAGCTCGCTGGCATCGATTTCGAGGAAAGGCGTTTTCCCGCCACCATCACGTCGGGCGAACTGGAGGCCGCCATCCACGGCCTGAATGCCGATCCGCGCGTCACCGGCATCATCATCCAGCGGCCCGTGCCCGCCCATATCCCGATCAAGACGCTGCAGGCGGCGGTGCATCCGCTCAAGGATGTCGAGGGCATGCACCCTGCCTCGATCGGCAACATCGTCTACAACCAGCTCGATCTCGCGCCCTGCACGGCGGCCGCCTCGGTCGAACTGCTCAAGGAAACCGGGCTCGATCTCAAGGGATTGGAAGTCGTGATCGTCGGCCATTCGGAAATCGTCGGCAAGCCGATCGCCTTCCTGCTGATGAGCGAGGGCGCGACGGTGACGGTCTGCCACCACATGACGCGGTCGGTCGCCGCGCATGCGCGGCGCGCCGACGCACTGTTCGTTGCGGTGGGCAAGCCAAGGCTGATCAAGGCCGACATGGTCAAGCCCGGTGCTGCCGTCATTGACATCGGCATCAATTCCGAAATCGGGCCGGACGGGACGAGCCGCATCGTCGGCGATGTCGACACCGAAAGCGTGCGCGAGGTCGCCTCCTGGATCACGCCTGTGCCGGGCGGCGTCGGTCCGATCACGGTGGCGATCCTGCTGCGCAACACGATGGTGGCGCTCAGCCGCCAGCGCGCGCTCTACGAAGCGACTTACGGCACAGCCGACAGGCTGGCGGCGGAGTAACCGCCGAGCGCGGCCCTACTCCGCCGCGATCAGGTTCTCGTCAAGAACGCCTTGCGGCTTCGGTCCGCCATAGGCCCAGTCGAGCAGTTTTACCGTGTGCACCACTGGCATCCTGGCAGCGGACGCGATCTGCGTGATGCAGCCGATGTTGCCGGTGGCGACGATCGAGGCGCCCGTTGCCTCGATGTTTTTCACCTTGCGGTCGCGTAGCCTGGCCGAAATCTCGGGCTGCAGGATGTTGTAGGTGCCGGCCGAACCGCAGCACAGATGGCCCTCGCGCGGCTCGCGCACGACGAAGCCGGCCTTCGTCAACAGCTCCTTCGGCTGGCGGGTGATTTTCTGGCCGTGCTGCATCGAGCAGGCCGAGTGATAGGCAACGACCGTGCCTGGCTTGCGCACAGGTTCGGGCAGGCCAAAAGCGGCCAGATATTCGGTGATGTCTTTGGCAAGTGCCGACACGCGCGCGGCCTTTTCGGCATGGGCCGGATCGAGGCGCAGCATGAAGCCATAGTCCTTGATCGTCGTGCCGCAACCCGACGCGGTGATGATGATAGCGTCGAGACCGCCCTGGTCGATGGCGCGCGTCCAGGCATCGACGTTCTGCCGGGCCGAGGCAAGGGCTGCCTCTTCGCGCCCCATATGGTGGACCAGCGCGCCGCAGCAGCCCTCGCCCGGCGGCACCACGACCTCGACGCCGAGCCGCCTCAGCAGCGAAATGGTCGTGTCGTTGATGGCAGGATCGAGCACCGACTGCGCGCAACCGGTGAGGATGGCGACACGGCCCTTTTTCGCCCCCTGCCCGGCATGGATGCCTGGCGAGGCCATCGGCGAAGCTGCCGGGATCGACGCCGGCGCGAGCTTGAGCATGGCGCCAAGCGGCTTCAGCGCCGGGACCTTCTCGAACAGGCCGATGAACGGCTTGCCCAGCTTGGCAAGCTTGAGCGCCGCGCGAAAGCGCTGGGGATAGGGCAGCACGAAGGCCAGCATGGCGCGGGTCAGGCGGTCGAGCAGCGGCCGCTTGTAGGTCTCCTCGATATGGGCGCGGGCATGGTCGACCAAGTGCATGTAATTGACGCCCGACGGACAGGTGGTCATGCAGGCCAGGCAGGACAGGCAGCGGTCGATATGGGTGACGATCTCCTTGTCGGCGGGTCGGCCGTTTTCCAGCATGTCCTTGATCAGGTAGATGCGCCCGCGCGGTGAATCGAGTTCGTTGCCAAGTGTCACATAGGTCGGGCAGGTGGCGGTACAGAAGCCGCAATGCACGCATTTGCGCAGGATCTTCTCCGACTCCGCGACATCGGGATCGGCCAGCTGGGCAAGCGAGAAATTGGTCTGCATCGCGTTAGTCCTGGGCCATGCGGCCGGGATTGAGGATGTTTTTCGGATCGAATTCCTGCTTCAGCCGCCGGCTCAGTGCGGCAAGCGCCGGCGACTGCGGCTCGAACACCGGCAGCGCGGCGCGATGGGCGGGTGCCGCGCGAACCAAAGTCGCATGGCCGCCGCCATGTTTGCGCAACAAACCACGCAGCAGAGCGGCCTCCGGATCGCCCTCTTCCATGCGCAGCCAAACCAGCCCGCCCTGCCAGTCATAGAAGGCGCTGACGGCGGCCTGCATGCGCAGGGTCAGGACCATTTGATGACCTTGGGTAGGCGTCATCGAGACGCGCCAGACCGGTTTCTCGCTGCCGTCTGCGAACGGCCTGCAGTCGCGCACATCGCGCCAGATCTGCCGCGAAACGTCCCCGGAAATTTCCTCCAGCGGTCCGGCCTTGCCGAGCAGCGTCTTCAGCGCGGCGATACGATAGGCGACGGACGGACCAAAACCCTCGACCCGCAACAGCGTGGCGGCATCGCTGCCGAGCGCGCCGCCGGCGACACGCGCGGCGATGCGCTCCGGCAGATGGGCAGCGCTCGACACTTCCGCGCTGGAGCCGAGCGCCAGGGCCATGGCGCTTGCTGCCGCCTCGTCGAGCAGGCCACGCACCGCGAGCGTGACCTCGGTCTCGGCCGCGGGCAGCACCTTGAAGGTGACGTCGGTGAACACGGCAAGCGTGCCCCAGCTGTTGGCCATCAGCTTCGACAGATCGTAACCGGTGACATTCTTGACCACGCGGCCGCCCGACTTGAATTCCTCGCCCCGCCCGGACACCACATTGATGCCAAGGATATGGTCGCGCGCGGCACCCGCCTTCAGCCGACGCGGACCGGACAGGTTCGCGCCGAGCACACCACCTATGGTGCCGCTGCCCGGTTCGCCACCGAGCAGCGGGCCGTAATCCATCGGTTCGAAGGCAAGCTGCTGGCCGTTTTCCGCCAGCAGCCTCTCGATGTCGGCCAGCGCCGTGCCGGCCTTTGCCGACAGCACCAGCTCGGCGGGTTCATAGAGGGTGACGCCGGTGAGTTTCGACAGGTCGAGCGTATGCCCGGTCTGCAGCGGGCGGCCAATGCCCCGCTTGGAGCCATGGCCGATGATTTCGAGCGGCGCCTCTTCCGCCACCGCCCAGGCTGTGGTGGAGAGGACTTCGGATGAGGTTGTCGGGGTGAAGGTGGTCATGAAGAGAACGCGCCCTCGAATGCGGAAACGCCGCGTTCCTTCGCACCCCCCTCTGTCCTGCCGGACATCTCCCCCGCAAGGGGGGAGATTGGCAGCTTCAGCCACTCGCCTGGCTGGCAGCGCTGGAGATTAGCGAAACCCCACGCGACATCCGATCTCCCCCCTTGCGGGGGAGATGTCCGGCAGGACAGAGGGGGGTGTTCAAGCGCTGGCATACCCACTCAAAACCTCGGAATGTCCGGAAACGGCAGCTTGCCGCCCGAAATATGCATGCGTCCAAGCTCAGCGCAGCGGCGAAGCTGCGGGAACACTTTTCCCGGATTGAGCAGGTGGTTGGGATCGAAGGCGCATTTGACGCGCATCTGCTGGTCCAGGTCGACCTGGTTGAACATCTCGGGCATCAGGTCTCGCTTCTCGACCCCCACACCATGTTCGCCTGTCAGCACGCCGCCGACCTTGACGCAGAGCCGCAATATGTCGGCGCCGAAGCTTTCCGCCTTGTCGAGTTCGCCCGGCACGTTGGCGTCGTAGAGGATTAGCGGGTGCAGATTGCCGTCACCGGCGTGGAAGACGTTGGCGACGGCAAGCCCATATTTTTCCGACAGCTCGCGCATGCCGGCCAAAACGCGTGGCAATTCCTTGCGTGGGATGGTGCCATCCATGCAGTAGTAGTCGGGCGAAATGCGGCCCACCGCCGGAAATGCCGCCTTGCGGCCAGCCCAGAAGCTGAGCCGCTCCTGCTCGGACTGCGAGATGCGGCAGGTGGTCGAACCGTTGCGGATGGCGATCGCCTCGACCGCGGTGATGAGATGATCGACCTCGACGCCCGGCCCGTCGAGCTCGACGATCAGCAGTGCCTCGACATCCAGGGGATAGCCGGCATGGACGAAATCCTCGGCTGCGTGGATCGCCGGCCGGTCCATCATCTCCATGCCGCCCGGAATGATGCCGGCGCCGATGATGTCGGCGACGCACTGGCCACCCTGCTCGCTGGTCGGGAAGCCGATCAGCAGCGCGCGCGCCGTCTCCGGCTTCTTCAGGATGCGCACGGTGACCTCGGTGACGACGCCGAGCAAGCCTTCCGAGCCGGTCATGACGCCGAGCAGGTCGTAGCCTTCCGCGTCGAGATGATTGCCGCCGAGCCGCACCACTTCGCCGCTCATCAGCACCATCTCGATGCCGAGCACATTGTTGGCGGTGAGGCCGTATTTCAGACAATGCACGCCGCCGGAATTCTCCGCGACGTTGCCGCCGATCGAGCAGGCGATCTGGGAGGATGGATCGGGGGCATAGTAGAAGCCCTCCTGCTCGACGGCGGTGGTGATGCCAAGATTGGTGACGCCCGGCTGGGCGACGACGATGCGATTGGGGTAGTCGATCGCAAGGATGCGGTTGAAGCGGCTCATGACCAGCAGCACCGCGTCCTCGAGCGGCAGCGCGCCGCCCGACAGCGAGGTGCCCGAGCCCCGCGGCACGACGCGGATGTTGCGATCGTTGCAGTATTTCAGCACCCGGGAAACCTGCGCCACGGTTTCGGGCAGCACGACCACCAGCGGCAGCTGGCGGTAAGCGGTCAGGCCATCGCTCTCGAAAGCCCGCATGGCATTGGCTGCATCGACCACGCCTTCGCCCGGCACGATGATGCGCATGTCGGCGACGATCTCGTCGCGCCGGCGCATCGTGGCGTCGTCTGGTTTCGGCATGGCAAGGCCGGACATCAGCAGCCTCATTTCGCTTGACTGGTCAAAATCTTTTACCAGTGAAGCGCGATGGTTGCAAATATCTCGGTAGTGAATATCCAAGTCCAAGGGACGAGCGAACCTTCCGCAGCGGCAATCTGCCGCTGTCTCACCCTCCCCCTTGTGGGCAGGGTCGCGAACGAAGTGAGCGGGGTGGGGGTCGGCGCGGCGCTTTATGATGCCCCCCACCCCGTCTCACGATCTTCGCTTCGCTGCGATCATGAGCCGACCCTCCCCACAAGGGCCCACAAGGGGGAGGGTAAGGGGCGCCGCTATTCGCCCGGGTGCTTGCCGGGCTCGGAATGCATCTGGCGCACGCGGCGCACGCCCCACCAGACCAGCAGGATGGCGACCGGCACCGACGCGGCGGTGACGATTTCGGGCGCGAAGGCATGGCCGAAAATCGAGGCGCCCTTGGCGACATAGCCGATGAGGCCGACCACGTAATAGGAGACGGCGGCGACCGAGAGGCCTTCGACGGTCTGCTGCAGGCGCAGTTGCAGGCGGGCGCGGTTGTTCATCGAGGCGAGCAGGTCGCGGTTCTGCTTCTCGACCTCGACATCGACCCAGGTGCGCAGCAGCGTCGTGGCGCGGGTCAGCTTGCGCGACAGATTGGCTTGCCGCTCCTCGACCGACCGGCAGGTGCGCATGGCCGGTGCCACGCGCCGCTGCAGGAAGCCGCCCCAGGTGTCGTAGCCGGGCACGGCTTCCTCGTCGAGCGCCTCCAGCCGCTCGACGACGATGCCGTCATAGGCGCGGCTGGCGCCGAAGCGGTAGAGGCTCGATGCCGCGTCCGCCTCCAGTTCCGCGGCCAATTCGGTCAGGTCGGCGAGCAGCGTCTGGCTGTCGCGGGTCTCGGCGACCTTCATTTCCAGCGTGGTCTGGGCGAGCCGGTCCTCGATGCGGCGGGCGCGGCCGGACAAGGTCAGCGCCAGCGGCAGGCCGAGCATGGCGAGCGTGCGGTAGGTCTCGATGTCGATCAGCCGCTGCGACAACGCTCCGGTGCGCGCCGGCGTCAGGCCACGATCGAGCACCAGGATGCGCGTCATGCCGTCGCCGTCCTGGCGGAAATCGGTGACTATTGCCGCATTGCCCCGTTCGACCAGCGAGTAGCACAGGCTGGTCGGGTCGAAAGCGGCGATCAGCCGCTCACTCGCCTGCGTCCACTTGCGAATTTCCAGGCGGATGCCCGAGATGACGGTTCCCGGCGGTGAAAAGCCGTTGCCGAAGGGCGAGTCCTCCTGCGTCCTGCCGCTTTCGGAAAGCGGCCCCTCCCACAGATAAGTCGAGAATTCCGTGTGCCGTTCCCAACGCAGCGAGCCCTTGCCCGACTTCATGGCATGATGGCGGGCCTGGCGATCGGGCGCGGCGATGCCGAGCCGCCGCGACAGTTCGGAAAGGACGGCATGATCGACGCTGGAGCCGCCCTCGGTCATGAAGGCAAGCTGGATCAGGACGCGCGGCTTTTGGATCAGCGGATGCGGCCGGGCATGCACCTCACCCAGCGCGCCGGGCCGGCCTTCATGCGCTGGAAAGCCCATGACACTGCCTTGGGCGCGCGGCTGGAACTCGAGATTGGACGGGTCGTCTGACACGGCTAGTTCCCCGGGTTTCTTTGAACCCCTCTTGTAGTTGCGTCCCTCTAGGACCAATAGGCTGGTTACGCAAACAGCAAAGTTTAGCCGAAGACGATATGGCGCCGTGCGGCAAAACCGACCCGCCTCGACCAATTGGATAAATAATTTGACCAGTTGGCGACGCAGGCTTTATCCTGCGCGACACCGTTTTCACCTTCCAGGCATTCTGTTGAGCGATATTTTTTCCAGGATCGAGCATTCGCGCACCGCCGACGAGGTGGTGCAGCAGATCGAGAGCCTCATCCTCGAAGGCGTGCTGCGCACCGGTGACCGGCTGCCGGGCGAGCGCGAACTGGCACGCCAGTTTGACGTATCGCGGCCGATCCTGCGCGATGCCCTGAAGGCACTCGAAGGGCGCGGGCTTTTGACGACCAAGGCCGGTGGCGGCACGCATGTCGCAGACATCATCGGCCAGCTGTTCACCAAACCGGTGGCGGACCTGATTTCGATGCATCGCAAGGCGGTCACCGACTATCTGGAATACCGCCGCGAGATCGAAGGCATAGCCGCCGAATATGCGGCGCGGCGCGCCACGCCGGAGGATCTGGCGCTGCTCGACCGCATCATGGCACGCATGGACCAGGCGGATCGCACCGGCGATTTCGACGACGAGGCCGAAATCGACGTCGAATTCCATCAGGCGATCTGCGAATGCGCGCACAACATCCTGCTGCTGCACACACTGCGCTCCTGCTATCGGCTGCTGTCGGAAGGCGTGTTCCAGAACCGGCTGCTGGTCTTCACCGTACCTGGCGCACGCGAGGCCCTGCTTGCACAACACCGGGCGATCCACGCCGCGGTGAAGGCCGGCGACCCGGCCGGCGCCCGCCAGGCGGCGATGGATCACATCACCTATGTCGAACGGTCGATGGCCGAGGCGGAGCGCAGCGGCGACTGGCAACGCGTGTCGCGCCTGCGGCTGCGGCAGCGCTCGGAAGCCGGCGATACCGAACCAGCACGCGGACGCACCTAATCAATTCGATCAAGCGGGGACTATCATGAGCGACATTCTCACCATCGCGGACCTCAAGGACCTCGCGCGCCGGCGCGTGCCCAAGATGTTCTTCGACTATGCCGACTCGGGTGCCTGGACCGAGAGCACCTATCGGGCAAACGAGGAAGACTTCCAGAAGATCAAGTTCCGCCAGCGCGTGCTGGTCGACATGAGCAACCGCTCGCTGGAATCGACCATGATCGGCCAGAAGGTGGCGATGCCGGTGGCGCTGGCGCCGACCGGCCTGACCGGCATGCAGCACGCCGATGGCGAGATGCTGGCGGCGCAGGCGGCCGAGGAATTCGGCGTGCCTTTCACCTTGTCAACGATGAGCATCTGCTCGATCGAGGATGTCGCCTCGGTGACGAAAAAACCGTTCTGGTTCCAGCTTTATGTCCTGCGCGACAAGGATTTCGTGCTCAATTTGATCGACCGGGCGAAGGCGGCGAAGTGCTCGGCGCTGGTGCTGACGCTCGACCTGCAGATCCTCGGCCAGCGCCACAAGGATGTCCGCAACGGGTTGACCGCGCCGCCCCGCATGACGCTGACCAACATTATCGACATGGCCATCCGGCCGCGCTGGTGCCTGGGCATGGCCGGCACCAAGCGCCGCACTTTCCGCAACATCGTCGGACACGCGAAGGGCGTCGGCGACGTGGCCTCGCTGTCGTCATGGACGACGGAGCAGTTCGATCCGCAGCTGTCGTGGAAGGATGTCGCCTGGATCAAGGAACGCTGGGGCGGCAAGCTGATCCTGAAAGGCATTCTCGACAAGGAAGACGCGCTGATGGCGGCCAAGAGCGGAGCCGACGCAATCATCGTCTCCAACCATGGCGGACGCCAGCTCGACGGCGCGTCGTCCTCGATCATGGTGCTGGAGGAGATTGCGGACGCGGTCGGCGACAGAATAGAGGTGCATATGGATGGCGGCATCCGCTCCGGCCAGGACGTGTTGAAAGCGCTCTGCCTCGGCGCCAAGGGCACCTATATCGGCCGGCCATTTCTCTACGGCCTGGGTGCGCTCGGCAAGGAAGGGGTTACCAAAGCTTTGGAAATCATCCGCAAAGAGATGGACATCACGCTGGCGCTGTGCGGAAAGCGTCTGGTCACCGACATGGGCAAGGCCCAGCTCCGGCGCTAGCTTCGGGTGACGACCTGACCACGGAGAACAGCGAGAGTTGGCGGAACCGAGCATCCATTTTCTCGACGCGCATGGGCCAGACGGCGTGCGGCTCTACGCGATCGGCGATGTGCATGGCCGGCTCGACCTGCTGGCCGCCATGCACCGGCGGATCGAGAGCGAGCTGCAGTGGGAACCGGTTCGCGACTGGCGGGTGATCCACCTCGGCGATTATGTCGACCGCGGGCCGGACTCCAAGGGCGTCATCGATTTTCTGATCGAGGCGCGCGAACGCGATCCGCGAAATCTGATGCTCGCGGGCAACCACGATATCGGCTTTCTCGATTTTCTGGGAACCCCTGACCCGGAAGGCCTTTTCGTGCGCTATGGCGGCGTGCAGACGGCGCTGTCCTATGGTGTGTCACTCGCCGCCGATGCCAGCTGGTTCGGCAAGACGGAAACGCTGAGACGAAGACACGCGGCGCTGCTCGAGGCAATGCCACCCGGCCATGTCGATTTCCTGCGATCGCTGCCGTTCTCGGTAACGTTCGATGACTTCTTCTTCTGCCATGCCGGCATCAGGCCGGGGATCCCGCTGGAGAAGCAGAACCCGCAGGACCTGATCTGGATCCGCGACGTTTTCCACGATTACACCGGCCTGTTCCCGAAGATCGTGGTGCACGGCCACACGCCGGTGCCGGAAGCGGAAGTGATGGCCAACCGCGTCAATGTGGACACGCTTGCCTGGCAATCAGGCATGCTGACCGCGCTCGTCGTGGACGGCGCGGACAAACGCATCCTGGAAATCACGATAAAGGAAGCTTGAGCGCCCGCGTCCGAGAACGCGAAGACGTTGCGGCTTTAGCGCAAGGAAGCGGTGACGCCGTAGCCGTCGACCGCATTGTGGTTGTTTGCCGCGTCGGCGGCATAGATACCCAGACCGCAAACCACGATGGCGGAGAGCATGGCAAAGGACAGAAGCGCTGCTTTCACGGAAGTCATCTCTTGTTGAGCTTTCTGCATCTGTGCACGAGGCGGTTACCAATGCGTTGAAACGGAAAAATCGCTTCAAAATTTCGACGATTTCGCGCTTCTAGGCATGTTCTGTATCGGCGGTGTGTCGCACGGGTCACACAAAAGGTTCATCGCGGTTGCACAGCCGATGCAAGGCGCGCGCCTTCTAGGATGGCGGGCGGACACAAGCCAAGGACGAAAGGGGTTTTCCCAGAAGGATTCAGGGCTGCGTGCCAATTATGTCACGCAGCAGAGCGCCGAGGGGCGGAGGTTCAGATCGTCGCCACCCAGGCGCGGGCAATGGCGAGGCCGGCGGCGTCGGCATCGGGGCCGTTGCGCGCCATTTCGCCATCGAGTTGGCCAGCCCAGTCTGGATGGCGCGCGGCAATGATCGGCGCGAAGGAGGAACTCCAGTCCTTCACCATCGGCCGGTCGGCCTCGAAGTGGAACTGGAAGCCATAGACGGCGCGGCCGACGCGAAACGCCTGATTTTGGGCGACATCGTTGCCCGCGAGCCGCACGGCGTTTCGCGGCAGCTCGAATGTGTCGTCGTGCCACTGGAAGATCGGGAACTTTTCCGGCAGTGCGCCCAGCACCGGATCGGCCTTGGCGTCAGGCGTCAGCGACACGCCGCGCCAGCCGAATTCGTTGGCGCCGCCGATGCGGTTCTCGCCGCCGAAGGCGCGGGCGACCAGCTGGCTGCCAAGACAGATGCCGAGAACGGCGCGATCCTTGCCGGCGAAATCGCGGGTCAGTTCGAGCAGCGCCGGAAAATAGGGATATTCATCGTCGGCCAGCGCATTCTGGCCGCCGCCGAGCACCACCAGGGCATCGTGCCCGGTTGCATCTTCCGGCAGAAGGTCGCCCTTGTAGGGGAGGCGCACATCGAGATCGGCACCCGCTTCCGCAAGTGCGGCTCCGACCTGGCCGAGGCCGGTATTGTCGTAGTTCTGGACCACCAGCACCCGCATCGCAAAACCCTGCTGACATGAAAAAGATGCGACGAGCGATATCATGCCGCCAGCATTGCAGCCAAGATGCGTATCCCAGGAGAGAACTATGCCACTGCAGAACCGGGTCGATCCATTCGGCGCCATCCACGCCGTGCCCGAGCGCGGGCTGTTCACCGGCAATCGCGGCATCATCCACGATCCCGAGACCAGGACACTGCTCAGGAAACGCTGGGCGCTTCAGGCCTGGATCATCTGCGTCTGCCAGTTCCGCAATGTGCGGCGCGAGCCGATGGGCCGCAACCGCAAGAGCGACGACCATCTGGGCGGCAAGGCCGGCTGGACGGAATTGTTCTTCCTCGACGAGGTGACGGCACTGGCGGCCGGGCATCGCCCCTGCTTCTTCTGCCAGCGCGAACGGGCCAGGGATTTCGTCGGCCATTTCGGTGAAGCGTTCGGCATTGCCGAGCCGCGGGCGCCGCAGGTCGACAAGCGGCTGCACAAGGAGCGGTTGGCTTCGGGCGGCAAAAGGCCGGATGTGGCAACGGCCGAGCTTGCCGTCCTGCCCGACGGCGCGGTGATCGCGGCCAACGGCTGCGCACATGCCTTGCGCAACGGCAGGGCGTTGCCGTGGTCCTTTGCCGGATATGGCCCGCCCATCGACTGTGATCAGTTCGAAGGCAAGGCGCTTGTCCTGCTGACCCCGGAGACGACGCTTGCGGTCCTCCGTCATGGCTTTCGGCCGGTGTGGCATCCGTCGGCCGAGGCTTGACGCCGGCGGCCGGCTCGCCCATTCCTCGGCCATGCGCGCCAATTACAAGATGCAACGGCTGTTCGTGCCCGACGATCTCGCAGGGGATGCCGAGTTCGATGCCGGCCAGCAGCAAAGCCATTATCTCATGCACGTGCTGCGGCTCGGCGAAGGGGCCGAGATCCTTGTCTTCAATGGCCGCGACGGCGAATGGTCGGCGGCCATCGCCGCGAGGACAAAAAGGGCGGTGCGGCTGAAGGTGCTGGCGCTGCAGCGGCCGCAGCCGCCGTTGCCCGACCTGATCTATTGTTTCGCGCCTCTGAAACAGGGGCGGCTCGACTATCTCGTGCAGAAGGCGGTCGAGATGGGCGCCGGCATCCTGCAGCCCGTCATCACCCAGCATACGCAAGTGGCAAAGCCTTCCATCGACCGACTGCGCGCCAATGTCGTCGAAGCCGCCGAGCAATGTGGCATCCTGGCGGTGCCGGAGGTTCGCGAGGCGGAAAAATTCGAGCGCCTGCTGACCGGCTGGGACAAGGAACGGCGGCTGATCTTCTGTGACGAGGACGCCTCGACCAACAATCCGCTGCCTGCCTTGCAGGCGATAAAGGAAAAGAAGCTCGGGCTGCTGGTCGGGCCAGAGGGCGGCTTTTCCGATGAGGAGCGCAAGATGCTGCGCGCCCTGCCCTTCGTGAGCGCCATTCCGCTCGGGCCGCGCATCCTGCGCGCCGACACGGCGGCCGTGGCCGCGCTTGCGGTGATCCAGGCAAGTGTCGGAGACTGGTAAAGGATCTTCCCTTCTCCCCTTGCGGGAGAAGGTGGCCGAGCGAAGCTCGGTCGGATGAGGGGTGCTCCAGCTTGGCGCGGACATTACTCCGTCACCCACCCCTCAACCGTCTCGGCGCTGTGCGCCGATCCACCTTCTCCCACAGGGGCTAGCGTGGGCACACATTTGCTTCGGGCTCATTTTTGTGAGGCGAGAACGAAGCCGTCTACGATGGCGTTGA
>NZ_AYWP01000020.1:0-109036 GCF_000502435.1 Mesorhizobium sp. LNHC232B00
CGTTTCCGGCGTCCTGTTCATCATGGCGCTGCGCGGCCTGTCGCATCCGACCACCAGCCGCCAGGGCAATCTCTACGGCATGATCGGCATGGGCATCGCGATCGCCACCACGCTGGCGCTGGCAACCCCATCCGCCCCGCGCTTCGGCCTGATCGTGCTTGGCCTCGCCATTGGCGGCGGTGTCGGCGCCGTCACCGCGCGCCGCATCGCCATGACCTCGATGCCGCAGCTGGTCGCCGCCTTTCACTCGCTGGTCGGCCTCGCCGCCGTTATGGTCGCTGCTGCGGCCATCTACGCGCCGGAAAGCTTCGGCATCGGCACCGCGGGCGACATCCATGCCCAGGCGCTGATCGAGATGAGCCTTGGCGTCGCCATCGGCGCCATCACCTTCACCGGCTCGGTCATCGCCTTTCTCAAGCTCGACGGCCGCATGTCAGGCAAGCCGATCATGATCGGCGGCCGCCACTTCATCAACGCCGCGCTCGGCGTGGCGCTGATCGTGCTGATCATCCTGCTCGTCACCACCGAGTCAAAACTGGTGTTCTGGCTGATCGTCGCTGCCTCGCTGGTGCTCGGCATCCTGTTGATCATCCCGATCGGCGGCGCCGACATGCCGGTGGTCGTCTCGATGCTGAATTCCTATTCAGGCTGGGCCGCCGCCGCACTCGGTTTCACGCTCGGCAATCTGGCGCTGATCATCACCGGCGCGCTGGTCGGCTCGTCCGGCGCGATCCTGTCCTACATCATGTGCAAGGGCATGAACCGAAGCTTCATCTCGGTCATCCTCGGCGGCTTCGGCGGTGAGACGACTGCTGCCGCCGATGATGGCATCGAACGCACGGTCAAGCAGGGTTCTGCCGACGATGCCGCTTACCTGATGATGAATGCCCAGAAGGTCATCATCGTGCCGGGCTATGGCATGGCGGTCGCGCAGGCGCAGCACGCGCTGCGCGAAATGGCCGACAAGCTCAAGGCCAACGGCGTCGACGTGAAGTACGCCATCCACCCGGTCGCCGGCCGCATGCCTGGCCACATGAACGTGCTGCTCGCCGAGGCCAACGTGCCCTATGACGAGGTGTTCGAACTCGAAGACATCAACTCCGAATTCGCGCAGGCCGACGTCGCCTATGTCATCGGCGCCAACGACGTCACCAACCCGTCCGCGCGCGACGACAAGAGCAGCCCCATCTACGGCATGCCGATCCTCGACGTCGACAAGGCGCGCACCTGCCTGTTCGTCAAGCGCTCGCTCGGCTCGGGCTATGCAGGCATCGACAACACGTTGTTCTACAAGGACGGCACCATGATGCTGCTCGGCGACGCCAAGAAGATGACCGAGGAAATCGTCAAGGCCATGGATCACTGATCCGGCCGGCAGAAATCTCGACGTACAAACGCAAAGAGCCCGGTTTCAAAGCCGGGCTCTTCTCGTTTCCATGGGCGATTGCGTTCAGGGGTTCGCGAGAAATACCGCTTCCTCGTCGTCGCGTTGCCTGCCGCCCAGCGCCGCGGCGGCACTGGCGATGAAGGCGCCGATGACGAGTGACAGGGCGCCGAGCAGGGCGAAAGTCGCGCTTGCTTTTCGGGCTGTGTCGGCCGCCTGCTGTGCCTTGACCTTGGCATCCTGCGCCTTGGCCAGGACAGCATCGACACGCGTTTTGGCGTCCGCCTCGGAGAGGCCGGTGCGCGCGGCCACCAGTTGCGACAGGTATGTCTTGTCCTCCGCGGATACTTCACCCGCGACGGCACCGGCGATCAGGATGCGCGAGGCCTGCCCCGCCGCGGCGGCCTGATCGCTGGGGTTGCCGGTGGCGAGCTTGGCCGGATCGGCCGGCCGGAACAGCGAATCCACCAGATAGGAGGTCGCATTGTCGGCCGATGCCGATGCGTTGCTGGCATTGGCGGAGGCGCCCGCCGACGCTCCCATGGCGGCGCCCGAAGCCACATTGGATGCTGCCTGCACGCCCGTTCCAATCGCCGCCGAAAGTACCGAGCCAAGCACGCCGACGACGAGCAAGGTGGCCAATGCCCAAGCGAGGAAGCCGTGAGCGGTGTCACGGAAATAGACTTCGTCGGTGTGGATGCCGACCCATTTGGTGCGCAGCCGGCCCGCCAGATAGCCGCCGACACCCGACGACAACCACTGCACGACGACCAGCCAGATCGCAGTCGATACGGCGAAACTGGTCGCCGAGAGGCCAGAGCCCGACCAGGGTGAAACCATCGTTAGCCCAAGCCCGGAGCCGAGCAGCATGAGGATGAAGGTCAGCGTCGAGGCCGCGAAGGCACCGGCGATGATCGGTCCCCAGCTGACAGCCGTGGAGGATGATTCCGTTGCAGTCGATACGCCGACAGCCGATAGGGTGGAGGACTGCATGGAGGCCTCCTATCGCATGAAAAGCATGAGGAGAATGATGATCGGAATCGGAACTCCGAGCAGCCACAGTAGAATGCCGCGTCCCATGAAAGCCTCCTGTAAGAAATTGTGATCGACACTGTCACAATGTCTTTGAAGGCCTTCTGTTCCGGCAACTCCTCAATGATTTTGATTGTGCAAGCCGACATTGGCGGGCCCCGGGGCACGCCAATGTCTCAAAAAAGCTTGCCGAGACCTCAAATATCGAGATTGGCGACCGACAGCGCATTGTCCTGGATGAACTCGCGCCGCGGCTCGACCTCGTCGCCCATCAGCCGCGAGAACAGCGAGTCCGCGTCGGTGGCATCATTGACCTTGACCTGCAGCAGCGAGCGCACATTCGGATCGAGCGTGGTTTCCCAGAGCTGCTCGGCGTTCATCTCGCCGAGACCCTTGTAGCGCTGCATGGTCAGCCCCTTGCGGCCGGTCGCAAAGACGGCGTTGAGCAGCGCCAGCGGCCCCGACACGGTTTCGGACACATCCTTGCGGCGCAGCACCGGCGGCGTCCCATAGACCTCGCTGAGGCGCTGTGCGTAGCGGTCGAGCTGGCGGGCGTCGGCCGAATTGATCAGTGCCATGTCGAGATGGGCGTATTCCTTGACGCTGCGCACGGTGCGCTCGAACACATAGCCGCCGATCCCTTCGTTCGACGTCGACATCCGCCCTGTCCAGCCGCGCTCGGTATCCTCGGCTATGATGTCGAGACGTTGTGCGACCCGCTCCGCCATTGCGTTGGCACGACCGAGGTCGGCAAAGACGTCGGGGTTGAGCCCGCCGGCGATCGCGGCCTGTTCCACCACGCCCCTGTTGTAGCGCGTGTGCAAGCCGTTGATGAGCTGGCGCACGGCCAGCGCATCGTCGATGGCGCTGCGCAGGTCCTGCCCGGCCCGAACCTCGCCGGAGCCCAGCGCAAGCGAGGCTTCCTCGATCCCGGAGCCGATCAGGAATTCCTCGAAGGCGCTCTCGTTCTTGATGTATTGCGAGCTCTTGCCGCGCGTCACCTTGTAGAGCGGCGGCTGGGCTATGTAGAGGTGGCCGCGCTCGATCAGTTCCGGCATCTGCCGGAAGAAGAAGGTCAACAGCAAGGTCCTGATATGGGCACCGTCGACGTCGGCGTCGGTCATCAGGATGATCTTGTGGTAGCGCAATTTGTCGGCATTGAACTCGTCCTTGCCGATCGAGGTGCCGAGCGCGGTGATCAGCGTGCCGATCATGTCGGAGCCGAGCATGCGGTCGAAGCGTGCCCGCTCGACATTGAGGATCTTGCCGCGCAAGGGAAGGATCGCCTGGTTCTGCCGCGAACGGCCGCCCTTGGCCGAGCCGCCGGCGGAATCACCCTCGACGATGAAGATTTCGGATTTCGCCGGGTCGCGTTCCTGGCAGTCGGCCAGCTTGCCGGGCAGGGACGTGACGCCGAGCGAGCTCTTGCGGGTGATGTCGCGCGCCTTGCGCGCGGCTTCGCGCGCCGCCGCGGCCTGGATCACCTTGTCGATGACCACCTTGCCCTCGGTCGGGTGCTCTTCCAACCAGGTGCCGAGCGCCTCGTTGACCAGCCCCTCGACCACCGGGCGGACTTCCGACGAGACCAGCTTGTCCTTGGTCTGCGAGGAGAATTTCGGGTCGGGAACCTTGACCGACAGCACCGCCGTCAGGCCTTCGCGGCAATCGTCGCCGATCAGCGAGACCTTTTCCTTCTTGGTCAGGCCCGAGGAGTCGCCGTAGCCGGTGATCTGGCGTGTCAGCGCGCCACGGAAGCCGGCCAGGTGGGTGCCGCCATCGCGCTGCGGGATGTTGTTGGTGAAGGCCAGCACGTTCTCGTGGTAGCTGTCGTTCCACCACATCGCCACCTCGACGGTAATGCCGTCGCGCTCGGCCTTGATGGCGATCGGCTTGTCGATCAGCGGTTTCTTGACCCGGTCGAGATATTTGACGAACTCTTCGAGGCCGCCATCGTAATGCAGCTCATGCCGCAACACGTCGGCATGGCGGGCATCGGTCAAGACGATGCGCACGCCGGAATTGAGGAAGGCGAGTTCGCGCAGCCGGTGTTCCAGCGTGCCGAAGTCGAATTCGACCATGGTGAAAGTCTCGGCCGACGGAAAAAAGGTGATCTCCGAGCCGCTGCGCCCCTCATAGGTGCCCGGCTGCTTGTCCTGTTCATAAGCGCCGGTCACTTTCAGCGGCGCGTCCGCATTGCCATGCGTGAAGCTCATCTCGAAGATCTGGCCATTGCGGCGGATTTTGAGCTTCAGCCACGCCGAAAGGGCGTTCACCACGGACACGCCCACACCATGCAGGCCGCCCGACACCTTGTAGGAATTCTGGTCGAACTTGCCGCCCGCATGCAGCTGCGTCATGATCACTTCGGCGGCCGAAATGCCTTCGCCGGTGTGGATATCGGTCGGAATGCCGCGGCCATTGTCGATAACCGTCACCGAACCATCGGGGTTGAGCGTCACCGTGACCAGGTCGGCGTGACCGGCCAGGGCCTCGTCGATGGCGTTGTCGACCACCTCATAGACCATGTGATGCAGGCCTGAACCGTCGTCGGTGTCGCCGATATACATGCCGGGGCGTTTGCGGACGGCGTCCAACCCCTTCAAAACCTTGATGGAATCGGCGCCGTATTCGGCTTCAGCGCCGTTGGTGTTCTCGATCTGGTCGCTCATGAAAACCTGTTGTCTAGATGCCGCTTGTACAGCGCGAAAAATCGGCCCCGAATCGCGCCTCTGCTATGCACAAGATATAGGCGCTAAAGGCGGTTTTTCCAAGGTTTGCAGGCATTTCCGGCCCAAATGCCGAGCCGGCAGCCGGCTATTTTTTTCGGGCGCCGAATTTAGCGAGAAGCCCGCGCAGATATTTGATCGTGGGTTTGTCCCTGGGCGCCAGCCGGCCCGTGCGATCGAGCTCCAGCGTCAGGTTCAGCGCCTTGGTCAGCACCGCCTTCGGATCCTTGGCCACATACGCATAGTTGATGTAGGCCTGCACCAGGTCAAATTGCCAGATCGCATTGTTCGGGTCGGACCGGGCCAATTGCTGGCGAATGCCAAGGCTGGCTTCGAAGGCTTTCTTTGAGGCCTCGAAGTGGCGCTGCTTGGTCTCCAGCATACCGATTTCCGACAGGGTGATCGACAGATCGCGTTGCCAGTCGGAATTGCCTGGGTCGAGCTTCGCCAGCCGGTTGGCAATGGCGAGGCTGTCCTGGTAGTTTTGCAGTGCCCCGCTGGTATTGCCCTGGGCGTCGAGCACGCCGGCAACCTTCTCCAGGCAGACCGACAGGTCGCGCTGCCATTCGGTGTTGGCGGGGTCATCAGCGGCAAGGTCACGCGCAACGGCCAGTGCTTGCCGGTAGGAAGCCAGTGCCGCCGGCCAGTTCTCCTGGTCGTTGAGCGCGTTGCCGATCTTGGCGTAACTGATCGACAGGTCGCGCTTCAAGTCGGTATCGTTGGGGTCGCGGCGCACCAGGTCTTCGGCGATTGCCTGGCTCCTGCTGTAGGCCACGAGCGCACCGGCGGCGTCGCCGCGTTGGCGCAGCACGTCACCGATCCGCTCCTGGCTGACCGAGACAGCGCGCTGGCGCTCTGGGTCATCGGGTTTGTTCCCGGCCAGCACCAGCCGAATTCTCAGGCTCTCTTCAAAAGCCGTCTGGGCATCGTCCAACTGGCCGGCTGTGCGGGCAAGGTCGCCGATCTCGTCATAGCTTATGGTCAGGTCGCGCAGCCGATAGGCGCTGTCCGGCTCGGCATCGGCCAATTTCTGCTTGATCGACAGGCTCTCTCGATAGGCTTGGGCCGCCGCGCCCACATCGCCTTGCGTCGCCAGCACATTGCCGATCTTGTCATTGGCCATGGCAAGATCACCGAGCCAGTCCTTCTTGTCCGGCATGCTTGCGGTCAGCGCCTGCAGCATGCCCCTGGCCGCCTCATAGTTTTCCAGCGAGGTCGGCAGGTCGCCTTGCGCCATTTTTATGTTGGCGAGCTTGATGTGGCTGATGGCGAGATCCCGCTTGACGCTGGGATCGGCTTCCTGACGCGACCGCTGCTCGAGATCGCCCAACAGGGCGGTGAAGGCGCGGCCGGCCGCCTCGATATTGCCGACCGTCGTATAGAGCTGACCGAGTTCCTCCAGCGTGCGGCTCTGACGGTCGGCCTGTTCCAGGTTGAGAGCGGTCTGCCCAGCTTCGCCATACAGCGACAGCACCGTTTCATAGCCCTTGATGGCCGCCGTATAGTTGAGATCGGCGCGCGCGGCACCCGCCGACAAGAACAGTGTTGCGGCCTGCGACAGCGTGCGGTCGACGAAATTCGCCTTCAGCGCCTTGCGCGACACCTCGTCGACAGCGACCGCTTCGGCGAGCTTCGCCTGGGCCGCGCCGAAGGCGCCCAGGGCCAGCTGCTCCTCGGCCTGGCGGCGCAGTTCAGTCACCCGCGGATCGTCGGCAGCCAGCGTCTTCATCTCGGCGCGCACCTTGACGAAGGCGTCGGCCGCCTCGCGCAGCCGGGCATTCAGGCTGTCCGCCGACAGGTGGCTGGTGTCGGCGCTGATCAGCGCGCCGTAGAGCGGCGCCAGCGGCATGTCGGCATCGCTGGCGATCTGCTCGACCTGGCCGCGCATTTCCGGCGTCACGTCGGCCATGGCCAGCAGCAGGCGTTCGCGCTCCGGCAACTGTTCCCTGGCGGTAGCGGCGAAGAACAGCTTCGGCAGGCCGCTTTCGACATAGGGCAGCTGCTTGCCGCGCGACAGATCATAGACCTCCTGCTGCACCAGCGTCAGGACGGAGCGGATTTCGAGCCCATCGGTGCCGAGATATTTGGTCAGCGCCGTGGTGAAGGGCGAGTTCTGGCCGGTTCCGTCGGCGGCCGTCTCGCCGGGCGCGGCCGAAAAAGCAAACAGGATGTTTTCCGCCCGGCCAACGCGCCCGAGGCCCGGCTTGACCTTGTCCGCGACATCCTTTGCCATGGCGGTGGCGCCGCGTCCTTCGCCACCGTTCCCCGAGAACGGGTCGCTGCGGCAGGCATCGAGCACGATCAGCCCGACCTTGGCCGTGGCGGCGACCGCGTCGCGCACCTCTTCCAGCGGCAGGCTGGTCTTGTCCAGCGTGTCGAGCGAGGACGCGTCGGCATCGACCGGCAGCAGCCGGTTGTCGCCTGAAATTTCGACGCCATGGCCGGAGAAATAGACCAGCGCCACGTCGGCACCCTTGGCGTCTTCGCGAAAATCGTCGAGTGCGCGCCGCATGCGCCGCAGATCCCGGTTGGTTTCGAGCACGACCTCGAAACCGAGCTTCTTCAGCGCCGCTTCCATGGCCTCGCCGTCATGAACGGGATTGGCGAGCGGCCGGACCAGCCGGTAGTCGTCGTCGGCCATGACCAGCGCCACGCGCCGCTCGGCCACCGCCGTGGCGGTGGTCGCGAGCATCAGCAGCAAGGCAAACAGCAAACGCAAGTGGAACCGCCCCCCGGCTCGGTCGTTTGCCGACCATTCCACCTCTTTATCGCGCGGGCAAGCCGGCTCGAACCGGCTCGTTCAGGCCGCGCGCATCGGCTTCAGTGCCTCGCTCCAGCGCGACAGCTCGTCCAGCATGGTCTTGGCTCCGCCAGCCACCTGCTCGCTGGCGTTGAAAGCGCGGTTTTCGTCGAGCAGCTTCTGGTACATCGGCAGCGCGACGCCTTCCGGGATAGGCATGATTCCGACCGATGTCAGCAACGGCTTCAGCGCCTGCGCCGCGCGCAGGCCACCGGAAACGCCGCCATAGCTGAAAATGGCGGCGGGTTTGTATTTCCATTCCCGCGCGAGGTAATCGATCGCGTTGACGATCGCCGGCGCGACGAAATAATTGTACTCCGGCGCCACGAACACAAACGCGTCGGCGGCGTCGGTCGCCTTCGACCAGGCCTTGGTGTGGTCGTTCTGGTAGTTGCCAAGTCTCGGATGATGCGGCTCGTCCAGCACCGGCAGGTCGAACGCGGCGATATCGGTCAGCACCGGCTCGAATTTTCCATGCTCGCGCGCGAACGCCTCCAGCCACTGGGCAAAAACTGGGCCGGCGCGGCCGGGCCGCGTGCTGCCGATGATGATGTTTAACTGGTGCTTCAAGGCGGGCTCCTTCGACTGGCGGTATCCGTTGGTGACTGTCCCTACGGCAGAGCGCAACGACGGACAAGGCGGGAGCCTGCGCATGGCGGTCACGATCGGATGAACGAACCCGTCTGCTTTCGCGTCTCGCGCTGGCCTGGTTCGTCCTGCCGTTCGGCCACATGGACGCCCGCATCGCCAGTCACTACATTGAGGGGCAACAGCGGAGCACTTCATGGACACGCAGCCCGCCCCATTCGTTCCGCCCGCGCCGAAGCCGCGCACGTCGCCGCCTTCGACGCTGGAGATGATCCGCATCGTCTACCGCAACCCGCTCGAACTTTGGGGCGAGCAGACCTACAACGAACCCTGGATTTCGGCCAACGGCGCGGGCGGGCCGCTGGTCATCGCCAACGACCCCGGTCTTATCCGCCATGTGCTGGTCGACAATGCCAGGAACTACAAGATGGCGACGGTGCGCCAGAAGATCCTGCGCCCGATCCTGCGCGACGGCCTGCTGACCGCCGAGGGCGAGGTCTGGAAGCGGTCGCGCAAGGCAATGGCGCCGGTGTTCACCCCGCGCCACATTTTCGGCTTCGCCCAGCCGATGCTGAAGCGCACGCGCGAGTTCGCCACCCGCTACGAAGCGGGCGGGACGTCCGATATCGCCCATGACATGACGATGCTCACCTACGACATCCTGGCCGAGACGCTGTTTTCCGGCGAGATCGCTGGCGAGCAGGGCAGTTTCGCCAATGAGATCGATCGTCTGTTCGAGACCATGGGCCGTGTCGATCCGCTCGACCTGTTGCGCGCGCCCGACTGGCTGCCGCGGCTCACCCGCATCCGTGGCCGCAAGACCATGGCCTATTTCCGCAAAATCGTCACCGACACGGTCAATATGCGCGAAGAGAAGGTCAGGCGCGATCCCGATGCCGTGCCGCAGGATTTCCTGACGCTCCTGCTCAAGGCCGAGGGGCCAGAGGGGCTGACGCGGGCCGAGGTCGAGGACAACATCATCACCTTCATTGGCGCCGGCCACGAGACCACGGCGCGCGCACTCGGCTGGACGCTTTATTGCCTGGCGGAATCGCCATGGGAGCGCAACAGGGTCGAACAGGAGATCGATCACGTGCTGGCGCGCGAAGCCGATCCGACGAAGTGGCTGGACGCCATGCCATTGACGCGCGCCGCCTTCGAGGAGGCGCTCCGGCTCTATCCGCCGGCGCCATCCATCAACCGTGAGCCGATCGTGCCGGAGATGTGGAAGGATCTTTATATCCCCAAGCACGCGGCCGTGCTGGTCATGCCATGGGTCGTTCATCGCCACCGCAAGCTTTGGGACAGGCCCGATGCCTTCCTGCCGGAGCGCTTTCACCCGGGAAACCGCGAAAAGATCGACCGCTTCCAGTATCTGCCGTTCGGCGCGGGGCCGCGCGTCTGCATCGGCGCCAGCTTCGCCATGCAGGAGGCGATCATCGCGCTCGCCATCCTGCTATCGCGCTTCCGCTTCGACGTGACCGCTGAAACGAAGCCCTGGCCGGTGCAGAAACTCACCACGCAGCCGCAAGGTGGCTTGCCCATGCAGGTCACGCCCCGCTAGGCGTGCCAATAGTCAGGTGGTGCCGGCCTGACCTTTGGATCGGTTGCGGCAGTTTATGCCGCGGGCTTGCGCTGCTGGAACTGGCCGGCGGCGCGGAAGCGCCAGAGATAGCTGGGCAGGACCGTCGCGATTGATTGCGGCTGGATGCCCAGCCCGGTGAGTGTCCGGTTGGCCTTGGCCGCCGCGTCGGAAACGATGTTGTGCTCGCGCAGCTGTCTCACCTGGTCCTTGGTCAGCAGCGGATTGGGCAACAGTCCGAGGATAGAGGCCTGGATGTTGGCCACCCACCACGGCACCGGCACCAGCAGGCGTTTGCGCTCGATCACCTCGAGCAGCTCTTCCATGCATTCCTTGAAGGTGAGCACCTGGGGGCCGCCAAGCTCGTAGATCTGGCCGCCATGGATCTTGCCGTCGACCGAGCGCGCCACCGCTTCGGCGACATCGCCGACATAGACCGGCTGCAGCTTGTTGTTGCCGCCGCCGATCAGTGGCAGCACCGGTGAATAGCGCGCCATATTGGCGAAGCGGTTGAAGAAGGAGTCCTCAGGCCCGAAATTGATCGATGGCCGGAAGATCACGGCATCCGCGATCGTCTCCAGCACGGCCTTTTCGCCAAGCGCCTTGGTGCGCGCGTAATCCGATTGGGAGTTCGGATCGGCGCCAATCGCCGATATATGGGTGAGGCCGGCGCCGACGGAGCGCGCCGCTTCGGCCACCGCGCGGGCGCCGAACTCGTGCACGGCGGAGAATTTCTGCCGGCCGCTCTCATGCAGGACGGCGACAAGGTTGATGACGTGATCGGCGCCTTGGACGGCGCGGTCCACCGACCAGCGCACCCGCACATTGGCCTGTACCGGCTGGATCTGGCCGACATTGCCGAGTGGCTGCAAATGGCCTGCAAGATCAGGCCGCCGGCAGGCGACCCGGATGCGATAGCCGCGCTTGGCCAGCGCGCGCACGACATGGCGGCCGACAAAGCCGGACCCGCCAAACACGACGACGAGCTTCGGGGTCTGCAGGATTTCGGTCATGGCGGGCTCCGGCGCACGTTCCAGATGGCTTGGCTGAAGCCGTTTCATAGTCCGTTTTGCGCCAAAGGCAAAGGGTGACGCGACGTCGCTGTCACCCTTGTCTCCGAGCATTTCCAGGAAAAGTGCAAGGCGGTTCTTCCTTGGGAATTGCGTCAGGACAAAAACACCTCAGAACGCCTTGCCGATGCGGGCGTCGACGCAGAAAACCCCGCCGAAGCGGGGTTTTCCGGATGACATCATGCGAAGCCAGGGGCCGACGGAGCGGCCTGACCTGAGACGGTATCAGGAGGGCGTGAAGCAAGTACGCCCACCCCAGCCCTGAACATCCGACATGGTGCCACCAACCTTCTTGCAGGCCGCGACGAAATCGGCGCTGCAATTGGCGAATTTGGCGTGGCCGTTCTTGCAGTAGTGGTCCTCGGTGGCGCCGCCGCTCGGGGCGGTGATGACGCCGGGCGTGGACGGTTTCACCGGAGCGGCCTTCAATGTGGCTGCCTGGGTGGCGCCCATGAACGAGCCGAGAAGAAGGACCGCGGTGAGCATGGTGATCTTGGTGTTGGTCATGGCAATTTTCCTTTTGATTTCGGTTGGGTTTTCCGAGGCGCGAAGGGACATCCTCCGCGTGAAGCAGGCTTTCGCTTTCGGTTTGCTGTTTCCCCCGGTTCGGATCGGGCAAGCTCGCCTTGCCCTGGACAAAGCTGGGTGTTTACAAAGCGCAAAAAGGTTCAGCGGCGCGCAGAAAAAAACGCACCGCGCCGCTCTCTGCGCCGGCAGTCTTCAGGTAACCGTCTGAAATATTGGGCTATTCAGCCGAATAGCGCTCGGCGAATTGGGAAATGCGCTGCACGACCGCCTTCGGCGCGGTGATGCCGCGTGCCTGCGCCTTCTCGGCCGCCTCTGCCCGGGCGCGGCCAGGCACATGCACACCATAGCGGCGGCGCAGCCGGTCGAGTTGGTCCTTCATGCGCTGCTCGAAATCCGGATCGAGCAGCTTGGGTTCGACTGCAAGCACGAACAGGCCGGTTCCGGGACTGTCCGGGCCGCCGCTGAACCATGGCGCGTCGAGCGACCAGTTGGCACCCGACAGGCCGGCTGCCAGCACTTCGACCATCAGCGCGATGTTGGCGCCGCGCTGGCCGCCGAAGGCAAGCATGGCGCCCTTCATGGCGGCCGCCGGATCGGTGGTCGGGTTGCCGCTCTCGTCCAGCGCCCAGCCTTCGGGAATTTTCTTGCCGTCCTCGGCCGCCTTGCGGATGTTGACGAAAGCGGTGGCGCTCGACGACTGGTCGATGACCAGCGGCGCGCCGTCGGCGGCAGGGGCGGCGAACGACATCGGGTTGGTGCAATAGACCGGCTTCACCGAGCCGGAGCCGGCCAGAACGGCCGGGCCATTGGTGGCCGCGAACGACACCAGCCCCTGCGCCGCCAGCCGGCCGGTGAAGTAGCCGAGCGCGCCGCATGTATAGGCATTCTTCTGCGAGAAGATGGCGACGCCGAACAGCCTTGCCGCCTTGGCGAGGTCGTCGATGGTGCGGTCGAAGCCGGTATGCGCCAGCCCGCCGCGCGCGTCGGAGAGATAGACCGCCAGCGCCGGCCTCGTGATCACCGGATCGGCATTGCCGTCGATGCGGCCGGCCTCGAGCGCTTCGAGATAGTCGATGAAATGCGTGAGCCCGACGCTCGAAAGCCCTTCTGCCTCGGCCGAAATGATCGAGGCGGTGAGCGATTGCGCCGCTTCTTCATTGGCGCCGGCGCCGAGTGCCGCCATCCGGCACAGTCCTTTTGCCTGGTCGAGACTGAGTTGCATCGTAGCTGCCTTTAAGTGGGTAGGGAGTGGTGGGTAGTGAATAGAGGATGCGGCGAGCCGCTTCCACTCACTATTCGCTACTCACTCCTCACGAGAGCAATTCCAGGAAAAGTGTGACACGGTTTTCCGTCCGGAATTGCGTAAAAACAAAGAGATAGAGCGGTTCGCCGTTTCCGTGAAACGGTGAAATGCTCTAGCCGATCTTGTTCGGGATGCGCGCCTCTATCCTGCCGAAGGCGAACACCAGGATACCGGTGATCGTCATGTAGATCAGCGCCAGCAGCAGCAAGGGTTCGTAGGTGAGGTAGGTGTCCTGCCGCACTTTGGACGAAACGGCGAAGATATCGATGACGCTGATCGTCGCCACCAGCGGCGTCGATTTCAATTGCAGCACGGTCTCGCCGGTCAGTGTCGGCAGCGCCCTGTAGAAGGCCTGCGGCAGCCAGATGCGCCGAAAGATTTTCCAGCGGCTCATGCCAAAGGCGCGAGCCGCCTCCAATTGTCCCTTGGGCACGCCGGCAAAGGCACCGCGCATCACCTCGCCCTCGTAACCGGCGAACGACAGGGTCAGCGCCAGCACGCCATAAGGCCAGGCTTGCCGCAGATACGGCCACATCCACGATTCACGGATCCACGGATATTGGGGAAACAGCGAACCCAGACCGTAATAGAGCAGCCACAGCTGGATCAGCAGCGGTGTTCCTCGGATCACCGTACAGAAGGCCTTGGCGGGTGCCGCGAACCAGAACGAGCCGGTGGCCTGCGCCAGCCCGAGCGGCACGGCGAGCAGGAAGCCGAGCACGCAAGTAACGGCCAGGATCCACAGCGAGCGCCAGATGCCGATCAATCCCATTTCCCAATATTGCGGCAGCCAATCCCAGCGCATGAAAAACACCGCCGACAGCACCAGCGCCAGAGCGATCAGGATCAGCACGATGCGGTGCGGCTGCAGCCACAGCGATGTTCGCGCGACAACGTTGATGATGGCCGCTTCGTTCGCCATCAGCGTGTTTCCTTGAGCGAAGGCATGCCGCGCCGCGACCATGCCTCGACGCGGCCGATGAGGAAATTGGAAATCAGCGATAGCAGCAGGTAGAGAACGGCTGCGGCGAAAAAGAAGGTGAAATAGGCTTTGGTGACGCCTGCGGCCTGCCGCGTTGCCAGCGCCAGTTCGTAGAATCCGACGACCGCCAGCAGGGCGGTGTCCTTGGTGGCGATCAGCCAGAGATTGGCGAGGCCCGGTATGGCAAACGGCAGCATGGCCGGCAGCGTTATGCGCCGCAGCATCAGGCCGGGAGACATTCCGTAGGCACGGGCGGCTTCGATCTGGCCCTGCGGAATAGCCAGGATCGCTCCGCGTATCACCTCGGTCGAATAGGCACCCTGGACGAAGCCGAGCACGGCGATGCCGGCGGCAAGGCCACTGATGTCGACGCGCTGATAGCCCATTGCCGTCAGCGCCTGGTTGATCAGGTCGGTTCCGGCGTAATAGAGCAGCAGGATCAGCACCAGTTCGGGCACGGCGCGCACGACGGTGGTGTAAACCGCCAGCAGATCGCGTACCACCGGGCCGCCATAAAGCTTGCCGAAGGCGCCGCCAGTGCCGATCAAAAGGCCGAGGCAGGTGGCCCCGAGCGCGATCTCGATCGAATGCAGGAGTCCGAACAGAAGCGTTCCGCCCCAGCCTGGCGGATAGGGCGAGAGCAGTTCGATGATGCCGGCCGCGGAGGCCGAAAGAAATGCGTCGATCAGCGTCGCCCCCGAATTGCTGGCGTCAGCCGCTGTCAATTCTCGTCAGCGGCAAGCGTGCCTGGACAGGTTTCGGCGAAACCGCACGGCGGATGCCGTGCGGCTGTTGCTCATGCCTTGGCGATGTCAGTTCGACTGCGGATCGTCACCATAGACATCGAAGTCGAAGTATTTCTTGGTGATCTCGGCATATTTGCCGTTCGCGCGGATGGCTTTGATGCCGGCGTTGATCTTGTCCTTCAGCTCTGTGTCTTCCTTGCGGAGGCCGGCGCCGACGCCGGGTCCGAGGACCTCGAGATCAGGAGCCACGTTGCCCTTCATGTCGCAGCACGCCTTGCCCTGATCGGATTTCAGAAACTCGCCAAGCGCGATGGCATCGGCTTGCACCGCGTCGACGCGGCCGGCGGCGAGATCCTGGTTGGCTTCGTCCTGGGTCTGGTATTCCTTGATCTCGGAAGCCGTGGCGCCGAAGTGCTTCTTGGCGTAAACGGCATGCACGGTCGACACCTGGACGCCGACCACCTTGCCCTTGAGGTCTTCAGGCGTGGCGCCGAACTTCTGGTCCTTCGGTCCGATGATGGCGGTCGGCGTGTTGTAGTACTTGTCCGAGAAGGCGATCGTCTTCTCGCGCTCGGCGGTGATCGACATCGAAGCGGCGATCAGATCGATCTTCTTGGTCGTCAGCGCCGGGATGATACCGTCCCAGGCGACCGGGGTGATGACACAGTCGAGTTTCTCCTCGGCGCAGACGGCGTCGATGAATTCGATCTCCCAGCCGACCCACTTGCCCGAGGCATCCGGCGAGGCGAAGGGCGGATAGGGTTCGGCGGCGACGCCGACCTTCACCGGATCGGCCTTCGCCACGCCCATGGCCGCGACGCCGAGCAGCAGTGCCGCGGCGAATGTCTTCAGAACAGTCTTCATTTCAAACTCCCAGTTTGTTGTTGGTTCCCGGTTTTCTTCCGTCCCGGCCTGTCCCTAGCCGATGTTGCGGATGAACTGCTTGAGCCTTTCGGATTTCGGTGCGCCGAAGATCTGCTCCGGCGGCCCTTCTTCCTCCACCAGCCCGTTGTAGAGATAGACGACGTGGGTCGCGACCTCGCGGGCGAACTTCATCTCGTGGGTGACCAGCACCATGGTGCGGCCTTCGCGCGCCAGGTCGCCGATCACCTTCAGCACCTCGCCGACCAGTTCGGGGTCGAGCGCCGAAGTCGGCTCGTCGAACAGCATGACGCGCGGATTGATGGCAAGCGCGCGAGCGATCGCGGCGCGCTGCTGCTGGCCGCCTGAAAGATAGGCCGGATAGACATCGCGCTTTTCGGCAAGCCCGACGCGCGCCAGCAATTTCTCGGCCTGGGCGATCGCCTCGTCGCGCTTGACGCCGAGCACATGCACCGGAACCTCGATGACGTTCTCGATCAGCGTCATGTGGCTCCACAGATTGAAATTCTGGAACACCATGCCGAGCTTGGAGCGGATGCGCTCGATCTGCTTGCGGTCCGCCGGAACGGTGTGGCCATAGCTGTCGGCCCTGAGCTTGATCTCCTCGCCATTGACGCGGATGATGCCGCCGGTTGGATTTTCCAGGCAGTTGATGCAGCGCAGCAGTGTCGATTTGCCCGAGCCCGAGCCGCCGATAATGGCGATCACCTCGCCGTCGCGCGCCGACAGCGACACGCCCTTCAGCACGTGCAGTTCGCCGAATTTCTTGTGCAGGTTCTCGACGTGGATGGCTTCGGCGGCGCCGTCCTGCACCTTGCCGGGTTGGACTGTGGCAGCTTCCACCATGGTCACTGGGTGACCTGTGTAGGCTCGGCGGTTCGTCGAACGTCTATCCGGCTAATCAACATATACGCTGTACTGCCCACTCCAGACTTCAGCATGGACCCAACGGCGAGAGCCCGTCAATCCTGCTCATTACGGCACTTGCGAGCTTGTTGTGCAAGTGTATAAATAGCCTTTCATGAAATTTTTTCGATTTTTTTCAGCAAAAAAAGGGCCTCTATGAGCGCTTTCGGATCACAGTCCATGGCGGCGCCGCTGCGACGCGTGCTGATGCGGTCGGCGGCCAACGCCATGCGCAATGCCGACAGGGCTGCCTGGCACTATGGCCCGGGTTTTAACCCGGCGAAAGCGGCATCGCAGCACGCGCTCCTTGCTGAACTGGTGACGGCTTCCGGTGCCGAGATCGAATGGATCGAGGACACTGCGGATGGACTTTCGGACTCGGTGTTCACGCACGACCCGTCGCTGATGACCGACCGCGGCGCGCTGATCCTGTCCATGGGCAAGCCCTTGCGCGCCAGGGAACCGTCGCTGCATGAGGAAACCTACCGAAGGCTGGGCATTCCAATCCTCGGCCGGGTCGAGGCTCCCGGCCAGGTCGAAGGCGGTGATTGTGTATGGCTTGATGCCCGCACGCTGGTGATTGGGCGCGGTGTCCGCTCCAACCAGGAAGGCATCCAGCAGGTTTCCAACCTGCTGACGCCGCTCGGCGTTTCCGTCTACGGCTTTGACCTGCCGCTGTGGCAGGGCGAGGAGGCATGCCTGCATCTGATGTCGGTGATCAGCCCGCTGGCCGACGACCTCGCACTGGTCTATTCACCGCTTTTGCCGGCCCCATTCTATCAGATGCTGAAGGCGCGCAACATCCGGCTGGTCGAAGGCGACGCCGAAGAGTTCGCGGCTTCCAATGGCCTCAGCCTGAACGTGTTGCCGACCAGCCCACTCAAGGTCATTGCCGTTGCAGGCTTTCCAAAGACCAAAGCCGCGATGGAAGCCGCCGGCTGCACGGTCGAAATCTTCGAGGCGGATGCACTCTGCATCGCCTGCGAGGGCGGGCCGACATGCCTGACGCGGCCGATCCTGCGCCAATGAATACGCCATCCCGCCGCAGCTTCCGTCGCGAGGGCGAGGAGCGGCGGCGGCAGGATCTGATCGAGGCCACCCTGGACAGCGTGGCGGAACATGGCCTGCAGGGCGCCACCTTGCGCACCATCGCATTGCGTGCCGGCGTCACCGCCGGGCTGATCCGGCACTATTTTCCCAGCAAGGAAGAATTGCTGCAGGAAGCCTATGCGGCGCTGATGGGCCGCATGACCGAGCAGGCGAAAGCGGCGTTGGTCATGGAAGACGCCTCGCCTCGTCAGCGTCTTGCGGCTTTCATCACCGCCAACCTCGATGCGCCGATCATCGATACGCGGGTGTTTTCGCTCTGGGCAACCTTCATCGGCCGCGCCAGCGCGGATCCGACCCTGGCTCATGCCCACCGCGAAGGCTACCTTGGTTTTCGCAATGAGGTGGAAGCGGTCGTGGCCGAGGTGCTCGCCGCCGAGCAGCGCAATCCGGACACAAGCCAATTGCGCCACCATGCCATCGCGATCAATGCGATCATCGACGGACTCTGGATCGAAGGCTGCCTGGCCGGCGAGATGTTCTCGCCCGGCGAACTGGCGGCGATTGGCATCAAGACCGTCGAGGCCGAACTAGGCCTCGGGCCGGAAGGGAAGAAAAACCAATGACGACACTCGGCGAGGCCCTTATCACGCTGCTTGAAGCGCATGGCGTCGATACCGTCTTCGGCATTCCAGGCGTCCACACGGTCGAGCTTTACCGTGGCCTGGCGCGTTCGAAGATCCGTCACGTCACGCCGCGCCATGAGCAGGGTGCCGGCTTCATGGCCGACGGTTATGCCCGCGCCAGCGGCAGGCCGGGCGTCGCTTTCGTCATCACCGGACCGGGGCTGACCAACACCATCACCGCCATGGGCCAGGCGCGCGCCGATTCGGTGCCGATGCTGGTCATCTCGGGCGTCAACGCCATGCCGACGCTGGGCAAGGGGCTGGGCTTCCTGCATGAGCTGCCGGATCAGCGCGGCATGATGGAAACGGTGGCCCTGTTTTCGCAATGCATAACCGAAGCCGATGAATTGCCCGGCGCGCTGGCACGGGCCTTCGCGCTGTTTTCGTCTTCCCGCCCCGGCCCGGTGCACATCGAGATCCCGACCGATGTCATGGTCAAGCCGGCGGACGGCATCGCCGCCCTGTTGAGCAACGCCGCGCCGCCGGCGCCCGACGGCGCGGCAATTGCGGATGCGGCCAAACTCATCGCCGCCGCGCGCCGTCCGCTGATCCTTGCCGGCGGCGGCGCCAAGCGTGCCGACATGGCGCTGCGTCGCCTGGCCGAGACGATGGGCGCACCGGTCGTCGAGACCACCAATGCGCGCGGCCTGCTGCACCGCCATCCGCTCTGCGTTCCGGCAAGCCCGAGCCTGAAGGCGGTTCGCGCCCTGATGGCGGACGCCGATCTGGTGATTGCCGCCGGCACGGAATTCGGGCCGACCGACTATGATGGCTATGGCGACGGCGGCTTCGTCCTGCCTTCCAATCTGATCCGCATCGACATCGGCGCCGACCAGCTTGCGCGACGTCCGGTGACGGTCGCCATCCAGGCCGATTGCACCGAGGCGATCGAGGCCCTGCTTGCCGCGATCGGCGCCGCTCACCCGGCCGCGCCGGACGGCCAGGGGCGCGCCGCGGCTGCACGCGAGGCCGGCTTTGCCGAGCTGAGCCCGGCCTATGTGGCGCAGGTGCATGCGGTGGAAATGATACGCGACACCTTGCCGGGCGCGATTATCGTCGGTGATTCGACACAGCCGATCTACGCCGCCAACCTCTACTATGACCACGACCGGCCAGGCGGCTGGTTCAACGCCTCCACCGGCTTCGGCGCGCTCGGCTACGGACCGCCGGCGGCGATCGGCGCGGCACTTGCCATGCCCGATGCGCCGGTCGTCTGCCTGACCGGCGACGGCGGGTTCCAGTTCACGTTGCCGGAGCTCGGCGCGGCGCTCGATGCCGCGGCCCCCGTCATCTTCGTCGTCTGGAACAATCGCGGCTATCGCGAGATCGAAACCTCGATGCTCGATGTCGGCGTGGAACCTGTCGGTGTATCGCCGGCGCCGCCGGATTTCTGCAAGCTGGCCGAGGCCTATGGCATCGGCGCCGAACGGCTGGCCGAAATCGGCACCTTGCCTAGTGCCTTGAAGCGCGCCCGGGCGACGGGGTTGCCGTGCGTCATCGAAATCACGATCGATTGAAGCCTTCAGGACAGCGTTGATTTTCCATCCAGCATCGTATCCTTCGCCGGCTTGGCTTTTGCGCGGGCATGAGCCGCGGCCCGCGGCTCTGCCTGTCGCATGGCTGCCTGACGCATGCAAAGACGTGACGGCTGCCATGTCGAGATATCAATTGAGTGATCGCCCGAAAGGCGCGACGCTTCGCGTCGGGCGGCAACAAGCGACAAAATCATAAAAAACGACAGGAGCGGTCCAGGATGACGGAAACACTTAAGGGCAGGCATATCGTTGTGACCGGCGGAACCGGTGCGCTCGGTGGCGCGGTGGTCGGCAGGCTGCTGGAGCAAGGTGCGATCTGCCACGTGCCGAACGCGCACGCCGCGGCACCCCAGCATTTTCCTTTCGCCGCGCACGAGAACGTCATGCTGGCACACAATGTCGACCTGTCGGACTCCGCCAAGGTCGAGGCCTTCTATGCTCAGGTTCCCGCCTTGTGGGGGTCCGTCCATCTGGCCGGCGGCTTTGCCGCGGCGCCGGTGGAAAAGATCGAATCGGCGTCCTTTGCCGAGATGATGGACACCAATGCCCGCACCACCTTCCTGTGCAGCCGCGCGGCCATCCGCTCGATGCTGGAGTCAGGCACTGCCGGCCGCATCGTCAATGTCACCGCGCGCGCCGGGCTCGACCTCAGGCGCGGTGCCGGCATGGTTGCCTACGCGGCCAGCAAGGCAGCCGTCGCGGCGATGACGGTGGCGATGGCGGAGGAACTCAAGGCCGAGGGTATCCTGGTCAATGCCGTGGCGCCGTCGACGCTCGACACGCCGGCGAACCGTGCCGATATGCCGGACGCCGATTTCACCAGATGGGTCAGCCTCGAAGCCGCGGCCGAGGCCATCGCCTACCTGGCCTCACCCGCCAATCAGGCGATGAGCGGAACGCTGGTGCCGCTCTACGGCCGGGCCTGACCCGCGAGCGTCGAAGCCGGGCACACGGCATCCGATCCATCGGCATTGCGATAGCTGTAAATCCGAAGCGGCGATGAAGCGGCCGTGGGGCACTCGCGCAACCATGCCGGCGGCCGGCCTTCAATCAGCCCCGCCGCGAATGGATAGGCGGCTTCCAGCGCCGGCAAGGGCGGGCCTCGCCAGGCGCAAATCGCGACATGCGTTGCTTTCGTGGCATCGAGTATCGCGCGTGGGTCGGCGGTCGCCGGATCAAGAAAACGATAGCTTCGTTCGATTCCCTTGGCCGATGGATGATTGGCGATCGTCACCACCTTGGGACCTTCGGCAAGAGCAACGAAACGCGAGCCGACCAACGGTGGGGAAAGCACAATGGCGCCCGCCGGCCAACCCTGTTCAGGCTCAAAAGGGCTGGAATAGCAGTTATCGGCGAGCTCGCCCGCGGGAACCGCCGCTTCGGACGGTTTTACCGACAGGTTGTACAGCGCCATTGCGACGGACAAAACGAGACCCGGCAGGATCAACGTATATCTGCGCGATGCCGCCGGCACCGGAGATTTCAAATAGCGTCCCAACCTCGCATCCGGCGGCAGCAGACTCGCCAGCACGAAAACGAGGCCTATGCCGGCAAAGATCGGAAGGTAGCGGTAGTAGCGGACATAACCGACCGCAAGCACCAGCGCGAGCAGCGAGAACAGGGCCAATATGACGAGAGGCCGGCTTCGACCGTGCCGCCCGGCGCAGATGACGGCTGGCGCAAGCGCACCGATAAACAGCAGCGCCATGCTGGGAAAGCCCGTCGACAGGACGACATCAGGGCGCCGGAACAGACTCAGTTCCTGAAGAATTCTGTTGATCATGTTGTCGCGAACATAGGCGTCGAGCGAGGCATAGGGGCTGGCCAGGCATTGCGGAAACAACATCGCCAGCGCCGCCGCGCTGGCCGCCGCGAACACCAGCAGGATTGCCGTGCGCATGGGCCATCCTCCACGCCGGCCGGCAAGCCAGGGTACGACGGCAAATGACAGCCCGGCCGCGACCAACGCCGTCACGTGCGGCGTTGAATAGCTGTCGCATCTGACCGCGGTATAGGCGGAGGGCGGCGCGATCGCCGCGAACAGGCCGATCGCCCCGGCAGCCAAGGCGAGGCCGAAACCGGCGATCCGGCTTTCACCGCCCTCGCGGTCAAAGATCCAGTCGAAGGCATACACCGCGATCACCAGCGCATAGAACGGCGCGAACTCGGCGCTGACAGCGATCGACAGGGCTGTCAGCAGCCCGTTGACGAAGGCGGAAAATCGGTTTCGCGACATCATCAACGCCAGCGCTGCCAGAAGCAGCAGGATTTGCAGATTGTGATAGTCGATCCGTCCCGGGGCGAATTCGAAAAAGGTGCGCGCGGCAAAGATCAGCGCCAACGGGAATGCAACGGCCGGATAGGCAAAGCCGGTGGCGATCACCAGCCGGTTGTAGAAATAGAGCGCCGGCGCAAGCAGCAGCAGCGGGACGGCGAAGCTTGCCAGCATCAGAGCCGGCTCGAAGCCGGCGAACGGGGTGACCAGCCGCGCGAAGGCGGCATAGGGCAAGTCCACGATCCATGGCCAGTGCGAGACATAGGGCTCGGGCTGGACGATACCGGGCAGCGTCCGGTCGAAGATATTGCCCGTCTCAAGCAAAGTACGGATTTCGTGGAGCTTGAGCAGATCGTCCGCGTCATTGTTGAGCCTGAAGCCCAGGCACCAAAGGGCGGTCATCAGGATCGCCATTGCGCAAAAGCAGAACAGGACAGGCGCGTTGGTGTAAAGACGCAGCAACCAGGAAGGTCGCGCGGCGGCATTGTTGGCGCCATTGCTCATGGAAGGTATTCCCTTGGACCACTGGCAAATACGCGACGAAGTTTATGTTCTCGTAAAGAAAAGACCCGCCGGATCGCTCCGGCGGGTCTTTTTGTGAGGTCGCACGCGAGGCGTGTCGTCGATGGCTGACGCCTTAGTTGCCCTGCTTCTTCAGCGCGGCACCCAGGATGTCGCCCAGCGAAGCGCCGGAGTCGGTCGAGCCGTACTGAGCGACGGCTTCCTTCTCTTCGGCGATTTCCAGCGCCTTGATCGAGACCTGCAGCTTGCGGGTCTTCTTGTCGAAGGCGATGACGCGGGCATCGACCTTCTGGCCGACGGTGAAGCGCTCGGGGCGCTGCTCGTCGCGGTCGCGGCTGAGGTCGGAACGCTTGATGAAGGTCTCGATGCCGCTTTCGACGAGCCGCACTTCCAGACCGCCATCCTTGACGCCGATCACCTCGCAGGTGACGACCGCGTTCTTGCGCAGTTCGCCGCTGTTGGCCGCTTCGCCGACCGTATCCTTGGCCAGCTGCTTGATGCCGAGCGAGATGCGCTCCTTGTCGATGTCGACGTCGAGCACCTGCGCCTTGACCATGTCGCCGCGATTGTACTCTTCGATGACCTGCTCGCCTGGACGGGTCCAGTCGAGATCGGACAGGTGCACCATGCCGTCCACGTCGCCTTCGAGGCCGATGAACAGGCCGAACTCGGTCTTGTTCTTGACCTCGCCCTCGACCTGGCTGCCGACCGGATGGCTAGAGGCGAACGCCTGCCACGGATTCTCAAGCGTCTGCTTGAGGCCGAGCGAGATGCGGCGCTTGGCCGGATCGACCTCGAGCACCACGACGTCGACTTCCTGCGTTGTCGACAGGATCTTGCCGGGGTGCACGTTCTTCTTGGTCCACGACATTTCCGAAACGTGGATGAGGCCTTCGATGCCCGGCTCCAGCTCGACGAATGCGCCGTAGTCGGTGATGTTGGTGACGGTACCCTTGATCTTCTTGCCGATCGGGAACTTGGTGCCGATCTCGGACCACGGATCGCTCTCGAGCTGCTTCATGCCGAGCGAGATGCGGTGGGTTTCCTGGTTGATGCGGATGATCTGCACCTTGACCGTCTGACCGATGTTGAGGATTTCGGTCGGATGGTTGACGCGGCGCCATGCCATGTCGGTGACATGCAGCAGGCCATCGATGCCGCCGAGGTCGACGAACGCACCGTAATCGGTGATGTTCTTGACGACGCCTTCGACAACCTGGCCCTCTTCGAGGTTCTGCACGATTTCCGAACGCTGTTCGGCACGGCTTTCCTCGAGCACGGTGCGGCGCGAGACCACGATGTTGCCGCGGCGGCGATCCATCTTGAGGATCTCGAAGGGCTGCGGGTTGTGCATCAGCGGGGAGACGTCGCGGATCGGGCGGATATCGACCTGGCTGCGCGGCAGGAAGGCCACGGCGCCGTCGAGGTCGACGGTGAAGCCGCCCTTGACCTGGTTGAAGATGACGCCTTCGACGCGCTCACCCTTGGTGAACTTCTCTTCGAGACGGACCCAGCTCTCTTCGCGGCGGGCCTTCTCACGCGAAAGCATCGCTTCGCCAAGCGCGTTCTCGATGCGCTCGACATAGACTTCGACGGTGTCACCGACCTTGAGGGTGGTGTCCTTGCCCTTGACGCCGAATTCCTTCAGCGGCACGCGGCCTTCGACCTTGAGGCCGACGTCGATGATGGCCATGTCCTTTTCGATCGCGGTGATCGTGCCCTTGACGACCTGGCCTTCGCCGGAATGGCCGGCGGTAAATGATTCTTCGAGCAGGCTCGCGAAATCATCGCGAGTGGGATTTGCAGCTGACATATTTTCTCCTGGAGTGTCCCGCATCTGAAGCGGGACGGGCGCCGTGGGTTAGCGTTGCGTTGGCCTGCCGGCGTTCCGGGCTAAAAAAGCCCTGGGCCGCTTTTCAAGCGGCAATTCCGGCGCATGAAGAATGCTGGCAGGCTGGTTCGTGCCCGATATGGGTATTTTCTGCGCTTCCGGCAACGGAAAACGAGGGAAAACCCGGATCAGGCTTTATTTCTCTTGGCCAGCACGTCGTCGATGACAGTCATGGCCGCGAGAAACGCGGCTTCTATAGCCATTTCGCTGGTATCAAGCAAGTGCGCGTCGGTGGCCGGCTTCAAGGGCGAGTCGGCACGGCCCATGTCGCGCTCGTCGCGGCGCTCGATGTCGGCGAGGATTTCGGTGAAATTGGCGGTGCCGCCGATGCTCTCGATCTCCGCCAGCCGGCGCCTTGCGCGTACTTCGGCGCTTGCCGTGACATAGAGTTTGATGTCGGCGTCGGGACAGACGACGGTGCCGATGTCACGCCCGTCGAGCACCGCGCCCGGCGGCGTCTTGGCGAACGCGCGCTGCTTTTCCACCAGAATGCGCCGCACGGTCGGGTAAACCGCGACTTTCGAGGCGGCTTCGCCGACCGCATGCGCCGACAAGACCGCGCGGTCGAGCGTCGCCAGATCGACCTGGCGCGCGGCGGTTTCGGCCGCCGATACATTGTCAAGCGGCAGGCCGAGCCGCAGCAGCGCATGCGCCACCGCGCGGTAGGTGAGACCAGTGTCGAGCAGGTTCAGCCGGTAATGGTCGGCCAGCCGCCGGGCGAGCGTGCCCTTGCCGGCGCCAGCGGGTCCATCGATGGCGATGGTGAAGACGTGTGTCATTGGCGGGTCAACAAAAGGGTTGAGCGCCGCGATCCTTCACGCCCCCCTCTGTCCTGCCGGACATCTCCCCCTCTAGGGGGGAGATTAGAAGCTTCGGCGCCCCGCTTTTTCCTGCAGCGTGGAAAATTGGCGAAAGCCGCTGTGACGACTGATCTCCCCCCTTGAGGGGGAGATGTCCGGCAGGACAGAGGGGGGCGCTGTCCCGCCGGCGTTTCAACTCGGCTTAGATGCATCACCTGTCACCCTATTTCCGCGCCCAGCCCCTTCATCAGCCCCATGAATTCCGGGAAACTCGTCGCGATCATCGCCTGGTCGTCGATCGTCACCGGCTTTTCCGTCGCCAGCCCCATCACCAGGAAGCTCATGGCGATGCGGTGATCGAGATGGGTCTGCACCGTCGTATCCAACCCGTTGGGATGGCCGCCCAGCCCCCTTCCGCCCGGCTTGCCGCGTACCGCGAGCGAAGCCTCGCCCTCGGTGCAGTCGACGCCGTTGAGCTTCAGCCCGTTGGCCACCGCCGACAGCCGGTCGGATTCCTTCACCCGCAGTTCCTCCAGCCCCTGCATCAGCGTCTCGCCCTCGGCAAAGCTCGCCGCGACCGCCAGCACCGGATACTCGTCGATCATCGACGGCGCCCGCTCGGGCGGCACGGTGACGCCCTTGAGCTCGGAATAACGCACACGCAGGTCGGCGACATCCTCGCCGCCGGCATTGCGCGGGTTGAGGATTTCGATGTTGCCGCCCATCTCCTGCAGCGTCAGCAGAAGGCCGGTGCGGGTCGGGTTCATCAGTACGTTTTCGATTGTGATGTCGGAACCCGGCACGATCAGTGCCGCCGCCAGCGGGAAGCCGGCCGAGGACGGGTCGCCCGGCACCGCGATCGTCTGGCCGTTAAGCTTGCCTTGGCCTTCGATGAAGATGTGGCGCACGCCGCGCTCGTCGGTTTCGACCGACAGATTGGCGCCAAACCCCTTCAGCATCTTTTCGGTGTGGTCGCGTGTCATCACCGGCTCGATCACCGTGGTGATGCCGGGCGTGTTGAGGCCGGCGAGCAGCACCGCCGACTTCACCTGCGCCGAGGCCATCGGCACGCGGTAGGTGATCGGGGCGGCGTGCTTGGGTCCATGCAGCGTGATCGGCATGCGGTCGCCTGGCGTCGCCTTCAACACCTGCACGCCCATCTGGCGCAGCGGCTCAAGCACGCGGCCCATCGGCCGGCCGGACAGCGAGGCATCGCCGATGAAGGTGGTTTCCATGTCATAGGTGCCGACGAGGCCCATGGTCAGTCGCGAGCCGGTCCCCGCATTGCCGAAATCGAGCGGGCCTTCCGGCTGCAGCAGCGCGCCGTTGCCGGTGCCGCGGATCACCCACTCGGTGCCGCGCTTTTCGATATGCGCGCCCATTGCCTTCATGGCCGCACCGGTGCGCATCACGTCCTCGCCTTCGAGCAGGCCGGTGATGCGGGTCTCACCGGAGGCGAGGCCGCCGAACATGAAGGAGCGGTGCGAAATCGATTTGTCTCCCGGCACCCGTGCGGTGCCGGAAAGGGCTGACGATTTGCGGGCGGTGGCCGGCTTGGCAGCGGCGGCGTGAGACATGGAATTTCCCTGGACGCAGTGCCGGCGGGCCGGCGCTTTTCATTTGTTGCGGCGGTCTCGTATCACGGCGGGGCGAAATGGTCATCCCCATGGCCGTCACTTGGCGCGAGGCCTTTCAGGACTTGGTTTTGTGACGCCGGCTTTTCGCTTTGACAGCGCCCCAAACTGTGGTTAAGGGGACCACTCTTTTATTGACGAGGCTTGCCGTGGCAAAAAACGAACTTGGCACAAAGCGTATCGACCCTGAGACGGGTCGAAAATTCTACGACCTGAACAAGGACCCGATCGTCTCGCCCTATACGGGCAAGACCTATCCGCGTTCCTATTTCGAGGAAGGCAAGATCGCCGCCCTCGAAGAGGAAGAGGAAGTGGCCGAGAAGGAAGTGGACGCCGAGGACGAAGAGGGCGTTGAAGTCGTCTCGCTCGAAGAGGCTGACGAGGACGCCAAGGGCGACGATCTGCCCGATCTCGGCGACGATGAGGATGTCGAGCTGGGCGACGACGAGGATGACACCTTCCTTGCCGACGAAGAGGAAGAAGACGACGACGTCGCCGACATGATCGGCGTCGGCGACGACGACGACGAGGTCTGATCGGCCTGGAATGCAAGTGTTTGCAGGCTTTCTCGGCCTGTGAACAAAAAGCCGGAACTCAAGGCTTGATATCTGGGAAAGGCGGGGTTAGAAGCCGCCTGCACTAACGGCGCGGTGTTCCAACCCGCGCCGGATCTCTTCGCCGGCAACGGCGCCGGTTGACTCCGGAAGTGGGGCCATAGCTCAGTTGGGAGAGCGCTTGAATGGCATTCAAGAGGTCGTCGGTTCGATTCCGATTGGCTCCACCAGTCACCTTCTAGGCCGCTGATTTTCCGATCGGTTTCCGATCCGGCCAGGATCCTCCCGCATCGAAATCGATCGCAAATCCAGCGCCGATCGCGCTTCGCGCAATGAGATCGTCAAGTTCCCAATCGGTAAGTTCGCAAAGCGGAAACACGCGCCTCACGGCGCGGTTCACCTCGGATATCGAAATGCTCGTGCTCTCGACATTGTCGATCAGGTGCCGGACGATCGCCAGTCGGACGTCCGACAAGGTTGGCGTCTCCACGGGCGCGGACATCAACGGGCCTACGAATGGAGCCGTGGTGCTTTGGCCCTTCTTGCGTCGAAGGCGACGGGCACGCCATGAACGAAGGATGCGGCCGCCACCAATTCCTCCAACTCGCGGTCGGTGGCCTTGCATGCCGGCATCAGTGTTCGGATGGCAAGGATCGCCTGTGCGATGGAGAGAAAGCGGGTCCTTCCCCTGGAAAGGACATAGGCTTCGGCGGCTTTTTCAACAGTGATGGTGCGAAACGAATTGGTCATGAAGAATTCCTCCCTGAAAACCCTGACCAACCCGACTTTATGGCACGAATTCAACCGCCTTCAAGCCTATGTCCGATAGCGGACAGTCGCTGCGAACCGCCCAAAACTGCATATGCTTTTGGGCATGCTTCAGGCTGCGGCCAGGCCGAAATAGCGCTGCTCCTCCTCGCCGTAAGCACCGTGTGTGAGCTTTATCAATCCGGCGCGGTCGACGATCGTTATCTCGCCGCGCTTGGCGTGCACCAGTCCTCGATATTCAAGCATTTGCAGGGCCGTGGTGACCCCGGGACGGTGGGCGCCGAGCATGGTCGCCAGAAATTCATGCGTCAGGTAGATCTTGTCTCCTTCGGCGCGGTCATGGATCATCAGCAGCCAACGGGCCAGGCGTTCCTCGATTTTCGAATGACCATTGACCAGTGCCGTTCGCGACGATTGCACAAGGAATGCGTGGGCATAGTCCAGCACTGACGTGCGAAGCGACGGGCTTTCCGCAATCGCAGGGCGAAGGTTTTCAACCGGCAGGCGCCAGCCATTGCCCGCGACCTGGATATAGGTCTCGTTGGCAGTGCTTTCCTGTCCGAGAATGACGGCAATTCCTGTCATCCCGTCATAGCCGATAATGCCGACTTCACTTTGCCGCCCGCCGGTCATGGTGGCGACCACCGACGCGATGCCCCTCTCGGGAAAATATACGTTCTTGATCGGCTGATGCGCGACCTCCAACTGGTCCTTGATGTCCAGTTCGACGTGACGCAGCGATGGCCGCAAAAGCGCGAAGTCCTGCGAGGAGAGGGCCTTCAGCACCTGGTTGCGAAAGAGGGATTGGGGCAAGGCTCTCTCCCATACGGGCAAGAGCACGCACCTCTCACTGTCGGACGCATCCGAAGAACTGGCGGCCGATCCCCAAGCATAGGCCTTAAATTAGCGATTGCAAAGAAATAGCTGACCTGCCGAGACCGGCGATCTATCTCTTCACCACTCGGCGAAGGAGCCGTCCTTGTGGCGCCAGATCGGATTGCGTCAGCGATGGCCTTCCTTGGCGCGCTCCTTGACATACTCTTCGTCGATCTCGACGCCCAGGCCCGGACCGTCGGGAATGGCGACATAGCCGTCCTCGTAGCGAAAGACGTCCTTGTTGGCGGCATAGTCGAGCAGGTCGTTGCCGGCGTCGTAATGGATGCCGAGGCTCTGCTCCTGGATGAAGCAACTGTAGCTGACCGTGTTGAGCTGCAGGCAGGCGGCGAGCGCGATCGGCCCCAGCGGGCAGCGCGGCGCCACCGCCACGTCGTAGGGCTCGGCCATCGCCGCGATCTTGCGGCATTCGGTGATACCGCCGGCGTCCGACAGGTCAGGCTGGATGATGTCGACGACGCCTTGCTCGAATACCGACTTGAAGTCCCAGCGGCTGTAGAGCCGTTCGCCGAGCGCGATCGGGGTCAAGCCAAGCGCGGCGATCTCCTTCAGCGCTTCGCGGTTTTCGCTGAGCACGGCTCCTCGATGAACATCAACCGGTAGGGCTCGAGCTCCTTGACCAGGATGCGTGCCATCATCAGGCTGATCAAGGGCGAGGGGCCAGTCACCGACATTGCCGGCTTGATCGAGCGCACCGAGGACCGGCTTCCCGTTTTCAACGGGCGTGGCGGGCTGGAACTGATCGACAATTTTCGGATCGGCTGCCGTGGCATGATCCTGGCGCCTGATTGTGTCGACTATGCCGTGCGTGCCTGGGAGGCGTTCCACGCCGGAAACGAAGCGGTAGCCGAGGTCGAGTATGCCAAAATGCCGGCCGGCGGCGGTTTTCGTCATGCAGGGCATCGAGAACTTGATCTGCTACGGCAAGCGGCTGTTCGGCGCCTGCACCGCCGTCCCGATACATGATCGCGCGCCGGCGATGCGGCCCAATGAGACTGGTCTCGCCATCGTCGAGCCTTCGCGGCGGGCCTTGGCCGATTGCCGGGCTGCCGCCGTCGCCCGCGCGTGGGAAGCAGGCCATGACCGCCGATGTCCCCGACCGCATCAAGGTGCTCTGGTTTCTGCCGACGCATGGCGACAGCCGCTACCTCGGCACGACGGAAGGCGGCAGGGCCGTCGACCTGCCCTATCTGACGCAAGTGGCCAAGGCCGCCGACACGCTGGGCTATTACGGCGTGCTGTTGCCGACCGGCCGGGCCTGCGAGGATTCCTGGGTGATCGCCTCGGCGCTGGCGCCGCTTACCGAGCGGCTGCGTTTTCTCGTCGCCGTGCGGCCCGGCCTGCAGTCGCCGACGCTCGCCGCGCGCATGACCGCCACGCTCGACCGCATCTCCAACGGCCGCCTGCTGATCAACGTCGTCACCGGCGGCGATCCGCTGGAGAACAAGGGCGACGGCATCTTTCTCTCGCATGCCGAACGCTACGAGGTGACGCAGGAATTCCTGCGCATCTACAAGCGCGTGCTGAGCGGCGAGACGGTCGAGCATCAGGGCAAGCATTTCCGCATCGAGGATGGCCGCCTGCTGTTCCCGCCGGTGCAGACGCCATATCCGCCGCTCTATTTCGGCGGCTCGTCCGATGCCGGCTCCGTGATGGCGGCGCAGGAGATCGACAAATATCTGACCTGGGGCGAACCGCCGGCCGATATCGAGCGCAAGCTGTACGCCGTGCGCGAACTGGCCGAAAAGGCCGGCCGCAAGCTCTCCTTCGGCATTCGCCTGCATGTCATTGCCCGCGAGACGACCGAGCAGGCCTGGGCCGCGGCGGACAGCCTGATCAGCCGGCTCGACGATGCGACGATCGCTTCGGCGCAGAAGGTGTTTGCCCGCATGGATTCGGTCGGCCAGGCGCGCATGAGCGCGCTGCATGGCGGCAGCCGCGACAGGCTCGAGATCGCGCCCAACCTGTGGGCCGGCGTCGGCCTGGTGCGCGGCGGCGCCGGAACCGCCCTTGTCGGCGACCCGGACACGATTGCCGAGCGGATCGACGAATATCGGCGCCTCGGCATCGACACCTTCATCCTGTCCGGCTACCCGCATCTTGAAGAAGCCTATCGTTTCGGCGAACTGGTGCTGCCGAAACTGCCAACCGATCACCCGGTCAAATCGGCCGGCTCATCCGTCAACACCGGGCCCTTCGGCGAAACCATTGCCGGCGACCACCGCCCGAAGTCGCTCGCCAGCGCCTCGTGAACGCGCTGCCCCAATCCCGCCGGCTGCGCGTCGCCATCATCGGCGGCGGCTTCTCCGGCGCTGCGGTCGCCTGGCATCTGGCGCAATTGCCCTTGTTCGAACGTCTGTCGATTTCCGTGATCGAGCCGCGCCCGGCGCTCGGCGGAGGCCTTGCCTATTCCGGCGCGGAGCCGGCGCATCGGGTCAATGTCCCGGCGATCAGGATGAGCATGGCTCCGGACGATCCGCAGCACTTCGCACGCTGGTTGACCGGCAGTGGCGAACTCGAGCGCGATACCGACGCCATCTGGAAGAATGGCGACGCCTATCCGCGCCGGCGCATGTTCGGCCGCTACGTCGCCGAGCATCTGGCGCCCTGGCTCGGTTCGGGCGTGGTCCGTCATGTCCAAGGTCTTGCCACGCGCGTGACCCGTGACGCGGATGGCGCTGGCTGGTCCGTGCACACTTCCGGCGGCCCGGTCGCAGCCGACATTGTCGTTCTGGCGGCGACGCATCTGCCGCCTGGAATTCCGGCCGCGCTGGCCTCCCTGGCCGAAGCGCCGGGTTTCGTCGCCGACCCATACGCCGCTTCCGCTCTTGCCCATATCGGACAGGAAGCATCGGTGCTGATTGTCGGTTCCGGATTGAGCTCGGCCGACATGGTGGCCGAACTCGATCGCCGCGGCCATCGCGGCCGCATCCTGGCGTTGTCGCGCCGCGGGTTGCGCTCGCGCGGCCATCCTGACGTCAGGGGCGAGCCCTTCGGCGACTTTGCGTCATCGCCGGCCGCAACGGCGCTTGGCCTGCTGAAGACTATTCGCGCCACGCTGGCGGCGGCGCGAGCCGCCAATGTCAACTGGCAGTCGGTCTTCGACCAATTGCGGCTGCGGGGACCGGTGCTGTGGGCAGCACTTGCACCGCGCGAGCGGGCAAGGCTGGTCCGCCAGTTGCGCGTGTTCTGGGACGTGCATCGCTTCAGGATCGCACCGCAGGTGGCGGCGGTGCTGGATCGCCGTCAGGCCGCCGGCACCTACGAAACTGTTGCCGCCAGGCTTGTCGCCTCGAACCATGAGGATGATGGCCCGGCGGTCAGCTTCCAGCGGCGCGGACAGACAGGGATCGAGACGGTGCGCTTCGATGCGGTCATCAACACGACTGGCCCGGCGCATGGGCAAGCCCTTCGGCTCAACCCGGCGCTGCGCTCCTTGGCCGAAGCCGGGCTGATCAGGGCTGACGCATACGGGCTGGGTATCGAGACCAGCCCCGATAGCCGCGCCATCGGCCGGGATGACAGGGCGATCGCCACGCTTTTCGTTGCCGGCCCGCTGGCCAGGGGCACGTTTGGCGAGCTCATGGGCCTGCCTGAGGTGGCCCGTCATGCCCAGACGGTCGCCAGGGAGATCGCAAGGCTGCTGGACACGGTCCCGTCAGCCGAGACGATCGGCGTCGATGCGCACAGCGTTGCCGAGGCCCGCTGACGGCCGGAAGCCGGTTCGACGGGCAAATTGGTATTTCTGTTCCAGAAAGGGTCCAAAAACGGAAAATGCTTCTTTGTATATAAATTCCATAAACATAATAAATATTAGAGAAGGCCGGCGCCGCCGGATCGATCAACGACACCGCCTGAATGGGAGACAGTTCATGGCACACGCAGACACCGACGCGCTCAAATTCGCTTATTGGGTGCCCAATGTTTCGGGCGGCCTGGTGATCTCCAACATCGAGCAGCGCACCAACCATTCGGCCGAATACAATCGCAAGCTGGCGCAGATCGCCGAGAAGGCCGGCTTCGACTATGCGCTCAGCCAGATTCGTTTCACCGCCGGCTACGGCGCCGACGAACAGCACGAATCGGTAGCGTTCAGCCATGACCTGCTCGCAGCCACCACGACGCTGAAGGTCATCGCCGCGATCCTGCCCGGCCCGTGGAATCCGGCGCTGGCAGCCAAGCAGATCGCCACCATCAGCTATCTGACCAATGGCCGTGTTGCCATCAACCTCGTCTCCGGCTGGTTCCGTGGCGAGTTTCACGCCATCGGCGAGCACTGGCTCGACCATGACGAGCGCTATCGCCGCTCGGAGGAGTTCATCCGCGCGCTGCGCGGAATATGGACCGAAGACAGTTTCACCTTCCGCGGCGATTTCTATCGCTTCAACGAATATTCGCTGAAGCCGAAACCGCCGCAGCCGCTGCCCGAAATCTTCCAAGGCGGCTCATCGCGCGCCGCGCGCGACATGGCATCGCGTGTCTCTGACTGGTACTTCACCAACGGCAACACGCCGGCCGAGATCGCCAAGCAGGTCGATGACCTCAGGACCAAGGCGAAGGCCAGCAATCATTCGGTCAAGGTCGGCGTCAACGCCTTCGCCGTCGTCCGCGAAACCGAGGATGAAGCCAAGGCGGTGCTTGCCGAAATCATTGCCAAGGCCAACCCCGAAGCGGTCAATGCCTTTGGCCACGAGGTCAAGAATGCCGGCAAGGCCTCGCCGGAAGGCGAGGGCAATTGGGCGAAATCCTCCTTCGACGATCTGGTCCAGTACAATGACGGCTTCCGCTCGAACCTGATCGGCACGCCGAGGCAGGTCGCGGAGCGCATCGTCGACCTGAAGCGCGCCGGCGCCGATCTCATCCTGCTCGGCTTCCTGCATTTCCAGGAGGAGGTCGAGTATTTCGGCAAGCATGTCATCCCGCTCGTCCGCGAGCTGGAAGACGCCGAACAGGCAGCGTCACTGGCGGCAGAATAGTCATCCCGCAAGCTGGCCGGACAAGCTCCGGCCAACGCACGATAAAGGTTTTTCAGGCGCGCTCGATCTCTTCGGGCGGCATCGAGAATTCGCGCGCCTAGGGCGCAATCGAGGACCTTGGAAATGCCATTGGCCAGCTATGCCCTTGGAATGATGGAGGCTTCGGTCTACGCGCCGGAAATTTTCGCGCGCGGCTTGCCGTCAGCGCTCCAGCCGGCGCTGCCGTCCGCGGGTCGCGTCGAGCCGGCGGGGTCCGTTTCGGGTGCCGACTCTCCGCTGCTTTCACTGAAAGCTATCGGCCTGTCGTTCGGCGGCGTCGTGGCATTGGCCGATATCGACCTGTCGGTGCAACCCGGCGAGATCCGCGCCATCATCGGGCCGAACGGCGCCGGCAAGAGCTCGCTGATCAACGTCATCAGCGGCGTCTACCGGCCGGATCGCGGCCATGTCCTGCTCGACGGCGTCAGCCATGCCCATGTGCCGACGCAGCGGCTGGCGCGTCTCGGCGTCGCCAGGACCTTCCAGAACCTGGCCTTGTTCAAAGGCCTCAGCGTCCTCGACAATGTCGCGTCCGGCCTTGCCTACAAGGTCCGCTCCAATTTTGCCGGCCAGGTGCTCGGCATTGGCCGCTCGCGCGGCGAGCAGCGTGAAACACGCGGCCGCGCCGACCAGGTTCTCGAATTCCTCGACCTCACCGCCGTTCGCGATCGCCTTGTCGGCACGCTGCCATACGGGCTGCAGAAGCGCGTCGAATTGGCCCGCGCACTGGTCGCGCAACCGCGCCTGCTTCTGCTCGACGAACCGATGGCCGGCATGACATCAGGCGAGAAAAGCGAGATGGCGGGTTTCGTCCGCGCCGCGCGCGATCGTTTCGCCACCACCGTCGTTCTGATCGAACACGATGTCGGCGTCGTCATGGGCCTGTCCGATCGGATCGCCGTTCTCGACTACGGCCGCAAGATCGCCGACGGCACGCCTGACGAAGTCAGGAACGACCAGCGTGTCATCGATGCCTATCTCGGCGTCGCCTCCGACAATGAGGACGGGGCAGGCATATGATCGCCGACTTCGATTATCAGTTCTTCATCGAAGTGCTCGTCGGCGGCCTGCTCTCCGGCGTCATGTATTCGCTGGTCGCGATCGGCTTCGTGCTGATCTACAAGACCTCGGGCGTGCTCAATTTCGCGCAGGGCGCGCTGCTCCTGTTCGCGGCACTCACCTTCGTTAGCCTCGTCGAACGCGGCATCCCGTTCGCGTTGGCCCTGGTCGCCACCTTCGCCATCATGGTGGCGATCGGCATCGCCATCGAACGCACGGTGCTCAGGCCGCTCACCAACAAGCCGCCGATCACTTTGTTCATGGCCACGCTCGGCCTGTCCTACATCATCGAGGGTGCCGCCCAATTGATCTGGGGCACGCAAGTCCACGGCCTTGATCTCGGCATCGAGGACGTGCCGCTGGAAGTCGGCGGCGTGCTGATCAGCCAGTTCGATATCTTCGCCGCAGTGGTTGCCGCCGGCATGGTTCTGCTGTTGTCGCTGTTCTTCCGCTACACCCGCATCGGCCTCTCGTTCCGCGCCGTCGCCGACGACCAGTTCGCCGCGCTTGCGGTTGGTCTGCGGCTGCCGCTGATCTGGGCGACCGTCTGGGCGGCCGCCGGCCTGGTCGCATTGGTGGCGGGACTGCTCTGGGGCGCCCGCCTCGGCGTGCAGTTCTCGCTGTCGCTGGTGGTGCTCAAGGCGCTACCTGTGCTGGTGCTCGGCGGTTTCGATTCCATCCTCGGCGCCATCGTCGGCGGGCTGTTGATCGGTGCCAGCGAAAAGCTCGCCGAGGTCTATATCGGCGACTATTTCGGCGGCGGCATCGAGAGCTGGTNGCTGGTTCGCCTATGTCGTCGCGCTCGTCTTCCTCTTGATCCGCCCTTCCGGCCTGTTCGGCCAGAAGCTCGTCGAAAGGGTCTGAGCGATGACCGCGATAGCGAGCGATTTTCCGTCCACGCCGGTGCTGCCGAAATGGCTCGCGCCTGTCCTGCTGCTCGCCTTCGCCTATGGCGTCGTGCCGCTGATCGGCTCGAGCTATCTGTTCGAAGCGATCCTGCTGCCGTTCCTGGCGCTCAGCCTCGCCGGCGTCGGCTTGAACATTCTTACCGGCTATGCCGGCCAGGTGTCGCTTGGCAGTGCTGCCTTCATGGCGGCCGGCGCCTTCGCCGCCTATAATTTCAACTTGCGCGTCGAAGGCCTGCCGTTGATCGGCAGCATTGTTCTGGCCGGCCTCGCCGCCGCGGCGATCGGCATCGTCTTCGGCCTGCCGAGCCTGCGGCTGAGGGGCTTCTATCTCGCCGTCTCGACGCTTGCCGCGCAGTTCTTCGTGCAATGGGCGCTGACCAAGTTCAGCTGGTTCTCCAACAATTCGGCATCGGGCGTCATCGACGCGCCAAGGCTTTCGATTTCAGGCTTCGCGCTCGACGGCGCCGTCGGCCGCTATCTGTTTGCGCTGACCATCGTCGCCATGCTGACCTTCTTTGCCCACCGGCTGGTCTCGTCGCAGACCGGGCGCAATTTCATCGCCATCCGCGACAATGAAACCGCCGCCCGCATCATCGGCATCCCGGTGTTGAGGACCAAGCTTCTGGCCTTCGCCATCTCGTCCTTCATCATCGGTGTTGCCGGTGTCGTCTGGGCCTTCGCCTATCTCAGAACCGTCGAGCCGGACGGCTTCGATCTCGACCGATCCTTCCAGATCCTGTTCATCATCATCATCGGCGGGCTGGCGTCGATCCGTGGCGCGTTCTTCGGCGCCGCCCTCATCGTGGTCTTCCCGCTCGCGCTGTCCCGCATCGGCGGCTTCCTGCTCGGCGATGTCTTCGATTCCGGCGTGCTCGACATGAGCCAGCGCATCGTGCTGGGCGCGCTCATCATCCTGTTTCTGATCCTTGAACCCGACGGGCTGGTGGCCCTGTGGGACAGGCTCCGAAGACGGCTCCTGTTCGCCTGGCAGACGAGCTGAGCTCCATCATCGACATCAATCGCATTTGGAAATGAACCAGAGGCCGAACCAAGGACGGCCATACCGGGAGTACCCAACCCATGAATTTTCTCAGCACAATCAAGGCGGCGGCGCTGTCCGCCGCGATGATCGTGTCGGTGGCCTTGCCATCAGCTCACGCCGACGACCAATATTTCCCGCTGCAGAGCTATCGCGTCGGGCCTTACGCGGCTGGCGGCACCGGCTTCTTCGGCGGCTTCATCGACTATCTCAACCTCATCAACATCCGCGACGGCGGCGTCAACGGCGTCAAGCTGACCTGGGACGAATGCGAAACCCAGTACGAGGTCGAGCGCGGCGTCGAATGCTACGAGCGACAGAAGAGCCATGCCGGTGCCGCCGCCTGGAACCCGCTCTCGGTCGGCATCGCCTATGCCATGATCGACCGCATCACCGCCGACAAGGTGCCGCTGATCACGGTCAACCACGGCCGCACCGATTCCACCGACGGGCGCGTTTTCCCCTATGTCTTCCCGCTGCTGCTTAATCCCTACAGCGAGACGTCGGGGATCGTGAACTACATCGCCTCCAAGGAGGGCGGCATCGACAAGCTGAAGGGCAAGAAGATCGTCGTGCTCTACCATGGCTCGCCCTACGGCAAGGAGACCATCCCGATCTATGAATTGCTGGCCCAGAAATACGGCTTCACCGTCCAGCAGATCGAGGTGCCGCATCCCGGCAACGAGCAGCAGTCGCAATGGCTGACGATCCGCCGCGCCAAGCCGGACTTCGTCGTCCTGCGCGGCTGGGGCGTGATGAACCCGGTGGCGCTGAAGACGGCGGTCAAGGTCGGCTATCCCGTCGACCACATCGTCGGCAATGTCTGGTCGAATTCGGAAGAGGATGTCATCCCCGCCGGCGACGCCGCCAAGGGCTACACCGCCATCACCACCCAGGCCTCCGGCAACAGCTACCCGGTGGTGCAGGAGATCGTGAAGACGGTCTACGACGCAGGCAAGGGCAATCTTGAAGATAAGTCGCGCATCGGCTCGGTCTACCACAATCTCGGCATCGTCAACGGCATACTGAATGTCGAGGCGATCCGCGTCGCGCAGGAGAAGTTCGGCCACCGCACGCTGACCGGCGACGAGGTCCGCTGGGGCTTCGAACATCTCAAGCTCGATCCGGCCAAGGTCGAGGCGCTCGGCGCCAAGGATCTGTTCCATTCGATCAATGTCAGCTGGGACAATCATGAAGGTGAGGGCTACGTGACCTTCCAGCAGTGGGACGGCAAGAAATGGAACGTGGTCTCCGACTGGATCGCGCCGGACTGGGCGCTGCTGCGGCCCATCATCGAGAAGTCGGCCGAGGCCTATGCCGCCGAGAAGGGTATCAAGCTGCGCACCGCCGATGATGCCAATGCCGTGACCACCAACTGATCAGCCAGTGCCGGGCGCCGCGGACGGGTTTCCGTGGCGCCGGCCGCTTTCGCTCTGCGGACCAGGGAAGAAGAGCCCATGCCGGACAATGACGTCATTCTTGCCGTGAATGCGGTCCACGCGACCTACAACCACGCCGTCACGGCGCTGCACGGCGTCAGCTTCGAGATCAGGCGCGGCGAGATCCGGGCGCTGCTCGGCGCCAATGGTGCTGGCAAGACCACCACGCTGAAGGCGGTCTCGAACCTGCTGCCGGCCGAGCGCGGCCAGGTCAACGCCGGCACCATCCGCTATGACGGTTCGGATGTCTCGCGCCGCAAGCCGGGAGATCTGGTGCGCGCCGGCCTGGTGCCGGTGCTCGAAGGCCGCCACTGCTTCAAGAGCCTCACCGTCGAGGAAAACCTGGTTGCCGGCGGCATCGGCCGCAGCGGTCGTCGCGCCGAAATCAACGTCGACCTCGAACGCATCTACGGCTATTTCCCCCGCCTCAGGGAAAAGCGCCGGACACTGTCCGGACTGACCTCCGGCGGCGAGCAGCAGATGACCGCGATTGGCCGGGCGCTGATGTCGCGGCCGCGCCTGCTGGTCCTCGACGAACCGTCGATGGGGCTTGCCCCGCTCATCGTCCAGGACATTTTCCAGACCCTGAGAAAACTCAATCGCGAGACCGGCCTGTCGATCCTGGTGGCCGAGCAGAATTCCGCGGTCGCGCTGAGATATGCCGACCACGCCACGGTGCTCGAAAACGGTGTCTCCGTCCTCTCCGGCCCGGCTGCAGAGCTTCGCCAGCGCGAGGATGTGCGCGCCTTCTATCTCGGTCAATCGACCCCCGGGCAACAGCCGTCACCGGCTGCCAAACCAGCCCATCTCCATGCCGTCGCCTGAAACGAAATTCGAAGGAGCAGTGAAATGACCGTCTCGACCGTCAAGACAGACCATGCCTCCGCCGCCGTGCCGCCCGTCGCAAGGCCGTCGGCGCCGGCCCACATCATCAAGGATGACGCCGAAGCCATCGCCATCGCCCACGCGCTCGCCGCCGAATTCGCCAAGGAGTCGTCGAGGCGTGACCGCGAGCGGATCTGGCCGGTTGCCGAACTCGACGCCTTCTCGCAAAGCGGCCTGTGGTCCATCAATGTGCCCAGGGCATTCGGCGGGCCGGAAGTATCCTACGCGACCTTGGCCAAGGTGATCGAGATCATCTCGGCGGCGGATTCCTCCATCGGCCAGGTGGCTCAAAACCATCTCGGTGTCATTGCCGCCATCCGCACCGTGTCGGACGCCGAACAGCAGAAACGGCTCTTCGGTGAGGCGTTGAAAGGCACGCGGTTCGGCAACGCCTTCTCGGAGTTCGGTTCCAAGCGTGCTGCCGATTTCGAGACCCGCTTTACCGATGCCGGCGACCATGTCGTCGTCAATGGCCGCAAATTCTATTCCTCCGGCGCGCTGCTTGCGCATCTGGTGCCGATCGTGGCGCTCGATGACGAGGGCCGCGCCTGGTATGCGATCGCCGACCGTGGTGCGCCCGGCCTGACGGTCATCGATGACTGGTCGAGCTTCGGCCAGCGCACGACGCTTTCCGGCACCGTCATCATCGACAACGTAAAGGTGCCGAAAACGCATCTGGTGCCCGGCTACAAGGGCTACGACAAGCCGACCGCCGACGGCGCCATCTTCCAGATCATCCAGGTCGCGGTGGACACCGGCATCGCCCAGGCGGCGATCGGCGAGACGGTTCACTTCGTCAGGACCAGGAGCCGCGCCTGGATCGACAGCGGCGTCGACAATGCCTGGGACGATCCCTACACCATCCAGGCGATCGGCGATCTGACGCTGCGTCTGCACGCGGCACAGGCGCTGCTCGAAAAGGCCGGCCATGCAATCGACCGGGCCGTGATCGAGCCGACCGCCGAGACGGTCGCGCATGCGCAGATCGTCACCGCCGAGGCCAAGATCCTGTCGACCGAGATCGCCATCGCCGCGACGAACAAGCTGTTCGAGCTGGCGGGCACGCGCTCGACCCTGGCCGAGCACAATCTCGACCGGCATTGGCGCAACGCCCGCACGCACACGCTGCACGATCCGGTGCGCTGGAAATATTCGATCCTCGGCAAATATTTTCTCAACGGCGAAAGTCCGCCTCTGCACGCCTGGAGCTGATTTCCATCGGCGGGCGAAAGCTCGCTTTAGTAAAAACTTCGACCATCAAGAGGCCCACCGCCATGTCAAATCCAACAGTCGTCGGCTTTTCCGGCAACATCACCCGGCCGTCGAAGACACGTGCCTTCGTCGATTTCGTCACCAGGGACATTGCCGCGCGCCACGGCCTGTCGGCCAGCACCTATGACATCGAGGATGTCGGCCCATCGCTGGGCACGGCAAGGTGGGCACGCGACCTCGACAGCCAGGCGCAACCGATCCTGGCCCAGATCCTCTCCGCGGATGTGCTGGTGGTCGGTTCGCCGACCTACAAGGGCAGCTATACCGGCCTGTTCAAGCACTTCTTCGACCTCATCGATCCGGCCGCGTTGCGCGGCAAGCCCATCCTTCTGACCGCGACCGGCGGCGGCGAGCGCCACGCCTTGATCGTCGAACACCAGCTGCGGCCGCTGTTCGGCTTCTTCGAGGCCTTCACCCTGCCGACCGCCGTATACGCCACCGACAAGGATTTCACCGACGGCGTGCTGCGCTCCGAGGCGATCCTGAAGCGCGCCGCGCAGGCCGTGGACGAGATCGGCTTCGTGCTGGCGANGGCGTGCTGCGCTCCGAGGCGATCCTGAAGCGCGCCGCGCAGGCCGTGGACGAGATCGGCTTCGTGCTGGCGAACCGCTCGGCGGGCAGGGTCGCCGCCGAATAGCCGCTCGTCATCGGCTTGCGCAGAGGTCGAAATCGGCGTCCCGGGTAAGCTCGCTTACCCGCAGTTTACGACCGCCGGCTACAACGTTCCTGTCTGATTCGTCTGGGACAGGAACATCATGAGCAAAGCCCTCATATCCTTCGCGCTGGTCGCTGTGCTGACCGCCTTGCTCATGGCGTTGAGCCTAGCTGTGGCCAGGCACGGCTATCCCTATGGGGCGATCGGCGTCAGGCATCTCGACGGCATTGCCGATGCCGGGACGTTCATTCCGCTGGCCGCCGTCTACTTCTTCACCGCGCTGCTGATGATGATCCTGCCGATCCGTGCGGCCAGCATCGTGCTGACCCATGCCGCCGACGCGATCTTCTGGACAGTGATCGTGCTGCTTGCCACCATTGTCGGCGGCCTTCTTGCAAGATGGGCCTTCGGCCAGGGCAGCGCCCTGCTGGCATTATTGAACTGGCGGTTCCTGTTTGCCGTGGTCGTCATCGGCTGTCACTTCGTCATGAACGAGCTGCGCCGCAACGTGCTGCTGCGCAGCCTGTTCTTCGTGGTCTTCGCCGCCGCGATGCTGGCCTGCCTGTTCTGGTCGTTCATGCTCTAGCTTCCGGCCGCGACGTGGCCTGCTCCATCCACGTCCAGAGATAGGCGGCAAGACCGCGGTCGACATGGATACGCAGCTTGCTTCGACCGGTGTTGCCGCCGCCGATCCAGCTTTTTTCCAGCACGGCCACTCGGGCGACGTTGTGGTTCTTGGCCAGGTAATAGGCTGTCGCCAGCCCGTGTCCGCCGCCGCCGATGACGATCGCATCATAGGCCGGCTTCGGCTCGGGCGAGCGCCAGGCCTGCTTCCAGCCGATCTGCCCAGCCAGACCTTCCTTGAAGAGCGATAACGCGGAATAGCGTCTGGTCATGGTGCGGCGGACAAGCCTGATTTCTCAGGGAAGCGTAGTGGCATTGTACATATATGTCTAGTTCGGTATCGCACGACGGCTGGTGCTAACCTTTGCGTGCCATCGTCTCCACCACATAGCGCGAGAAATCCTCGACGTCCTTGGTCGTGGGTTCCTGGCCGGTAAAGCTGCGGAGGTACGAAGCGACGTGAGGCAAACGGCTGCTCATCGGCTCGTCGAGTTCGAGCGAGTAATAGCCGATCTGCATGAAGTAGAGGATGCGGGCACGAACGAATGCGTCCTCCTCGTCATAACCATGGCGCATGAACATGTCGCGGATGGCGTTGACGCGTTCCTCGTCGGCTTCGTCGAGCGCGCGCCGGATTGCCGGCGAACGGCGCGCCCAGGCCCGGATCGCGAAATCCAGCCGGGGATCGAAAAGCCTTTCGTCGACCCAGCATTCGAAGATGCTCATCACCCCGCGGACCACGGTGGCGGAAGGTCGCCTGGCGCGCTCGACGATGAATTTCGTGTTGGTCTGCCGCCAATGATCCAGCAGTTGGTCGAGCAGATCCTGCCGGCTCTTGAAATACCAGTAGAAGCTCGAGCGCGAGACGTCGAGCTGCTGGCCCAGCGTCAGCACGCGGACCCGCTCGACACCATCAGAGATCAGTGTTTCAAGCGCAAGCTTCAGCCAGTCTTCACGAGTGGCCTTGACGTTGCCGGTGGCGCCGGTGCGCTGGATCGTCGTTTCGAGTGCCGCCATCGGCACGACGCATGACACGCCGCATCGGGCAAATCAAGATCGTGGACACTTCTGTACAGGGCCGATTCGTCTTGGCCCGGATGGCGCCCCGCGGATGTTAGCCGGGTCGTTGTCGAAAAAGCGCCACACCATCGGCGCAGGCAAGCCTGAGGATTTTTGTCGCGGCGCATCGGCCAGTGCGTGCTTTCCCGCAAGGCAATTGTCTGGCAAATACCAATTCAGACGGATGCCGCCGCGCGGCCAGCAGCCAAGCCAGCAGCCAAGGCAAGGAAGGCAAGATCATGAACGTATTTCGCAAGAACCTCATCGATGGCGAGTGGGTCGGCGACGCCGGCTCCCGCAACATCAACCCCTCGGATACCGGCGATGTGGTCGGCGAATATGCCTCGGCTGGCGTCGAACAGGCCGGCCAGGCAATCGCCGCGGCCAAGGCGGCGTTTCCGGCATGGTCCCGTTCCGGTCCGCTGGCACGCCATGCGGTGCTGAAGAAGACCGCGGACGAGATCATGGCCCGCAAGGACGAGATCGGCCGCAATCTGGCGCGCGAGGAGGGCAAGACGCTGGCCGAAGGCATTGGCGAGACCATTCGCGCCGCCCAGATATTCGATTTCTTCGCCGGCGAGACATTGCGCCTGTCCGGAGAAATGGTGCCAAGCGTGCGCCCGGGCGTCGGCGTCGAGATCACCCGCGAAGCGGTCGGCGTGGTCGGCATCATCACGCCTTGGAATTTCCCGATCGCCATTCCGGCCTGGAAGATCGCGCCCGCTTTGGCCCACGGCAACACCATCGTCTTCAAGCCGGCGGAACTCGTTCCCGAAAGCGCCTGGTCCATCGTCGACATCCTGCATCGCGCCGGCCTGCCCAAGGGCGTGCTCAACCTCGTCATGGGCAAGGGCTCGGTGGTCGGCCAGGCCATGCTCGACAGCCCCGATGTCAACGCCATCACCTTCACCGGCTCGGTCGGCACGGGAAAACGCGTCGCCGCCGCCAGCGTCGAGCACATGCGTAAGTTCCAGCTCGAAATGGGCGGCAAGAACCCGCTGGTCGTGCTCGACGATGCCGATCTCGCGGTCGCCGTCGATTGCGCGCTCAACGGCGCCTTCTTCTCGACCGGCCAGCGCTGCACGGCCTCGTCCAGGCTGATCGTGACCGACGCCATCCACGATCGTTTCGTCGACGCACTCAAGGACCGCATGGGCAAGCTGGTCATCGGCGATGCGCTCGACGCGCAGACCCAGATCGGCCCCGTCGTCGACGCCACTCAGCTGAAGCAGGACGAGGACTACATCGCCATCGGTGTCAGGGAAGGCGCGACCCTCGCCTTCGGCGGCGAACGGCTCGACCGCAAGACGCCGGGCTTCTTCCTGCGCCCGGCGCTGCTGACCGAGGCCACCAATGCCATGCGCTCTTCGCGCGAGGAGATCTTTGGCCCTGTCGCCAGCGTCATCCGCGTCAAGGATTATGACGAGGCGCTTGCCGTCGCCAACGACACGCCTTTCGGGTTGACGTCGGGCATCTGCACGTCGAGCCTGAAGCACGCCACCCACTTCAAGCGCAACTCCGAAGCCGGCATGGTGATGGTCAATCTGCCGACGGCGGGCGTCGACTTCCACGTTCCCTTCGGCGGCCGCAAGGGCTCGAGTTTCGGCCCGCGCGAACAGGGCCGCTATGCCATGGAGTTCTACACCACGGTGAAGACCGCCTACACGTTTGCAGGCTGATCGGGCGCGAGGTGGTCGGCGCCGGCCGGTCGGGCCGGCGAGCGGTCACGCAGCTCAAGAAACGGATCGGCGCGTCGCCATGGCATTGCAGGACCTGACCTGGCTCAACCCGCCGCCGCACCACGCCATCGACGGCGATACCGTCCATGCACGCACCGGCAAGGAGACCGATTTCTGGCGTGAGACCTTCTACGGTTTCTGGCGTGACAACGGCCATTTCCTGCATCGGCCGGTCGAGGGCGATTTCACCGCCGAAGTCACCGTCAAGGGCGACTACAAGGTGCTCTACGACCAGGCGGGGCTGATGCTCCGGCTGAGCGAAACGCACTGGATCAAGGCCGGCATCGAATACACGGACGGCCTCGCCTATGTCTCGGTCGTCGTCACCAACGACGCGTCGGACTGGTCGCTGGTGGCCATTCAGGCCGGTCCGGGCGGCGTCAGGATCCGCCTGACCCGCCACGCCGAGGCGATCCGCGTCCAGTATCTCGATGCTTCGGACGGTCACTGGAAGCCGGTGCGGCTCGCCTATTTCCCGGTGTCGAAGACGGTCGATGTCGGCATGATGTGCTGTTCGCCGCAGCGCGAGGGTTTCGAGGTCACATTCTCCGGCTACTCTGTCGGTCCGCCGATATCGCGCGAGTTGCATGACTGACGCCTTGGCGACATCTGCGGCCATCGCCGATCTGGAACCCTTAGGGAAGAAACTTCGGCGGCTGCCGGCTCACCACGGCACGTGCAGTATTTCCAGCTTAGGCAGGCCGACCGGCCTAATGCCGAGATCGTTGGCGAGCACGCCAAAAGCTTCGGTTTCGATCAGGTCGCGGTAGGGAATTTCGGGGAAGCGAAGGCCGCTGCGGTGCAAGGCGGCATCGACCAGGAGCATGGTTCCGCCGACCGCATCGAGGCCGATGATGTCGAGATGCCTGACATCGCTGAGATGATACCGGTTTGGTGTTTGCGCGGGAGGCTGGTGGAGACCGCCACGGATATCGCGGTAGTAGCGATAATCCCTTGTCTGCCGCCTTATGATGAAGCTGTTGAGGTCGAAACTGCCGCCGCCGGCGACCTTCACGCAGTTGGGCACCGCGATGCGATGTCCCGTGGCGATCAGCCGGTTGAGGGCATCGCCGGGAAAGCGCCAGACGTCGATGTCGATCCACAGTGCCCAGTCGTCGTCCTTGCTCAGCCCGTGATCGATCAGGTAATTTCGCACCTTGGCGATCGCGCCCCGCCTGACGCGTTGCATTCTGGGCTTTGCCCGTTTTGCCCGGTCGAGGCTGGTGCCGACCCGCCTTTGCAGCAGGACGATGTCACGATATTTGCCGGCTAATCCCGCCGTCGCGGCCTGCAGCCGCTCCCAGCTCCCGTCCAGGCTGTCACCCTCACAGAAAACCAGCTTGATCCTCTCCTTCGGGTAGTCGAGCCCCTCCAGCGCATCGAGAAATGGCTGGATGAGGTCGGCGGCGTCGCGAAGCGGCACCAGTACGGCGACATTTTTGCCTGAAGGCGGCAGCGCCGACAGGACCGCTTTGTCGACGCCCGCTTTCGCCACGGCCTCATCGAGATACGCGCCACGCGTCAGCTGATACCAAAGCCGGTAGGCTCGATTGCGAAGCTTGGTGGTCCATTTCGGCGGCGGCTCAGGGATCCACCAGGTGCCGGCCCAGTGATGGATCGAAAGCGCTGTCGTGTCGTCGTCGGCCTCGCGCTCGGCGCTGCCGGCCGACGTCACCGGCGTGAACAGGCCGGAGGGATGAATGGCGAAGGCCGCCTGATCGCCGTAATTGCGCTGGGCGGAGGTCAGCAGGCAAGGGCCGGTGGCGTCGAGCACGTCCTTGGCGCCGGCGAGCCCGGGCATCATCGACAAGACATGCAGCCAGAAAGGATGACGGGGCGGGCTCGCCATCGTCCCGTTGAACAGGAGATAGGGCAGGCCGCGGAATTCCAGCTGGACGGCCGAATGCGAAGCCGGCTCCTTGCACAGCACGATCCGGGTCTCGTTCATGACCGGAGCGAAGGGCGCGACGCATTCGCAGTCGATGTCGGCGTAGACCCCGCCAAAATGATGCAGAAGCATGTAGCGGGCCGCATCCGACCGCTCCACGCCGTGCGGGTACGTGCAGAACACCGGCAGGAAAGCCGGGTAGTGCTCGGCAACGAAGTCGAGCAACATCCGGTCGCTCCAGAACATCACCGTCCAGTGTGGATTGTGCCGCTTCCAGCTGTCGGCATACGCCTGGAAGCGCGCGGGGACACGGTCGGTCTTCCACGTCTGGTGCAGGATTGCTGGAATCATGCGGCGGGGCCGTTTGGTCCAAGCCCGTCGCGGACGGCGTCGCGGATCGCTTGCAGGCCGAACCTTGCCCATGCCGCCTGATGCGCGCGAAGGCGTTGCCGCGCCCGGCGTTCGGGGTCGAGACAGAGTCCGATGGCCATCTCGGCAAGCGTCTCGTCGGTGTCAGCCAGCAGCACCTCGTCGTTCTCGACCAGGTCCAGGCCCTCGGCCGCGATCGGCGTGGCGATCACCGGCACGCCCGCGGCCATTGCTTCCAGGATCTTGATGCGTGTGCCGCCACCCGCCGTCAGCGGAACTACGGTGAGATGCGCGCTGGACAAGAGTGGCGCCACGTCGGCGGGATCCTCGATGAGCTCCACACCAGGCAATCTGGCCAGTGCCTGCACGGCCGGTCTCGGCGTGCGTCCAGCCAGGACAAGCCTGGCACCCGGCAGGGCGTGTCGGATACGGGGAAATATGACACTGGCCAATCGCTGTGCGGCATCGACGTTTGGCGGGTAGGCGAGATGACCGATGAACACGATCACCGGAAAGCCGTTGCCGGTCGACGGCTCGGCAGGCAGGTGCGTGGCAACATCGCCGGCTTGCGGAATTCCGTTCGGAACCACGTGGATCGGAATCTTGTGCCGGGAAAGCCTCATCAGCTTCTGGCGATCCAGGTTCGAGCAGACCCATACCCTGTCGACAAGGGACAGCGCTTTTCTTTCAAGGAACCTGACGCCGAATGCCGCCGCGGTTCGCTTGGCACTGAGACGCCTGATCTGTGCGGCAAGGTCGGACTCGACATTGTGCATGTCGAGAATGAGCTGCGCCGCCAGCGGCCGCAGCGGCCGCAGCAGCTTGAACAGGCCGACGCCCTCGACAATGATGGTGTCAGGGCGGAATTCACGGGCGAGCGCCTCAAGCCGCGCCAGGGCGGAACGCGGTATGCGATTCTCCGCCCTGGTGCGCCACCACCCGACCGAGGCCGTGCGGGGCTCACCCTCGATCGACAGGGCCTCGACGCGGATCAATGGATCAGCCGCGTTCCCCGCGAACTTCGGCTTCACCGAAACCAGGCACACCGGTCCGAACCTGGCGGCTGCGTCGGCATTGCGGTAGTTTCTCAGATCCGAACCTGAAGTTGGCGGAAAGGCCGGGTCGTACGACACGATCAGCGTGCGTCTTTCCCTGTCCCTCCTGGCATCCAACCGATGGCCAGGCCGCTCCACCATGGCCCCGGCACGAATTCGGGTATGATATTGCAATGTCTTCCAACTCCCGCCCAGGGTCTTGTGGGCGCGAACGGCACGCATCATGCGCATCGCAGCCCCGTATCGCTTGTGCTTGAGGAGCTGTCTGGAAATCCGCTGCGCGATCCAGGCTTTCCTCCATTGCAGAATGTCCTTAGCAATGCCTAAACCGGCAAGCTTGTCCAGTTCCAGTGCGATCGCGAGAAATGTGGCCCGGGGGGTCTGGACGAATCGCCGCGCCATTCTCGCTTCGTCATGGTGATAGAGAAGCACCGGTGCGGGGGTCGTCGCCACGTCGAAGCGTGCAAGCAGGGCTGCCCAATAGCAGGTATCCTCATCGAGACCAGCCGTTTCGGGAAAGCTGATGGCGGCCGTCGCCGCGGCTGCGACCAATGCGCTTCCCACGGCGATCGGCCACGCCTCGTTGAGGAGGTAGCGTCGGGCGTTCAGGGCCCGATCGCTTGTATATCCATGTGGAGCCTTGAGCTTATCCGGCCGGCCCGCGGTGCGTCGAATGCTGGATCCGATCGACAGGCCGGCTCCGGGATTGCTCACAAGCGCCTCACGCAACAGCCCCAAGCCTCCCGCGATCACCTCGTCGTCGGCATCGAGGAAGAACAGGAACTTGCCCTTGGCACGCGCCATACCGGCGTTGCGGGCGGCGCCGGCGCTGCCAAGCCGCATGCTGAGGACCTGCAGCGGCAATTCATATTCGCGGGCGCTTTGGATCGAGATAGCCGCGGTCTGATCGTTGGATCCATCGTCGACCAGAAGGATCTCACCGATGAGGTCTCTGTCGGCCACAAGGCTGCGCAGGGTCGCGTCGATCGTCGCAGCCGCATTCCTTGCGGGGATGACGATGCTGATGTCCGGTCGCGCGCCGTACGGGATACTCATGGGGGCTGGATACTCATGCGGGCTGGATACTCGCGGGCTGGATACTCAGGGGGGCTCGAAGAAGCCACGGTTCAGCATGCGGTCATAGTGGTATTTGAACGGCGAGACTGCGCGAAGCGAGAGACTAGCGAGGCCCTCGATGGGCGACGGATCGACGTCGAATGGTGAATGGTCCTTCAGCCAGCTGTAGGACGAACCATCCTTGAGCATGGACGGGCTGCCAACGACATAGCCCCCAAGCGCCTTCACGTGGCCGATCCGGCGCATGCCGGCATAGAGGCTGGACGAAGCCGTCGGGTCGCGCGTCCTGAGATAGACATGAAACCCGTTCGGCGATCTTGCAATCGGCGTGCGACTTAAAAGGGCCTCGTGCTTGCTCGACCAGCTCAGATAGGTCGCGGCATCATCGAAATCCAAGATAAGAAGGTTGGAGTACCCTCCAAGGATTCCGACATTTCCGGCAAACTTACGAAACCACCGCCGGATGTCGTCACCGGTTGGCGGCTTCTGCGACAGATGAAAGGCAACCGATTGGAACGCCAACTCTTTCAGGTCCTTTCGACGGGCCTGCAAATGTAGGGGGTGATACTCCATTGCCTGGAGATCGAGATGCTTGCCCCCGGCACACAACGGCACGCAGATGTAGCCCTTGGCCAAGAGCCGGATTGCATATTCGGTTTCAGCTGCAGGCTGCATCCCCGAGTGTTCCGCGGTCGCACGGTGCGTCCAATCTTCCTTAGTCGTACTGGGTGCCGTCAAGCGCCGGGCGGGATACTTGGTCGTGTATTTGCGGACATTTCAGAGAAAAAGCTGCTCCATGCGCTGTCATCGCCTCGACCAGGCCAGCCAGCGCGCCGCCAGACGCCTGCGCAAGCTTGTGAACCGCGTTCGCCGGTAGGCGTCGCCCGCCATCTTGATGCCTTGGGCCTGCGTCGGGAAGGGGTGGATCACGTCGGCCAGTGCATGCAATCCCATGCCTGACCGGATGGCGAGCGTCACCGAATTGATCATCTCGCCGGCGTGGGCGGCGACCACCGTCGCGCCGAGGATGCGGTCGGACCCCTCCCTGACATGGATCTTGACGAATCCCTCTTCCTCGCCGTCCATCACGGCACGGGCGACATCGTGCATCAGCACCGTATAGGTCTTGACCGGAATGCCGTTCCGGCGTGCCTCCACCGGATAGAGACCGACATGGGCGATCTCCGGATCGGTATAGGTGCACCAGGGAACGACAAGGTCGCTGAGCCTTTCCCGGCCGCGAAACAGCGCATTGCGCACGACAATGCGGGCGGTCGCTTCGGCGGTATGGGTGAACTTGTATTCGAGGCACACATCGCCCGCCGCGTAGATGTGCGGATTTGTCGTTCTCAGGTGATCGTCCACCTTGATGCCGTTGACGTCATACACCACGCCGGCATTTTCCAGGTCGAGATCGTCGACGTTGGGCGAACGGCCGACGCCGGTGATGATCTCGTCGACGGAAATCGTCGTCACGTCGCCGTCCCGCATCAGGTCGGCGAGCTTCTGGCCGCCCTTTGTCCGCACCGCCACCACTTCGGTGTTCAGGCGCACCTCGACCCCCTCGCGCGCCAGCGCATCCGAAAGGATTTGCGCGGCGTCGCGTTCCTCGCCCGGCAGGAACATCGGATCGCTCTGCGCCAGGATGACCTTGGCACCGAGCAGGCAGAAGGCCTGCGCCGTCTCGCAGCCGAGCGGCCCGCCGCCGATGACCAGGAGCCGTGGCGGGCACTTCGTGAGATCGAACATGGTTTCGTTGTTGAGATAGCCGGCCTCGGCAAGCCCCGGAATCGCCGGCCCGCTTGGATGCGCACCTGTCGCGATCAAAGCCTTTCTGAACCGCAGCGTCTTGCCGGCGACCACCACCGTGTCCGTGCCGGCGAAGCGTGCCTCACCGAAATAGAGGTCGATGCCTTGCGAAACGATGGCAGCGGCCGCATCGGCGCGGCTGATCCGCTCCCGGATCTGCCGCATCCGCATCATGGCGCGCCCGAAGTCGACGTGCAGACGCTCCGGCGTGTCGCCGCCGAAATTCTCGGCGTCGCGCATGTCGGCATAGAGCCTGGCCGTGCGGATGATCGACTTCGACGGCACCCCGCCGACATTGACGCACGCACCGCCGATCAGCCCGCGCTCGATCAGCGCAACCTTGGCGCCAAGGCTCGCGGCGTCGCGCGCGGCGGTCAGTCCGGCAGGCCCGGCGCCGATGACGACGAGATTGTACGGACCGTCCGGCTCCGGGTTCTTCCAGCGCGGCGGATGCGCGCCCCGGATCAGCTCGACATCGTTGCGGTCGACCGGGAAAGCGGCGGCTTTGGTCCGTTCATGCGACATCGCGGCCCCCAGGCTCGGGGCTTGCGAGCTGCGACAGCCATCCGCCGGTGAAACCGGCCTTGTCCAGGCCGCGACGGATGTGAGGATTGGACCGCATCAACTCCCAGATCAGGCGCGAGCGGTGGTTCTCGATCATCATGACCACGATGCCCTGGTCCAGCCCATAATGGCCTTCCGAGATCCAACCGTTGCGGCCGAATTTTCGCCGGCTGGCCAATGTCGGATTGAAGCCGCTCGGCAGCCGGAAATTGTCGATCACCTGCGGATAGCGGTCGCCGAGATGGCGCAAGGCAGCCAGGCAAATGTCAGGCGCGAAGGGCAGCGACGCCGGATAGGACCATGGCGCGATCGTCCCGTCATCCGGCCCGAAAGGCGCCCCACGCGCGGCATATCCGGAAAACCGATGACGCCGTCGCTCCACGCTGGCGCGGAAGCCGCCCGGTCCATCCCCGGCCGACAGTCCCCACAGGTTCTCGCCATAGCCGTCGAAGCCATAGGGGTTGTGCCGGGCATAGTCGCGGTGAAGGTAGGTCGAACGGCGGCTGTTCTCGAAATAGTCGGAATTCTTCTCGCGCATGAAGGCATCGCGGATGCCGGCGAAATCGATCCAGGCATGCGAGAACTGATGCATGAACAGCGGTCCGCCATAGAGCACGTCATGGCCATAGATGTTTTCCCACTGGTAGGTCGCCGTCCAGTCTTCGTAGCAGTCGTCGGACGTCGGGCTGTCCGGCGAGGCCATCGACAGCACATAGAGGATCGTCGCCTCGTTGTAGCCTTCCCAGCCATAGTGCAGAAAGCCGCTCCTGGGCTTCCAGCCTTGCCGCAAGGTCGGACTGCTGCCTTGCGCCCAGCGCCAGTCGACGCGCCGGTAGAGCGCCTCGGCCAGCTGGCGGATTTCGGTTTCCTTCTCATCCCTGCCGGCGAAATAGGCGCTCGCCACCAGGAAGCCGGCGATCAGCAAGGCGGTGTCGACCATCGACAGCTCGCAGCGCCACACGCGCAGCCCGGTCCGCATGTCGAGGAAGTGGTAGTAAAAGCCCTTGTGGCCGGTGACCTCGTCGCCGCCGCCCTGCGGGCTGGCCGAGAAGAAACGCAGCGCGGCGAGGGTAAGCTCCACCGCCGCCTCGCGCGTCATCCAGCCGCGCTCGACGCCGATCGGATAGCAGGACAGCGCGAAACCGACGACCGCGATGCTGGCCGGCGAATTCGGCCGTGACGTGTCGGCAACCAGCCCGTTGTCGGGGTTCACATTCTCCAGGAAATAGCCGAAGGCGGCGCGCTGATAGCGATCCAGTAGTTCGTCATCGGACAGCGTGGCGGGATATGCTTCAGGCAAACGATGCAAACTCCGGCCAGATGGTCGTGACTCCCGCCGATCGCGCTTCATCGGCACGGCGGCCGTGGGTTATCGCCCCTGTCGGGCTGTCTCGTCGCATCATGGCTTCCCGCAACCCTGTTATGTCATCACCGTCCATCCGGGCGTCAGCCACTATACGCCTGTCCAGCTCCGTTCGTTGCTCCGTCACGCGGAATTGTAGTTGGATCTGGCAGAGGAGGGAGCCCCCGGCTGGTCAATAGGTAGCGCGGCCGCCGGACACGTCGAACACCGCAGCCGTCGTGAACGAGCATTCCTCCGAGGCGATCCAGCAGATCAGTGCCGCCACTTCCTCGACCTCGCCGAAGCGCGCCATCGGTATCTTGGACAGCATGAAATCGATGTGCTCCTGGCTCATCTGCTTGAAGATCGCTGTGCGCACGGCCGCCGGCGTCACGCAATTGACCGTTATCTTGGTCTTGGCCAATTCCTTGCCGAGCGACTTGGTCAGGCCGATCACCGCTGCTTTCGACGTGCTGTAGGCGGAGGCGTTGGGATTGCCTTCCTTGCCGGCGATCGAGGCGATGTTGACGATGCGGCCATAGTCGCGTTCGAGCATGTGCGCGACGAGCGCCTTGTTGCAGTAGAAGACACCGTTGATGTTGATGTCGATGACCTTCTGCCAATCCTCCGTCGAATAGGACCAGGTCGTCATGTTGGGTCCGGTGATGGCCGCACTGGTGACCAGGATGTCGACCCCGCCAAGGGCTTCGATCGTCCGCGCTGTGGCGGCTTCAACACCCTTCGCATCGGCAACGTCCAACGTCACGCCGTGCAGGCCGGCAACAACAGCTTTGGCCTGATCGATCTGGGCCGGATCGCGGTCCCAGACGCTGACGCGCCCGCCCTCGTCGACGATCCTTTGCGCCACCGCCAGGCCGATGCCCGAGGCCCCGCCGGTGATGACCGCCGACCGGCCGGCGAAACGTCCCGCAAAATGCATAGGCATCTGATTGTCCTCTTTCCGTGACCGATGCAACCGGCCGCCTCGCCCCAGGTGGACTGTGAAGTCCCCGGCAGGCAAGTTCAAGCCGGCATGCGGGGCGATCGTCTGGGCCAATCCCGGAGCAGCGCCGACCCCATCGATCTCTCGGCAATCGCCCGGCTGTAAGACAAGGTGACCGGATTTGCCCCGGATTTGCCATTGAGCAAGGGGTGCGATAGGTTATATTGCACTGCACAATGGAGACGCTGTTTATTGTACGCCCCTGTTTGCGGATATGGCGGCCGGCTTTCAGCCTGCCGGGCTTGGTGGTCTCTGGCTTGCCGGTCTTGGGTCGCGTCGACGGGACTCTGAGATGAAGATTCCCAAGTCCCTGCTGGTCGATCCCGAAAAGAACTCCGCCTATGGCGCCTTTGCCGTTGCCGTCTCGATCTGGGCGTTCTCCTATTCCGTCATATTCGGCCAGGTGCTGATCCTGGCCTACTACGCCGTCTGGCTTCCGCTCATCCTGGTCGACTACCGGCGTTTCCTGCGGCAGCTGTCCAGCGCCTGGCTGCCGCTGCTGTTCGCGGCCTATGTCTGCTTCTCCGTCTTCTGGTCGCAGGCGCCCGGCACCACCGCAAGGACGGCGATCCAGTACCTTTCCCACATTGCCTGCGCCTATGTCGCGGCGCGCACCGTCAGCGCGCGCACCCTGACGCTGGGCGCCCTGATCGGGATATTCTTCGTCCTGCTCTATTCACTCAAGGTCGGGGGCTATTCCGAAGACGTCCTCGACGGCACCTACAATTTCGTCGGCGCCTTCGCGTCCAAGAACCAGATCGGTTTTGTCGGCTCGCTCGGCATCTATTTCTCCGTTGTGTTCCTCGCCTTCCTGCGGCGTGGCCGGCTCAGCTTCATCCTGACGGTGCCCGTCGTGCTGTTGTCGGCCTATGTGCTGGTCGTCTCGCATTCCGCCACCTCGATGGCCTCGATACCGGCGGTCCTGGCGCTGATTGCACTGCTTGCCATGAGCAAACTCTTGTCGCGGCGCTATCGCCGCGTGATCTTCCTGGTCGGTGCCGGCATGATCGTCGTGGTGGCTGTGGTGGCGCTCAATCTGGGGCTCATGGACTTCGTGCTTGGCATCTTCGGCAAGGATTCGACGCTCACCGGGCGGACCTATCTCTGGGAACAGGGCTGGGATGCCGCTCAGCGGTCGCCGATCCTCGGCGTCGGTTATGCCGCCTATTGGGTGCAGGGATTTGCCGAGGCCGAACGGCTGTGGAACGAATTCTACATCACCACCCGTACCGGCTTCCATTTCCACAGCACCTATATCGAGGCGCTTGTCGAACTCGGCTTCACCGGTGCGACGATGGTGTCGCTGATCTTGCTGCGCACGCTTTACGGCCACGTCTCGATGGTGATCTTCAAGGCATGGCAGGCCGAATCGGTGGTTCTCTTCGGCGTGATGGTGCTGCTGCTGATCCGCTCCTTCGTCGAGGTCGAGATCCTCAACCCCTACATCATGGGTTCCTTCCTGATGTATTTCAGCTATTTCAAGCTGGCACGGCTGCCCGTTACCGGCACGCGGCGGTCGCCGGCCTTCGAGCCGGCGGATGCGAACAGGGGCGAGGCCGAATGGCCGCGGCACGCCGGCCGTCCGGCGACTGCCGACCCTTCGTGAGCCAACGCACCTTGCCCAAAAGGGCGTAGCGATTTGGGCAACGATGCATCGAACAAAAAGACAAAAGCGCGTCGCGTGATTTCCTTCGGCTTGATCGTCTCGCCGCCTGAAGATCTCACGGCCCCGAAAATCTGAAGGTCTTGAAAATCTCACGGCCTGGAAATCGCGCTACCAAAGAAAATCGCACCAACAAAAACCTCCGCCAGGCAGGCCTGACGGAGGTTGGATGTCTTTGCGATTGGGGATCGAAGGCGCCGGATCGCGCCAAACCTGGCGTGCCTATTGGCTGGGTAGCGGCGCCAGCTTGACCTTGATCACATCGCCGGGCAGCACTTGCGTTTCTTCCTTCGCCGCGATCTCGCTGGTCTTGCCGTCGACATTGCGCACCAATGAATAGAGCAGGGTTGGCTGCTGGTCGTTGGTGATGGCCGCCGTCATCGCTGGATCGGTGGCCTGGGCTATCAGTCCTTTCTGCATATTCACCTTCAGCGCGGCCTCGTTCAGGTCGGCTTCGGTCTGCTGCCGGTCGGCGGCGAGGCTCGAACTCAACGTGTTCTGGGCATCGATGGCGTCCTGCGTCGCCTTGCTGATCGCCTGCTTGGCGGTGAGGATGGCTGTCTCGTAGTCGAGGATCTTGCCCTGCAGGTCGGTGACGGACTGCTGCGAATCCAGAAGTCTCGCATTGGCGACCAAGCCCTTCTGGGCCAATGGACCGATGCTGGCGAGCTGCTGCTGTGCAAGGTCGACCTGCTTCTGCTGGTTGACGATCTTCTTTTGCAGCGATTCGATTTCGGCCTGCAGGACGCTCTTGAGATCGTCGAGCGCCTCGAGCTTCAGCTTCAGCGCCTTCTGGTCGGCCGTCAGGATCGTCATCTCGTCGGCGACGATGGTCGGCAGCCGTGCATCGCCCTCGACCTCCTTCGGTGCCTCGAAGCTCGTCTTGCCCGCAAGGTCGGCATCGATGCGGGCGCGCCTGACGAGCAGCCGGACACGCTGGTCGTCGGAGATGTCGAAGTTGCCCTTGGCGGTGACCAGGTCCTTGCCGAGCTGCGGGCCGTAGTCCGCGGTGCGCCGGATGCCGCCGGCGACGCTGATCGCTTTCAGCACCGTCAGATCGGGCACGTAGGGAAACTGACCGGGGTTCTGCACTTCGCCCGAGATGTAGAACGGCCGGAACTGCGCCATTTCGACCGAGGCTTCGGGCTTGTCCGACAGAGCGAGCTTACGCTGCAGCGCCTCGCCGATAGCCGCCGCGACTTCCGCCGTGGTCTTGCCGGCCGCCGGCAATTCGCCGACGAAAGGCACCGACAGCGTGCCGCTCGGGCCGACCGTGTATTGGCCATTGACCGCCGTCCAGTCCCTGAACGTGCCTTCGACGGTCTGCCACTCCGCGATGCGGATGGTGAGCTTGTCCTGCGAGCCGAGATGGTATTCGTCGGCGGTTGCGAGTTGGGGAAAAGCGAGCGACAACGCAAGGCATGTGGCCATGAGCCGCGAGCGGCCGGAGAGTGGGCCGCTGCTAAAGGCTTCGAACATGTCTGTCTTCAAGTGAACGTTCCGATCCGTTTTAGCCCCATCGCCCGATGAGCTTGCCGCCGGATGCCTGGTATCGGCCGGCCGGTCAGTAAGAACCGCGTGACATCCAAACGGCCGGCACGGTCCTGATGATGATGCGAACGTCTTCGAACAGCGACCAGTTCTCGACATAGTGACGATCGAACGCGACGCGGCTGTCATAGGACACGTCGTTGCGGCCGCTGACCTGCCACAGGCCGGTCAGGCCGGGCCGCGACTTCAGGTAATAAACGGCGGCACTGCCGTAGATTTCCAACTCGTCGCGCACAACTGGGCGGGGTCCGACAAGGCTCATGTCGCCCTGCAGGATGTTGATGATCTGCGGCAATTCATCGAGGCTGAGTTTCCTCAACACCGCTCCGACGCGGGTGACGCGCGGATCGTTCTTCAGCTTGCGGGTCGCAATCCATTCCGCGTTGGCTTCCGGATTGGTGGCCAGATAGGCGGTCAGCACCTTGTCGCCATCCGGAACCATGGTGCGGAACTTCAGGCACGGGAAAACCCGGCCGCCACGGCCGATTCGCCGGTGACCGTAGAAAACTGATCCGCCGTCGGATAATTTGACGAGCAGCGCTATCATGACGAACAGCGGGCTGAGAGCGATCAGTCCCGCCAGCGAACCGATAATATCGAAACTTCGCTTCATGAGGCCGCCGATCGGCGGCGGAAAATCGGTGTCAGCCTGCGAAAAGTCCGCCGTGGCCGACTTGGCAATATCCCTCATGCCGTAACTCCATGCGTTGAACGAATGGTTCACCACACGATACCAAAAAAATGTTGCAGCGCAACACACAATTTACCAGCCCATTGAAATAGTCACGTCATGAATTGACCAAATAATAAGCTCGCAATGCACATTTTTCAGGATGCATAGCACATTTGTGACAATAAATGGGCAAGTGGAAAAAATACCGACGTTTTTGAGGCCAATTTTGGGCAGGACGTTCTCCGCGGCCCAGAGTGATGCACATGAGTGCTTTAGAAGGTCCCGAAGATCACGACTATTAACATAAAATACTACTTAATATTACGGATTGTACTAAAAAACGTCAACCGCCTCTGGTTGAGTAAAGTGCGATCGTGTGCGTTGCAGCATGGCAGAGTCGAACGCGAAAGCTCAATGAAAAATATGTGCGGTTGCCCTTGCCGCCTTCTGCTCGCCTTAATAGAATTGCAAATTATACCTGTCAGAGTAGCGACAGGTTGAAAGGCCGGAAGCAACCGGTCGACGGCGGGTGGTTTAACAAGCCCGCATAACAAGGGACGGCGCTCGGGTGGGGCAATTGTTGGATATAACCCGAGCCGGTTTATGGGCTGTTGGGTATGTCGCTTCCAAAATTCATCGTTGGGATGATTTTCGCACTTGCGATCGTCGTCGGCTGGTCCTGGATTGACGGCGTTCCGCTGGGCACAACCCTGCTGCGCGTCATCATTTGCGCCGTGGTCATCCAGGCCGGGTATTTCGCCATCATTTATGTCATGGTTGCCAGGAGCGCGCCGACGCCGGCCGACAGGCTACGCGAAGCCGAAAGAAAGCTGAACTCGCCCGAAGTAGAAGGCGAGAAGCTGGGCAGTGCCCGGCGAGGCCTGCACTAATTCCAACGCGCGGCATCGCCCGGCCTCAGGCCACATGGGCCGGTTCGGTCTCCGACTGCTCTCCCGAGAGCATCCTGGACAAACGGCTTGCCGGCTTCGCCTTCAGGCGCTGATACTGCCCGACTTCCACGACACGGCCGTCTTCCATCGCCACCACCCAGTCGGCGAAGGCGATCATCGACGGCCGGTGGGCGATGGTCAGGATCGTCATCGCGCCGCGCAACCCGTCGATCGACTTGGCGATCAGCGACTGGTTCTGCCAGTCGAGCGCGCTGGTCGCCTCGTCGAGGATGAGCAGTGACGGCTTGCGCAGCAGCGCCCGCGCCAGTGCGATGCGCTGGCGCTCGCCGCCCGAAAGCCGCACGCCCCGGTCGCCGACTACCGTATCAAGCCTATGGTCGAGCCGCTCGACGAACTCGCCGGCATGCGCGGCGCGCAGCGCGGTCCACAGATCGTCGTCGCTGGCCTGCGGCGCGGCAAGACGCAGGTTCGCCGCGATCGTATCATGCAGCAGGAACACGTCCTGCGGCACATAAGCCACCTGACCGCGCCATCGGCGTCGATTGGCGGCGTCGATCTCGACGCCGTCGACCAGGATCTTGCCGGCGGTCGGTTCGAGCAGGCCAAGCAGCATGTCGGCGATCGTGCTCTTGCCTGATCCGGAGGGGCCGATCAGGGCGGTGACCTTGCCGGCCGGAAGGCCGAAGGTGATGTCGCTTACCACCGCCTTGCCGGCGCCGTCGTCATAGGCGCCGTCGTCATAGGCGAAGGAAACGCCACGGATGTTCAGCCCCGTATCGAGTGCCAGCTTGCTTGCATCTTCGACCTCGGCATGGCCCGGTTCGCGCTCGGCGTCGAAACGTGCCTGCAGGCTGCGCATTGCCGTGTAGGCGGGCAGGTTGATCAGCACCTGCTGGGCCTGCGTCTGCATGTCCATGAAGCGTGGCGCGATGCGCATGAAAACCAGCAGCAGCACGACGATCTCGGCGAGCGAGAGGTTGAAGCGGACCAGCGCCACGTAGATGAACAGGCTCAAGCCGACGACGCTCGCCACTTGGAATACGGCGGTGCCGATCGAGCTGTTGCGGACATAGTCGATGTTGTCGGCCTTCATCTTTTCGAGCGTTGCCTGCAGCTGCGCGAAATAGCTGGCTTCGACGTTCAAGCTCTTGGCCACCTTGATGCCGCCGAGGAATTCCGAGACCGTCCGGTACTGATCCTGGCGATTGCTTGTCAGCACGCGCCCAAAGGCGGTGGCGCGCGAGCGAAACGGCTGCAACGCCACGAACATGACGATGCCGATAGCGATCGCAAACGCCGTCATGACCGGCGAGATGAACATGGAGATCACGAGGTAGCCCACCAGCAGCACGGCGATTTGCACCAGCATCAGCAGCGAGAAAGCGGCCCCCTGGACACGGTCTATGTCGCCGGTCAGGGCGTGGTCGAGGTCTGAGCCGCGCATGCGCGAAAACACGCCCCAGCGCGCCTTGCCGATGCTCTCGAACAGGTTCATGCGCAAGCGGTTGATGAAATCGAACAGAAGCCTGGCCATGTAGACCGACTTGAAGCGGTTGAACGCCGCCTGCGCGGCAACAAGCCCGACCAGCGCAACCAACACCGTCGTCAGCTGCAACGTCCCGCCTGGCACCAGCCAGCGCACGAAATCGATGTTCGGCAACCGCACCGCGAAATCCTGGTCGGCCCGCCCGACCAGATGCAGCAGCGGTACAAGCAGCAGGATGGAGATGCCTTCGGTCAGGCTGCCGAGCACCAGGAACAGCAGCGCCGTCCAGGTCCGCCGTCCGCCGATCTGCGCGATCACGGCGCCGAAGGCGGCGACGTCGCGAAACAGCGACAGACGAAAGACCGATGACCTAAACATCTTCAGCCAGTTCTCTCTCAAGCAGCGCCACAGCCTCGCCGATCCTGTCGAGACCGACCGGAACTTCCAGCCTGCACACGCCGACATGGTTAGCGATTGCTGAACATTGGCGAAGATGCATCGCCGCGAAATCGCCGGAGAGCGCGGCGCGCCCAAACCGGGTGACGTAGGAGAATTTGATGATGGCCGGCAAGGCGGCGATGGCGGGCAAGGGCGTCATCGCGGCCCTTTGGCCGCGCTCGAGGACATAGATCCCGGCCGCCGGCACCATGCTGCCGGAAAAGGCGCCGTGCAGGCGATGTTGCATCTTGTCGATCGCCGGATGGACTTGCGGCCGCACCTCGGCTTGCCCAAGCGGGATCGCGGCCGCGGCGTCGGCCGCCAGCTTGATCTGCGGAAAGCCCGGCACGATCATCGGCCGGTCCGGATTGGTGAGATCGAGTGCCACGACGTCATCGGTAAGCAGTTCATGACCGGCACGGATCAGCGCGCTTGCCGTCGTCGATTTGCCGGCGCCCTTGTCGCCCATGAAGATGGCGCCCTTGCCGGCCACCGCGATGGCGCTGGCATGCAGGACGAGCAGGCCGCGCCGATGCAGCAGCAGCGCCATCACCGGCCCGAGCAGCGGGAAGGCAAGCAGCGCGTCGTCAACGCCAGGCGCCGGTTCGACATCGATGCGGCGGCCGCCGCTGATCAGGAACGCGCCGACGGCATGCCATGCCAGATATTGCCGGTCCGGCTCGAAGCGGAAGGTGGTCGCGGCCTGCGGCGAAGGCTTCGGCATATCGATTGCGCCGACGGCGATCATTATGTCCGCCACGGCCGGCTCCACCGGATCCAGTTCGGGCAACGCCACGTCGGATGCGACCGTCAGCCCATAGGCTCGGTAGAAGTGGCGTTGCCTCTCCGGCATGCCCGCTACGGCGGGGTAGTGTGGGGCGAGGGGAAGTGGCCCATTGCGAGGCATCATGTGGCACTCCCGCCCTGTTGCACCTGCCGCAGCCACAGCGACAGCGACGCCGAGCGCCAGACATACTGGACGTCGAGCGGGGCCGCCTGATCCGGCTGGCGCAGCAGCCGCGCATAGGCGGCACTCACCTGGGGCAGGTTGACGTAGGGTGCGATGCGATCCGTGTCCGAAACCAGCAACTGCTCCAGCAGATCACGGTGGTTGCGCACCATGCCGTTGACCAGATTGGCGGTGAAATCGATCTTGTCGCGCCGCCACTGGACCGCCGGCGGCAGGATCCCTTCCATGGCCCGGCGCAGCACGGAGCGGCCAAAGCCGTGGCTGAGCTTCTCCTCGCCCGGCAGCCCCAGGCAGAACTCGACCAGCGGCTTGTCCCAGAACGGATAGCGCGGCTCGACGCCGAAATTGGCGGCGGCTTTGTCGAGAACCTCGAAGGAATGCGGGACATAGCCGTTCGACAGGATCCAGCGGTGGCTCAAGGCGTCGCTGGCCTGGACGCCGCGCGGCATGTACCCGGCCCGGTGAAAACGGTCGATGAGTTCGGTCCGCCGGGCCAAGTCCGGATTGACCAGGTCGCGCCAGCTTCGGCCACGCGTTGGCCTCGGCCGGCGTATCTTGTTCAGGGTCCGGTTTGCCAGCTGTCTCAGTTTGGCGATCCGCCAGGCCGGCCCATAGAGGGTCAGGAACTGGAAATAAAGGCCGAGCGTGCTGTCGCCATAGGTGTTGGAAGCGCTGCGGATCTCGCGCCAAAGGTCCAGCCATCTGCCGCCATTGGCCAGCTCGTGCAGATGGCCATGGCCCTGCGAGACGACCTCGTCGCCGCCATGGCCGTCGAGCAGCACCTTGATGCCCTTGGCGCCAGCCGTCCTGTAGATGCCGCGGGTCAGCGTCAGGCCCGGCGCCAGGAAGGTGCCTTCCTGCTCCTCCAGCACCCGTTCGAATTCAGCGAAGGGCGCATAGTCGCCGACCGCGATCAGCGTCGGGTCGACCTTTTGCTGGTCGAGCACGGCATCGATGAAGGGGCGTTCGTCCATCGACGACCCTTTCTCGAAGATCAGCGAGAAGGTCGGCAGCCTTGGCTTGCGTTCGGCGGCGTTCCGCAGGCCGGCCACGCAGGCGATCGAGGAGGAATCGAGACCGCCGCTCAGCATCGCGCCGATCGACGATGTCCCCCGCATGCGGCTACGCACCGATTGCGAGAACAGATGGGCGAATTCCTCCGCTGCATCCGACCGCGGCGGCCGCGAAGACGGTTCGATCTGCCAGTACCGGCGCAGCAGCACCTGTCGAGCGCTGACGGTGAGGCTGTGACGGGCCGGCAGGCTGAAAATATCGCTGTAGGGCGTCGACTGCGGGTCGTCTGGAAGCCCGGCCAGGAACCCCGAAATCCGGTGCTCGCTGATGCGCGCGCCGACCCCGTCCGGGCCAAGCATCGGCCCGATCTCGGAGGCAAAGGCAAAGCGCCGGTCCGCCGCGTGGTAGTAGAATGGCTTGACCCCGAAATGATCACGCGCGCAAAACAACAGCTGCCGTTCGGCATCCCAGATGGCAAAGGCGAAGTCGCCTTGCAGATGCTGGGGGCAGGCTTCGCCCCAGCGCAGGTAGGCCCGCATCAGCAATACAGCGTCCGCGACCAAGCTGTCCCGTATGCCGAGCCTGGCGAGCAGCTCGTCGCGGTTGTCCAGCCGGCAATCGGCGGTGATGGCCAGTTTGCCGCCAGCCATGGTCAGCGGGCCGGGGCCGGCTTCATCCAATGTGTTGAGCCAGGCGTGGCCAAGGGCGATGCCTGTGTCCAGCCACCACGAGCTGCCGTCGGGGCCGCGATGGCGCATGCGTGCCAGCATCTGCTGGATATCAGTCGCCGCGTCCGCCGGCGCGGATCCGCGGGCCGCGAGTGCGTGTTCCTGTCGCAGCAGGATTCCGGCCACGCCGCTCATCGGCTGCCGTGGTCGACCAGATGGGCGAAACCATCGACGGATCCGCCGAGCACGATATGGTTGTCGCTAATCAGCCAGGCATGCGCTTTCAACTGCTCGCCCGTGCCGCGTTCGACGCCGATGCGGATATTCGAGGCATTGCCTTGGCGCGCGAGAATGTATTGGCCCGAAAGCGCCTGGGTGAGGCACGTGGCGCGCGGCACGAACCGTGCCGCCGCGGCAACCCCCCAGGCGACGAGCCGCANGAGCCGCAACTCGCCCATGCTGGCGCACTGGTGCGCGTTGAGCCGGGTCACCATGGCGCGAACACGGTTGTACGAGAACAATGTCAGCCCCAGCCGGACAACCGCGACCACCACCAGGCATTGGCAAAGGAAAAGCGCTTCCGAGCCGCTCAGTGAGAGAATTCTGGCTAGGCTCCGCCGGCCTGGCCGACTTTTCGCCTGCCTGGGGCTCTTTTCCGTCGCAGGTCTTTGCCGCGAAACCATGGCCTTTTGCGAAACCTGCCTAGACAAGTGCCTCATGCTGCAGCCTCGCAAGCCCGTTTTCGGCCAGCCCCTTCAGCAATGCGTCGACGTCGGCCTTGCAGCGCTCGGCGTCGACATTATAGGACGCAAGCACGGCGCTACGGATATCGGCGATCGACTTCGGCTCCTGGATCAACTCCCAGATGAACGCGCCGACGCCGTTGAGGCTGTAATAAATATTGGATTTCAGATTGAGAAGCGCGAGGCCGTCGCCGAATTCGCAAGCCACGGCATCTTTGGTGGCACTTATGCAATCGTGGTCTGATGGGTTCCAGTTCATCCTAAAACCTCGTTTGCAACACACGGTCTACACATCGTCGCTTCAAAAGCGGAAAGGCTTCAAAAGCGGAAAGTCGGGGATTTTCATCCCCGGCTCCATTTATGGGCTCGAATCCCAGAGGCCCAACGTAACTCCTCCAGGATCAGGCTAGTCTCACGAGAACGTCAGGTCGCCGATCGGGGTGTGCGCGGGAAACGATGCGTCGATCGCCGTGCTGCCCCCGCCGCCCTGAGTGATGGTTTCAATCGAACCATGCACCGTCAAGCTTGGCGTTTCATACTCATGCTTTTCAACATTCTGTTCCATTTTACTCTCCAATGAGGACTGGAAACGGCCTGTCGAGTGCCGTCAGCACTTGCATGCTGCGATGCAATAGCTGCATAGCAACATTTATGAGTCAAGCCTGATTTACCTCTGGTTAATCAATTACGGGTTGCGGATGTCACCATGTATGTGTGGGATGCTCAAAATCTCGCCGCATTCGGGGTAAAATCAAGTGCGGTCTGGTCTTGTCGCTGACGATTCTTTAAGCAATTGATTTTGCTTGTATAAAACATCTACGCTGCCGCTGCTTTTTTAGGCGGCGCTAAAAGATGAACTTAATTTAGCCGATCCAGGTTGATGTCGGCTGGAATGCTTCGGCATGAGCGGAATTCCAACCGGGTATTTCCACCACTTTCGCGGAACGCCGGTAAACGTTCTGGTTGCAAAATTCCGCACTGCGAAAGGAAAGACTTTACGGCGCCGAGGTTTTTGAGGATGCTTTGCTTCGCACCTGCAGCATACCTATCGCGCGAACCGCTTTTTGGAGACTGTGCGCTCAATGGCCTTGCCGGAAAGCTCTTATGAACGACTGCGCGCCGCCGATTGCGCCGACGAGGTCGCCTATGTGCAGGCCTGCCTGCGGTTGTATTTCGCGAGGCCGGCCGCCGGCAAAGTCTCGACGCCCGGTCTTTCAGATGCCGTCGTCGCCGACATCGCTAGGCTGAACAAGGTTGCCATCTTTGTCCTGAAGGCGCTGTCGCGTGCGCCGGCCGGCGAAAGGCCGGCTGAGCTCTTCCAGTGGCTCGACACCTATCGCAGGCGCACGGTCTCGATGAACGCCGCCTGCCTGATGGACTCGATGACGATCCATGAGGCGCTGCGCGACAGGCAGATCGATTTCGTCTTTCTGAAGGGGCCGTTCCAGCAGCATCTGCTCTACGACGACCATTTCATGAAGCCTTCGGGCGATGTCGACATCCTGGTTTCTCCCGCCGGCTTTTTTAGGGCGCGCGACGCACTGCGCTCGATCGGCTACGAGGTGTCGGGCAAGTCCCGCTCGGTCTGGTGGGTGCGTTTCCTCGGCGAACAGCACATGATTCGCGGCAACGGGCCAAAATCGTCCACGGTCGACCTTCACTATCGCGTGCAGCAGCCCGGTTCGCCCAGTCCACGCGATGCCGACGGGTTCCTGCGGCGCAAACGGCTGGTCGAGATTGGCGGCGCTGAGGTGCCGTTCACATCGGTCGCCGACACGCTGATGCTGTCCTGCATCAGCGTCGCCAAGGCCCTGTTCAACCGCGAACCCTGCGCCGGCTATGTCTGCGATATCAGGGCCAGCGCCAATCGTCTCGACGAGGCCGATCAGCAGCGTCTGCTCGACGCGGCGGTGAGGCAGGGGCTGGACGATACGCTGCTGCTCGGCCTGCGCGCCGCCGACGTTCTGCTGGGCGGCACCGGCACGCTTTTGTCGGAGCGCGCCAAGCCGATCCTGTCGCGCATCGGCAATGAGGATCTGCTCAGCATGGTCATCGCGCCTTGGCTGTCGTCGCTGCGATGGCCGCAACGGCGAACGGTGTTGTGGGAATTATGCGGCCGTGCTCCCGTCCGCTACCTGGCCGAGGCCGGCTGGGCGGCGTCGGCGGACATCAGTCGCCGCATCTTCGAACGGCCGGCCAGTCCGTGATGGTGGTGCTGTCGGAAATCGAATGCGTACAGGGCGAGGGCAGATCGGAACCTGTGCAAGAGGCTAAACCCATGTCGATGACGAAATCCGAGGTCTGCGTGATCATCGCGGCCAAAAACGCGGCACGCACGATCGCGGTCGCCATCGCGTCCGCGTTGCGCGAACCGGAAGTGGTGGAGGTCGTCGTCGTCGACGACGGCTCCACCGACAACACGGCCGAGGTCGCCGTGTCCGCCGACGACGGCAGCGGCCGGCTCATGGTGATGCGCCTCGACGTCAATAGGGGCCCTTCCTTTGCCCGCAACGCCGCGATCGCCGGCTCGAAAGCGCCGTTCATCGCCATTCTGGACGCCGACGACTTCTTCCTGGAGGGCAGGTTCCGCAACCTGTTTGCCGACGCCGACTGGGATTTCGCGGCCGACAACATCATGCTGATCAGGGATGACGCGACGAAGGATGCGACGACAATTGTCGCGCCGGATTTCGCGGCGGAGCCGGAATTCCTCGATTTCGAGCGCTTCGTCGAGGGCAACATCTCCAGACGCCGCGTTCAAAGAGGTGAACTGGGCTTCCTCAAGCCGGTGATCAGCCGTGCCTTCCTCGACCGCCACGGGTTGCGCTATGACGAAACCCTGCGCCTGGGCGAGGACTACGAGCTCTACGCGCGCGCGGTCGCTCACGGCGCACGGTTCAAGGTCATCCGCTCCTGCGGCTACGGCGCCATCGTGCGCGCCGATTCGCTCAGCGGCCGCCACAAGACGCAGGATCTGAAGCGGCTGGCCGACGCCGATCTGGCGTTGCTGGCTATCGACAGCCTGCCGGAAGGCGCCAAAGCGGTGCTGCGGCGGCATGAGCGGCACGTGCGCGACAAATACCGGCTGCGCAATTTCCTCGACGTGAAGGCCGAGCGGGGACTGGCTTCGGCCGCGGCCTATGCCTTTGCGAGTCAATCCAACCTCGTTCCCATCGTCCAGGGCGTGGCGTCCGACAAGCTCGAGGCGCTGTTTCGCCGCGTCGGCCTCATGTCCGGCCAAAGGCATATGCCGCCGCTGCGTTTCCTGATGGCCGGAACCAGCACGGGCAAGGCGCGGTAAGGCGCGGGAATGTCCGGATTATCCATGGACAGCGGTCTCGTCACGCGAACCATTTCCTTCGGATTTATGAGTTTACGAATTGGGTGGTTGCCTCGCGGCTCCGGGGATGGCAGTCTATGTTGCGCTGCAGCAAATTGGACGACCAGCCGAATTGGCCCCCGATCGGATTGGTCTGAAGTCTCTCCCCTCAGAGGAGCAGGACGATACGGTACGAGTTTTTTTCAGCCCCGGCGCGGGGATCGGCCAAGAGCCCGACCCGAAAGCCGGCGATGACAGGAATTTAGTTCATGGCCTCGATATTCGGCTTCAGATCAAGGGATCCGGCCCGAGACCGGCAGACCGACATCGCGCGTCTCGATCGTCTGGCGAAACTGTTCGAGCAGATCGCCGCCGAGATCGAGGCCGAGAGGACCGGCCTGGAGATCCGCTATCGCAAGACATCGACCAATGCGGCCTTCCTTGTCGAAGCCATGGAAAACGATCCCGCTTCCGATCGTCGCTCCTCCGAAGTCAGCGCGCTGACGACGTCGATCCTGAATTGCGAGCGCCGCATCGCGGCGCTGTCGCGCCAGGACGGCATGATGAAGGATCTCCGCCATGCGCTGGATATGGTTTTCGACGAAAATGGCGCGCCCGATCCGGCCGCCATGGTCGAATTCACCAAGCCGGCGGGCGCCGGCCGAGGGTGAAGGTGAAGGTGCGGGACTGTTGCGGAAGATGTGATTCGAGACGGCTAAAGGAGTTGGAGAGGGTCAAGAAGGCCGAGGTTGGCCCGTTTGGAAGTGGTTCGAACGTCGACTTTGGGTTGGGGACGCACAGCACAAAGGTGAGTTTGGTATGAATTCGGATCCGAAGACTACGTCCAAGGCGGCAATTGGTGCGCATCGGGCAGGGCAAGGCGGCTGGGGGCGATTGGCTTGGCTCGGTGCTTCTTTGCTGCTGGTCGCTCTTGGCAGCTTGTCGACAGTTCCTTCCCGCGCGCAGGACATCCAGTCCTCGCCGTCGTTCGTCGACGATTTCAAGAGTTTAGATCGCTCGCGCTGGTACGTGTCCGACGGCTGGACGAACGGCAGCCATCAGAATTGCACCTGGTCGAAGGGACAGGTCAGCCTGGCGGAGGGAACGCTGTCGCTGGGCTTCGAGAAGCAGAAGACCAAGGATCGCGAATTCGCCTGCGGCGAGATCCAGACCAAGCAGCGCTTCGGCTATGGCACCTATGAGGCGCGCATGAAGACCGACGCCGGTCCCGGCCTCAACGCGGCTTTCTTTTCCTATATCGGCCCGTCCGACAAGCAGCCCTGGGACGAGATCGATTTCGAGATCCTGACCAAGGACACCTCCAAGGTGCAGGTCAACGCCTATATCGCCGGCAAGGGCAAGAACGAGAAGCTGGTCGAGGTGCCCGGCGGCACCGACAAGGCTTTCAACGACTACGCCTTCGTCTGGGAGAAGGACAGTTTGCGCTGGTACGTCAACGGCCAGCTGGTGAACACCATCACCGATCCGGCGAAGCTGCCCTCCCACGCGCAGAAGATCTTCTTCAGCCTTTGGGGCAGCGACACCATGAAGGGCTGGATGGGCGCGTTCGCGGATCCTGGCCGCAAACTTTCGCTGCAGATCGAGCGCGTTGCCTTCACCGCGCTCGGCGAACCCTGCCAGTTTCCGGAATCGCTCGTATGCAGCGTAAAAGAGTTGGGAAAGACGAATTGAACCGGCCGGATCGAAAACAGCCCGCCGCCATGGACAGGAATGAAACCGAATGAATTTGACGGTGTTTGGAATTGGCTATGTCGGCCTGGTGCAGGCGGCGGTGCTTGCCGAGGTCGGGCACCAGGTGGTTTGCGTCGACGTCGACGCAAACAAGGTCGAGCGGCTCAACCAGGGCCTGGTCCCGATCTTCGAGCCGGGCCTCGAAAGCATCGTCAAGGAAAACCACGCAGCCGGCCGCATCAAATTCACCACCGATGCCGCCGCCGCCGTCAGGCATGGTGAAATCCAGATGATCGCGGTCGGCACGCCGCCCGGCGAGGATGGCTCGGCCGACCTCAAATATGTGCTGGCGGTCGCCGAGACCATCGGCCGTGAAATGGAGACGCCCAAGATCGTCGTCGGCAAATCGACGGTGCCGGTCGGCACCTGCGAAAAGGTCAAGGCCAGGATCGCCGAGACGCTGAAGAAAAGGGGCCGCGAGGACCTGGCGTTCGACGTCGCTTCCAACCCGGAATTCCTCAAGGAGGGCTCCGCCGTCGCCGACTGCATGAAGCCCGACCGCATCATCGTCGGCACCAATAGCGAGGCCACCGAGGCGGTGATGCGCGAGCTCTACGCACCGTTCAACCGCAACCACGAGAAGATGATCGTGATGGACGTGCGCAGCGCCGAATTCACGAAATACGCCGCCAACTGCATGCTGGCGACCAAGATCAGCTTCATGAACGAGATGGCCAATCTGGCCGAGCAGCTGGGCGCCGACATCGAGGAGGTGCGCAAGGGCATCGGCAGCGATCCGCGCATCGGCTACCACTTCATCTATCCGGGCCTCGGCTATGGCGGCTCGTGTTTCCCCAAGGACGTCCGCGCCCTGATCAAGACCGCCGAAGGCGTCAAGTTCGACGCCAAGCTGCTGCGCGCCGTCGAGGAGCGCAACAACGATCAAAAGTCCGTGCTGTTCGACAAGGTGAACCGCTACTTCAAGGGCAATCTCAAGGGCAAGACCTTCGCCTTGTGGGGCCTGGCCTTCAAGCCCAACACCGACGACATGCGCGAGGCGCCGGCCCGCACGTTGATGGAAGCGCTGTGGCAGGCCGGCGCCAGCGTGCAGGCCTACGACCCGGAAGCGATGCAGGAATGCCAGGCCATCTACGGGCTGCGCGATGATTTGCTTTTGTGCGGCACCAAGGAGGCGGCACTGCGCGGCGCCGATGCGCTGTTGATCGCGACCGAATGGAAGAGCTTTCGTGCGCCGTCCTTCGATGCGGTCAAGGACGCACTGACCACGCCGGTCATCTTCGACGGCCGCAACCTCTATGATCCCAAGGTCATCGCGCGCCACGGCATCGAATATCACTCGATCGGCAGAATGGCGGCGTGAGAGCGGGCACCGGCAAGCCCGAAACGGATGGGATGGCCATGACGAACGCGCCGGGCGCGGAAAGGATGAACAGCTGATGGTGCTGGACGTAAAGCCGGAGCAAATCACCAAGGACCATTTCGATCTTGTCGCGATCGGTTCCGGCTTCGGTTCGGCCTTCTTCCTGCATGAGTTCGCCAAGCGCCGCAAGGCACGCATCCTGGTGCTGGAATGGGGCCGCCACAACACCCATGAGTGGCAGCTCAACCAGAACGTCAACACCGACATCGATGACGAGACGACCTACAAGACCAACTCGGACAAGCCGTGGAACTACACCATCGGGCTGGGTGGCGGGACCAACTGCTGGTTCGCGCAGACGCCAAGGTTCCATCCCAACGACTTCAGGCTGAAAAGCACCTACGGCATCGGCAACGACTGGCCGATCAGCTATGATGATGTCGAGCCCTTCTATTGCGACGCCGAAGACATCATGTCGATCTCGGGCGATCCAGACATGGCGGCGATGCTGCCGCGTTCGAAGCCGTTTCCGCAGCCGCCGCATCGCATGTCGACGCCGGACAAGATGATGAAGGCGGCCCAGCCCGGCCAGCACTTCGTCATGCCCACCGCCCGCGCCCGGGTGCCGACGTCGCAACGCACCTCGTGCTGCGCCAATCTGCGCTGCTGGCTGTGCCCGGTCGACGCCAAGTTCACCGCCAACAACGGCCTGATGCATGTCTTCGAGCATCCCGACATTTCGGTCTGCCTCGGCTCCGAAGTGCGGCGGCTCGACCATGTCGGCGGCACGGTCCGTTCGGTCACCTTCGTTCACGACGGCAAGGAATACCAGGTCAGCGGCGATCTTTTCATTCTCGGCGCCAATGCCATCCAGAGTGCGGCGATCATGCTGCGATCGGGCCTCGGAGACGAATTCGTCGGGCGCGGCCTGCACGAATCCTATGGCTGGAACTTCGAGGTCTATCTCGACGGCGTCGACAATTTCGACGGCAGCACCATCACCACCGGCCTGAATTTCGGCCTCTATGATGGACCGCACCGATCCGAGCACGCCGCGGCGCTGGTCTATTTCGAGAACCGCTGGCAGCACGGGATGCGCGCCGAAAAGGGGCGGCTGCGGCAGGCGCTGCCGCTTGTCGTGGTCACCGAGAACCTGCTCGATCACGAGAATTTCGTCACCCTCGACGAGGACGACAATGCCTTCGTAAGCTTCAAGGCGCCGTCGGATTATGCGGTCAAGGGCATGGCGCGGGCGCTGGAGAAATTGCCGGGGCTGCTTGCTCCGCTGCCCGTCGAAGGGCTCTTCGACCGCGGCATCCGGCCGACCGAATCGCATGTCCAGGGCACATTGAGGATGGGCACCGGCCCGGCCGATTCGGTTGTCGATAGCGGCATGATCCATCACCGGCTGCGGAATCTGGTTGTCGTCGGCACCAGCACCTATCCGAGCTGTTCCTGCGCCAACCCGAGCCTGACCGCGGCGGCGCTGTCCTTGCGGGCGGCGGGCCGGATCGCATGAGAGGAGCGATCAGATGATTGAAGTCTCACGACGTTCGGCGCTGGCAATCATGGCCGGGGGCGTGGTGTCGACAGGTGTCGCCTATGCCGCCGTCTCCTCGTTCTCCGACGAGGACCTGGTTCGTGTCACGCTCGAGAAATACCTCGGCCGGCTGAACATGCGCATCGAGCATCTGCAGCAGTTCGCGCTGGAGTTTCGCAACCGCAACCCGTGGATATTCCCGAGTTCGAAGCTCAGTGACGCGGTCACGCTGGTCGAGGAGCTCAAATTGGGTGCCGTCCGCCGCCTGCTGCCCCAGGAGAAGCGGGAAGATCTGACACATTTCGACCGCTGGGTCGTCGCCGAATTCCATATGCTGACGGACTACGCATGGCGCAGTTCGCCTGACGATCCGATCCGGTTTACCGGCTGGCAATCCTGCACCAATCCGTTCGCGAACCTGGAGCCACCGAAGCTTGCATGACGTCGAATGCGAGGCGCCGTCGGTTGCCTCGGAACGAAATACGAAATGCGACAAGGAGCCGATCCCATGAAAGTCCTTTTTGCAGGCGGCAATGGCTACACCCCCGAATTCAGCGGTGGTGTCCAGTCGAGCACGCATCATCTGGCTGAACAGCTGATCGAGAACGGGCACGAGGCCTCGGTGCTTGCCGCCCTGTTCGGCGACGGCGTCTTTGGCTTCAAGGCGCGCGCCAAGATGAAGCTCTTGCGCCAGCCCGCCGTCGTCGACAGCTTCCCCGGCTACCCGGTGGTCCGGGCCTGGTTCCCCTGGGAGGCGGCAAGCTTTGCCGTCGACCGGATGAAGCCGGATGTGGCGGTGGTCCAGTGTCACAAATCGGTGCCGATCGGCAAGGCGCTGCAGGCCAAGGGGGTGCCGCTGGTCGTCTATCTCCGCAATGTCGAATTCCACGAGCTGGGCGGCGACCTGCGCGAATTGCGCTCCGCGCTCTACATCGCCAATTCCGAATTCACCGCGCGCACCTACCGCAGGGAGTTCGGCATCGAGACGACGGTGATCCCGCCGACCATCAACCCGACGCACTACAGCACGCCGACGACGGGCCAGTTCGTGACCCTGATCAACCCCTATGAGGAAAAGGGCTTCGAGCTTGCGGTGCGTCTTGCCGGCGCCTGCCCCGAAATCCCGTTCCTGTTCGTCGAAAGCTGGAAGCTGGACGACGACCATCGGGCGCGCATCGAAGAGACGATCGCGCCGCTCGGCAACGTCACGTTGGAGAGCCGCACCAGCGACATGAAGACGGTCTATGGCCGCACCCGGATCCTGCTGGCGCCCAGCAAATGGGAAGAGGCCTGGGGCCGCGTCGCCTCGGAGGCCCATTGCAGCGGCATCCCGGTCGTCGGCTCGCGGCGCGGCGGCCTGCCTGAGGCGATCGGACCTGGCGGCGTGGTGCTCGACTACGACTCTCCGCTCGTCGACTGGGTCGCGGCCGTCAGGCGGTTGTGGAACGACAACCAGGAATATGAGCGGGTCTCCAGTCTCGCGCGCAGTTTCGCGGCGCGCCCGGAACTCGATCCCGATCGCCAGTTCGTCACCTTCTTTTCGATATTGGACAAGGCGATCCAGCAGCGCGCGCTCCAAGCCGCCTGACTAAATTAGGCCGCCTGAAAAGGCACTCCGCCGCGCACCAGATGGCGATGCTGGTCAGGCCGGACGTTTGACCCGGCTCTTCAGCGTCTCGTAGCCGCGGGCGCCAAGCAGGGCGCGGGCGAGGGCCTTGGCGACGCCCTTGCGGCCTTCCTGCGAATTGACCTGCCGCAGCCTCGCCGGCAGGTTGCGCGCCGCCTGGCCGAGCGCCGGCAGCGACAGCGCATCGGGAAAGCTCACAATGTGCGTTTCGACGCACAATACCGGCTTGCCTGACAGCTCCGCGATCTTCAGCGCCTGCGCATGCTCGCTTTCGATGAACAGCATGGCGTCGGATTTGCGATAGAAATCGGCCTTGAAACTGCCATGCGCGCCAAGCCGTTGCCGCTCTGCCTTGCTCGGCAGATCGAGCATGACCAACTGGTCGTACTGAATACCGTTCTTGGCCAGCCATGCCTCGGTCAGCGCGCGGTACTTCTCCAGCCGGCTGGTGACCAGCCAGCCGATCCTGTGGGTCGGGGCATGAAGCGGCCGTGCCTCGCTGAGGAATTTCTCGTAGGCCGGGCCGTCGTCGTTTTCCGCTTCGGTCGGGTCGAGGCACAGCACCCCGTCTATGTCGACGCAGCATTGCGCCAGGAATTTGTGGTGCATGAAGTTCCACTGGAACATGCGCGGATGCGGCACCACCTCCAAGACGATATCCGTCTCCTGATGCTTTGGCTGCAGGCCGAACACGGCGGCAAAGGTGTAGTCCGCCTCGATGCCGGCGGCCTGAATACGGGCGCGGGCGTCGCGCATGGCATTGCCGCCGGAAACGCTGTCGTCGATCACCAGCACCTTGCGCATGTCCGAGACCTTGCGGTCGAGCGCGGCGCGGCGCTTGGTGATGCCCGACGTGTAGACGCGGCCGTCCAGAAAGGAATCCAGATCGGTCATAGGAATGTTCGCCGCAAGGCTGACCAGCGTCGCCGCCAGCACGCCGCTTCTTGGAACGCCGACCACCAGGTCGATGTCGCGCGGCAGCCGGTGAAGGTTGCTGACGATGGCGTCGTTCATGTCGGAGATCGAACGGTAGTGCATGGATCGGACCTGATGCTTGGGTGGATATGGAGATAGCGGTCGAAAGCGCCGAAACTATTGCGCCTGGCGTGGTGCCGCCGCTGGCGGCCTTGCCGGCAGCATTTTCACGGCTTCGCGCAAGGCCTCGCGACCGGCTGCGAACGCCAACGCGACGATGATGGTGATGGCGTAGGCGAGGATGGCGCCGCCGGCCAGGGAAACGACAGGCTGCTGCGGCAGCAGCGGCTTGGCCACCCAGACCGCCGCCAGCGCCAGATGCGCGCCGAGCACGAAGGGCGTTGCCGCGCGCAGCACATGGCTGGCCCGCAACGGCCCGCTCCTGCCGACATAGAGCCACAGGAACGGCGTGCGCAGATACTCGCTGGCCGCATAGGCGACAGCCACGCCGAGCGCGCCATAGGGCAGGCCGAGCGCGAAGGCGAGCACCGACGTCACCGCCGTGATGATGCCCCAGCGCATGAAGTCGCCGGAGCGGCCCTGGCTGACGAAGAGCCATCCCGCCGGGTTGTTGAGCGGCTGCAGCAGGCCGGCAAAGCCGAGCGCCAGGAAGATCGAGGCACTCGCCCGCCACTGCTCGCCGAGCACGAAGGGGATCAGCACGTCCGACATCGCGGTGGCGAAGGCGACGCCGGGCAGCGCCACCAAAAGGATCAGCGGCATGACGCGCAGATAGGCGCTGCGGTAGCGGTCGGGTTCGTCCTTCAGCCTGGAGAGCGCCGGCACCATGACCTTGGACAGCGGATTGGTGATCTGGCTGAGCGGGAACAAAAGCAGCTTGTAGGCGCGGTCGTAAAGGCCGAGCTGGGCCTCGCCCCAGTATTTGCCGATCAGCACGTTGTCGAGGTTGCGGGCGAAGAAATTGGCGAAGTTGAAGCCGGTGATGCCGGCGCCGAAATTGATCAGTTCGCCGATGCCGGCGACCTTGCGCGGCAGGCCGGGCCGCCAGCGTGAGCTTGCCCAGTAGCACAGCGTCGGCAGCACGGCGCCGGTCAGCGTGCCGGCAAACAGCGCCCAGTAGGAGCGGTCGATGAAGGTCCAGGCGATCGATACCGCCAGACCCGCGACGGCGCTGGCGACATCGATGATCGCCAGACGTCCGAACTGCATGCGCCGCGTCAGAAGCGCCAGATGCTGCGCGCCGAGCCCATAGGCCATGATCTGCAGGCCCAGGGCGGCCACCAGGCCAGCCACGCGCGGCTCGCCGTAGAAGGCGGCGACCAGCGGTGCGGCGCCCGCGAGCACGCAGGCCAGGATGGCGCTGACCGCAACGTTGATCCAGAAGAGGTAGTTCACCTCCTCATGCCGGATGCCCGACTTCTGGATCGTCGCCTGAGTCAGGCCGAAATCCTGGAACAGGGCGATGAAGGCCAGCACCGGCGCGCACATCGCCACGACGCCGAAATCCTGCGGCGACAGGAGCCGCGACAGCACGATGACGGATATGATCTGTGTCGCGACCCGCACCGATTGCGACATGGCGGTCACGACCGCGCCACGGCCGACCGATTTGCGCAACGAGCCTTCTGGCGGGTCGAATGGATTGGCTTCCAAATTCAGGATTCCTGATCTTTGCGCGGATTCCGGAGCCCGAAATCCACAACCGCCGCCAACCCCAAACTACGGCAATAATTTTGCAGTGCAACAGAAAATGTCCATCTCCGCGCCAAAAATGTTGCGATGCAGCAAGAGCTGTACTAGCATTCCCTTGGGTGGGTCAAACAGCGGTCGAGTTTTCATGCTGCATGTCTTGTACCTGGTGCACGATGTTTCCGATCCGGCGGTCCGCCGACGGATCACGATGCTCCGGACAGGCGGCGCCCGGGTCACTTTGGCGGGTTTCCGCCGCACCGCGACCCCGATCGCCGACATCGAAGGATTGCGGCCGATCGACCTTGGCGCGACGCGCGACGGCCGATTCGTGCAGCGCCTGGCAGCGGTGGCGAAAGCGGCGGTTTCTCTTCGGGCGAAGCTGAGCGGCACGCCGAGACCCGATCTGATCATCGCGCGCAACCTGGAAATGCTGGCGCTTGCCGGCCGTGCCAGATCGGCCTTCGGTGCCACGGTCCCGATCGTCTATGAATGCCTCGACATCCATCGCCTGGTGCTTCGCAACGATGTCCTGGGCAAGGCGTTGCGCGCCACGGAGCGCCATCTGGCGCGGGACGTGAAGCTGCTGGTGACCAGTTCGCCGGCCTTCATCGCCAACTACTTCAAGCCCTTCCGCCAGGTCGCCGCACCTGTCGAACTGGTCGAAAACAAGTATTTCGAGACGGCGGCGATTTTGCCCGGCGCACACCAGGTGGCGGAAACGCCTGCCGCGCCGCCATGGCGAATCGGCTGGTTCGGAGCGCTGCGCTGCCGCCGCTCGCTCGAACTGCTGGCCGATTTCACGCGCCGTATGGATGGACGCTTCGAGGTCGTGCTACGCGGCCGCCCGGCGCTGTCCGAATTCCCGGATTTCCATGCTTTCGTCGAAGCCCAACCGTATCTGTCGTTTCGCGGCCCCTACCGCAATCCGGAGGACATGGCGTCGATCTACCAGGACGTCCATTTCTCCTGGGCGATCGATTTCTTCGAAGAGGGGCAGAATTCGGAATGGCTGCTGCCCAACCGCCTCTATGAAGGCTGCCGCTTCGGCGCGGTGCCGATTTCGATGGGCCATACCGAAACGGGACGATTCCTCAGCCAGCAGGACATCGGTATCCTTTTGCCGCAAGCCACGCCCGATGCGCTCGAAAGCGCGCTCGGCAAGATGGAGGAGCACCGCTTCGACAGGCTGAAAGCCCGCGTGCTGTCCCAAAATCCGAGGATGTGGAGCTACGATCGCAGCGACTGCAGGGCACTGGTCGAAAAACTGCGCCGTCTGACCATCGTGCGCGAACCCCTCGCGGCCGAAGCCCTGGCATAGGATGGACCTCGCCCGATGACGCAAGCGCTGCCTTCCAGCCTGATCGTGATCCCCTGCCTGAACGAGGCGGCCCATATCGGTGCGCTGCTCGACCAGTTGCGGCCCGCGGCCGAAAGGCTGGGCGCCAGGATTGTCGTTGCCGATGGCGGCAGCACCGATGGCACGCTGGCCATCGTCGAGGATGTCGCGGCCAGGGACGCGCGCGTCATCCTGCTGCACAACCAGCGGCGCATACAGAGCGCGGCGATCAATCTCGCCGTCGGCACATTCGGCGAGGGTGCCCAGTATCTGATCCGGATCGACGCTCATGGCGGCTATCCCGACGATTATTGCGACAGGCTGGTCGAGGAGGCACTGGCCACGGGCGCTGATTCGGTGGTGGTTTCCATGCTGACCAGCGGCAGCGGCCCCGTGCAGAAGGCGGCGGCGGCGGCGCAAAATTCAAAACTCGGCACCGGCGGTTCCAAGCACCGCCACCTCTCCGCCGGAGAGTGGATCGACCATGGCCACCATGCGCTGATGCGGATTTCGGCCTTCGGCGCTGTCGGCGGCTATGACGAGACGTTCAGCCACAATGAGGACGCCGAACTCGACTACCGGCTGCGGCAAGCCGGCTACAAGATCTGGATGAGCGGGAAGACGCAGATGGTCTACTACCCGCGCACCTCGCTCAAGGGTCTCTATTTCCAGTATCTCGGCTATGGCCGCGGCCGCGCCAAGAACGTGCTGAAGCACCGTGTCATCCCGAAGGTTCGGCAGATGGTGCCGCTGGCGGTGTTCCCGGTGGTTCTTCTCGCGGCCTTCTCGTTCGTGCACTGGATCGCGGCGGTGCCGCTGCTGGTCTGGGCGTCGGTGTGCCTGGGTTATGGCCTGGTGGCGGCGATTCGCCAACGCAAGGCCGATGTCGCGCTGGCCGGGGTCTCGGCGATGGTCATGCATCTCGGCTGGTCCGTCGGTTTCTGGCTGCAGCTTCTCGGCCTCGGCTCGCGGCGCGGGGTGGCTTGATGGCTGTTCAGGCCAAGAACCGCAGCATCGACATTGGCGTGTGCACGTTCCGGCGGCCGGAACTGGCCGACACGCTGCGCTCGCTTGCCGCCATGGATATGCCCAGGGGTTTCGATGTCGGCATCATCGTCGCCGACAATGACGACACGCCGAGCGCCAGGGAATTGGTGACGGTGCTGGCGCGGGAACTGGCGGTGCCGGTCCGCTATCGTCATTGCCCGGCGCGCAACATCTCGATCGCGCGCAACGCTTGCCTCGACGCCAGCGAGGCGGATTTTCTCGCCTTCATCGACGATGACGAGACGGCGACTGCCCGCTGGCTCGCGGAACTGGTCACGACGGCTGAAACGAGCGGTGCCGCCGCCGTGCTCGGCCCGGTGCGGGCGCTTTACCGCCCGGATGCGCCGGACTGGATGCGGCGCGGCGATTTTCACTCCACCTTGCCCGTTTGGGTCCAGGGCGAGATCCGCACCGGCTACACCTGCAACGTGCTGCTGCGCGTGGGAGCGGACAGCCTGCGCGGCCGTCGCTTCAGCCTGGCGCGCGGCCAGACCGGCGGCGAGGACACCGAGTACTTCGACCAGATGCACAAGGCGGGAGGCCGTATCGCTTTTTCCCCAGACGCCTGGGTAAACGAGGTGGTGCCGCGAACCAGGGCTGCGTTCGACTGGCTGGGCCGCCGGCGCTTCCGGGTCGGCCAGACGCACGGCCATCTCCTGGGCCACAACGCCGGTGGCATCGGCCTGGTCAAACAGATCGGCCTGGCTTCGGTAAAGGCGCTTTATTGCTTCGCCGCGGCGCTTCCCGTCGTCGCCAGCCCGGTGCGCCGGAACCGAAGCGTGCTGCGCGGCATTATGCATGTCGGGGTCGTCAGCGGTCTCGTTGGCATTCGAGAGATTCGCCTCTACGGCCAGCCCTCGCCACGGGAAGGAGGCAAGCGTGCAGCCTGACGTTTCCCCCATCCCGGATGTCTCTTTCGTCCCCGATGTCTCCTTCATCATTGCCGCCTACAATGCCGAGGCAACGCTGGACCGGGCGATCGCCAGCGCCATCGCCCAGAAGGATGTCAGCGTCGAAATCATCGTCGTCGACGACAAGTCGCGTGACGCGACGCTCGATGTGGCAAGGGCCTATCCGCAGGACATCGTGCGCGTTGTCGCGCTCCCGCAAAACAGGGGCCCCGGCGGGGCGAGGAATGCCGGGCTCGACGTCGCCCGCGGCAGGTGGGTCGCGGTGCTGGATTCCGACGACGCGGTCTTTCCAGGCCGCATGGCAGCCATGATTGCCCGCGCCGAGAGGGCGGATGCCCAGATCGCCGTCGACAATCTCCAGGTCGTCCGCGAGGACGGTGTCGTCGAGGACGCAATGTTCCCGCGCCAGTATCTGGAGCGCCTGGGCGAGATTTCGCTGGCCACCTATATCGCCGGCAACGTCGTTTTCGAATCGAAGTTCAACCTCGGCTACCTCAAGCCGATCTTCCAGCGCCGGTTCCTGGATGAAAACCGGCTTCGCTATGACGAGAAACTGAGGATCGGCGAGGATTACATCCTGTTTGCCGACGCCCTGGCCAAGGGCGGCAGATGCGTGGTCGAGCCTGATATCGGCTATGCCTACCACATTCTCAGCGGCTCCATCTCGCGTGTGCTCGAGCTTCACCATGTCGAGGCGATGCGCGAGGCGGATGCCAAATTCGCTCAAACCCATCGGATGGATGAGGCGGCCCTGGCCGCCTTCGCCCGGCGCGGCCGCAGCTTGCGCAAGGCGGCCTCCTTCCTGGCGATGGTCCAGCACATCAAGGCGCGGTCCCCGTTCAAGGCGATCCGGACGGCGCTCAGCGACCCGGCGGCGGTCAGGCATATGGGCATGCCGATCGCCGTGCGGTTGCGAAGAGTAGCGGCACAGTTTGCCGTGGGGGTGGGGAGGTGAAGATGCAGGCACATGAAGGGATTTCTCGTGGCCTGTGAATGGACTGAAGTCGATCTCCTCAGAAGGAATTTGCGATGAAGAAAATCAGGAAGGCCGTGATACCGGTGGCGGGGCTTGGAACACGGTTCCTGCCGGCGACCAAGTCGATGCCGAAGGAAATGCTGCCGGTGGTCGACAGGCCCGTCGTGCAATATGCGGTGGACGAGGCCTTCGAGGCCGGCATCGAGCACATCGTGTTCGTGACCGGCCGCAACAAGGCGGTCATCGAGGACTATTTCGACCTGCATCCGGAATTGATCGGAACCCTGGAGCAGACCGGCAAGAAGACCCAGCTGGAGGCGCTCGAAAGCATGCTTCCCGTGGCCGGCGCCACCTCCTTCATCCGCCAGCAGTCGCCGCAAGGCCTCGGCCATGCCGTCTGGTGCGCACGCGAGGTCATCGGCAACGAGCCCTTCGCCCTGCTTTTGCCCGACATGGTTTCCTTCGGTCGCCGCGGATGTCTCGCCGAAACGGTCGACCTTTATGAGCGCACCGGCGGCAACGTCATCGCCGTCGAGCGCTGCGATCCGAGCGAGACCAACAAATATGGCATCGTCGGCCGCGGTGCCGACGTCGGCGGCGGTTTCGAGGTCTCGGCCATGGTTGAAAAGCCTGCACCGGCCAATGCACCGTCGAACTTCTACATCAACGGCCGCTACATCCTGCAGCCCGAGATCTTCGCGCTTCTGGGCAATCAGCAGCGCGGCGCCGGCAACGAGATCCAGCTGACGGACGCCATGGTCCGGCTGTCGAAGGATCAGCCGTTCTTCGCCCAGCCTTTCCTCGGCCGCATGTTCGATTGCGGTTCCAAGGAAGGCTTCATCCAGGCCAACATCGCCTTCGCTCTGGCGCGAGACGACATGAAGGGCCCGGTCTTCGAGATGCTTCAGGAGTTCGTCCAGTCGCATGAACGTCAGGAAGAAGCCGCATAATGCCCATCTTTCGGGAGTATTGCCGGATGTCCGGCGGCGAGGGCCGACAGGTCCCGCCGTCTGGCATGAAGCTTGCGTTGCCTGTAGGCGATGCTTCCGATCTTCGAGGCGCCTGACAGCCAAGGCATGATCCCGGAATGTGGGTTCCGGTTTTCGGAAAAGATCATGCTCAAACAGAGAGATAGAGCCCAGCCCAACGATCGGGATGGAACAGGCTCTGGAATTGGACCGACGATGAATTATGCCAACTTTCCTCTCGACAAGAGGATGCCATTGCCGAATTCGGATGCAGGAGACGGCGAAGACTTCATCGACATCGAGCGGCTGCTTGGCATGGCCGCACGGCAGGCCAAGGTGGTCGCCGTGTGTGCCGTCATCGGCCTTTTTTTGGGCTTGCTCTATATCCAGACCACGCCGCCCAAATATGTGTCGGTCGCCAGCGTGCTGATCGACGAGGGTCTGAACAAGATCGTCGATGACATTTCGGCGGCGTCCACAACCATGCAGACCGATAGCGCCATTCTGAGCCAGATCGAGATCCTGACCTCGACACGGCTTGCCGCGGTGGTCGTCGACAAGCTCAAGCTGGACCAGAACGATGCGTTCATGAACCCGCCCCAGTCGGCGCTTGCCCAGGGCGTCGGCCTCATCCGCGGGCTGATCCAGTATGTCCGCCCTAGCCCGGTCATGCCGGGCGTCGGCGACGTCAGCCAGCTCTCCCCCGCCGCTCGCGATGCGCTGATTGCCACGTCGCGGCGCGACTATGCGATCCTCAAGCTGCAGAATGAAATCCAGGCGGACCGTGTCGGGCGAAGCTACGTCATCGCGCTTGGCTACCAGGCGACGGATCCCGGACTGGCGACCGCGATCACCAAGGCCTATGCCGACGCCTATCTTGCCGATCAGCTCGATGCCAGCTTCGACGCCACCGAGCGCGCGGCGGTTTGGCTGCAGGGCCGGCTGACGGAACTGCGCGAAAGTTCGCAACAGGCATCGCTCGCGGTCGAAAAATTCAGGGCCGAGCACGGCCTGTCGGCCAACAGCGATGGCCAGTTGATGAGCGACAAGCAACTCGCCGACCTCAACGCCCAGCTCATCGTGGCCCAGGCCGACACGGCGCGCGCCAGCGCCCGCTATCAGCAGTACAAGTCGATCGTCGACAGCGGCTCCGAAAACGCCTTCAAGGATGCCGCCATATCGTCCGACCAGCCAAGCGGTGCGCTCATCTCGGCACTCAAGACCCGCTATCTCGCGGTCTCCAAGCGGCAGCAGGATGTCGAGGCGAATTTCGGCGCCCAGCACCCGCAAGCGGTGGCGCTCGCCAAGGAAAAGGCCGACATTTCGGCGCAGATCTTCGGCGAGCTGAAACAGCTGACCCAAAACTATCGCAACGAATATGAGGTTGCGCAGGCGCGCGAGACCGCGCTCAGGGCCAATGTCGCGGCAGCACAGGGCAAGAGTTCCATCGACAACCAGTCGCAGGTCAAACTGCGCGACCTCGACCAGAAGGCGACGGCGCTCTCGACGCTCTATCAGACCTTTCTTGGCCGTTACGAGGAAGCCGCGCAGCAGCAATCCTTCCCGGTCGGCAAGATCCGCATCATCTCGGACGCGTCGACGCCGCTCTCCGCCTCGAGCCCGCGCACCATCATCGTGCTTGGACTTTCGCTCGTGCTCGGCATGCTGATGGGCGCCGGTTTCGGCGGTCTCAACGAATTCAACGAGCGGTTCTTCCGGACCGGCGAGGAAGTGCGCGACCGCGTCGGCCTCAAGTTCCTCGGCTACCTGCCGACCATCGGCAGCAAGGCCGTCACCAAGGAGGACAAGGCGGTCGACGGTCAATTGGATGCCAAGGTCGCCAGATCGCCGGCCGCCATCGAAAGGCGCGCGCGCATGCGGGTGAGCATCGACGCTCCGGCATCGATGTTCTCCGAAACGCTGCGCAGCGCCAAGATCGCCTTCGATGTCGTGATGGAAGGGCAAGGCAGCCGCGTCATCGGCGTCATCTCGGTGCTTCCCGGCGAAGGCAAGTCGACAGTTGCGGCCAATCTCGCCGGGCTGCTTGCCGCCAATGGCTCCAAGACATTGCTGGTCGACGGCGACCTGCGCAATCCGGGCCTCAGCCGCAGCCTCGGCATGGAGGCCGAGCAAGGCTTGATGGAAGCGGTGGTGAACGGCCAGACCTGGCAGTCCGTCGGCAAGATCGATCGGCAGACCAAGCTGGCGATCATCCCGGCCGTATCGCGCGGGCATTTCTCGCACACCAGCGAGCTGCTCTCCTCGGCGGGAATGCGGCGCTTCATCGAGAACGCCAAGGAGACCTTCGAATACATCGTCGTCGACCTGCCCCCGCTCGGGCCGGTGGTCGACGCCAAGGCCTTCGCGCCGCTTGTCGATGGCTTCGTGCTGGTCACCGAATGGGGCCGCACGCCGCGCGCCATGGTGCGGTCGATGCTGGAATCCGAACCCTATGTCGCCAACAAGATCGTCGGCGCGGTGCTGAACAAGGTCGACCTGAAGAAGCTGGCCAAATACGGATCGTTCGGGGCGTCGGAAAAATTCTTCGACAAGTACTCGGCCTACTATCTCGACAAGTCGGAAGTGCGCAGCAAGGCGCGGGTCTGAGGTAGGCCATTGCTTGGCCAGCATGTTCGCCGAGCATCGAGTATGCCAGGAACGTTTGGGTGGACAAGCGAAGGAACTCGTCGGCGGCAAGTTGATGGAGCGTGCGGGAGGCGCGACGGTAGCTCGTCGCCTTCAATCAATCGAAGATGGTTTCCATCTCGACCTCAAAACCCTGACCGGTGCGATCCTTCGCGGACGGATTGCTGGCCCTTTTCAAAGGCTTTCTGGAGAGCCGCGCGCTCATCCCATTCTGGGTTGACGATCAATTTATAGCGTTCTGCCGTCGGCGGGTGCGTCGGTCCGTGGCGGAAGCGATGCTGGGCGCCGGCGAGCGTGAGCGCAAAGCTGCGTTTGGATTCGAAGCTTTGCCAGTGACGCTACCCGACGCCATCATTGATTTCTTGAGCAGTGGCGGCAGGGCCAAGCATTATGCTCAGCCCTCGTACCGGTCCGCGCCTACGCAGCCTTCAGCCGGTAGCGGAAAACGGTGTGGTCGAGCAGCAGTCGGACACGCGGCTCCGCCTCGGTCGCCACCAGCCAGCTTGCCGCGATCATGGTCGCGGCGACCGCCGCCATCGACAGGAGATAGGGCAGCCCGGCGCGCACCATGGCGCCAAGCATCGCCGCGCCGATGACGTCGTGGATCAGATAGAGCGGGTAGGTCATCAGGCCGATGCGGCGCCAGCCGCTCCAGGAGAGCTGAAGCCGCAGCGACAGCGCCATCAGGGCGATGGCGACGAGGAAGATCAGGATCGGTGGCGCATAGGGCATCACGGCCCCGACCTTGATGCTGTGAACGTCGACCGAACTGGCGATCTGCAGCACGCCGCCACCAAGGAACAGCAGGCAGAAGCCAAGGCGCGACGGCGTCAGCGCCTTGAACCGCATCAGCCAGAGCAGCACGCCGACAGCGAAGAAGCAGCCATGATGCACCAGGACGAGCTGCAGCCAGCGCGTTTCGGCGAAGTCGGACCAGCCGAGCGGGTAATAGAGGCACCAGAACAGCGTGCTGACTAGGCCGATGGCGATGGCGACCGCCTCCATAAGGTGGAAGCGGCCGAGCCGCAGCAGCACCCAGACGATGGCATAGAAGGCGATCTCGATGCCGAGCGTCCAGTAGACGCTGTCCACCCACGGGCCATAGGGCGCGAACAGGCCGGTGCGGACCAGCCTGACCACCGCATCGGTTGGCCAGCTCAGGCCGATGGCGAGCAGCAGCACGGCGGTGACCGGCGCGCAGATCCAGACCGCCGGCGCCAGCCTTTTCACCCTTGCCTCGAAGAACCGCAGCGGCGTCGAATTCTCCGCGCTGAAGGCGATGACGAAGCCGCTGATGACGAAGAATATCTCGACGCCGACCCAGCCGGACTCGACCCAGGCGCCTATTGCCGGCTGCTGGGGAACGCCGCCCGTGGCCTGCGCCGAGATGCCGTCGGGATAAGCCCACACCCAGAAGCCATAGTGGTAGACCATGACCAGCACGGCGGCGAGAAACCGCAGGATGTCGACGCCGCCAAATGTAATTTTCTGCTGAGCCATACCGAACCGCCGGATGGCCCCCCATTTGCCACTGTAGGGAGGGTTGCTGCATTGCACAATAAAAGTATTGCTTGCCGATTCGGCATAGGCTTGTTGGCAAGCAAGGCTGCGCGGGATCGCTCCCGGCCGGCGGCCTCAGACCCCGATCCCGCGCTCCTTCATGGCGGCGGCGATCTCGTCGAGGATGACCGGGTCGTCGATGGTCGCCGGCATGGTCCATTCCTCCTTGTCGGCGATCTTCTGCATGGTGCCGCGCAGGATCTTGCCCGACCGCGTCTTGGGCAAGCGCTTGATCGTCACCACGGTCTTGAAGGCGGCGACCGGGCCGATGCGCTCGCGCACCAGCGCGACGACCTCCTTCTCGATGGTGCCGCCATCACGCGCGACACCGGCATTCAGCACCACGAAGCCGAGCGGAATTTGGCCCTTCATCGCGTCGGCGATGCCGACGACAGCGCATTCGGCGACATCGGGATGGGCGGCCAGCACCTCTTCCATGGCGCCGGTCGACAGCCGGTGGCCGGCGACATTGATGATGTCGTCGGTGCGGGCCATGACATAGAGATAACCGTCCTCGTCGATCATGCCGGCATCGGCCGTCTTGTAGAAGCCGGGGAACTCGTCGAGATAGGCTTGGCGGAACCGCTGGTCGGCGTGCCACAGCGTTGGCAGGCAGCCCGCCGGCAGCGGCAGCTTGACCACCACATTGCCCAGCGTGCCGCGCGCCACCTCGTGGCCGGCATCGTCGAGCACGCGTATGTCATAGCCGGGCATCGGCACGCCGGGCGAGCCGTATTTCACCGGCAGCAGGCCGAGGCCTGCCGGGTTGATCGTCATCGGCGAGCCGGTCTCGGTCTGCCACCAATGGTCGACCACCGGCACGTTGAGCTTCTGCTCCGCCCATTTGATGGTTTCGGGGTCGGCGCGCTCGCCGGCGAGGAACAGCGTGCGGAATTTGGAGAGGTCGTATTTGGCAACGAACTCGCCCCTGGGGTCCTGGCCCTTGATCGCCCGAAAAGCGGTCGGCGCGGTGAACAGCGCGACCACGCCGTGTTCCGCGATCACCCGCCAATAGGTGCCGGCATCGGGCGTGCCGATCGGCTTGCCTTCGAACAGGATGCTGGTGCAGCCATGCAGCAGCGGTCCGTAGACGATGTAGGAATGGCCGACGACCCAGCCGACATCGGATGCCGCCCAGAACACTTCGCCCGGCTTGACGCCGAACTCGTTTTCCATCGTCCATTTCAGTGCGACCATGTGGCCGCCATTGTCGCGCACGATGCCCTTGGGTTGGCCGGTCGTGCCGGACGTGTAGATGATGTAGAGCGGGTCGGTGGCGAGCACCTCCACGCAGTCGACATTGGCGCCGGCCGCCCGCTCGCGGGCAACGGCATCGGCATAGTCGATATCGAAATGGTCCTTCAGTTCGCAACGCAACTGGTCGCGCTGCAGGATCAGGCAGGCGTCCGGCTTGTGGCGGGACATCTCGATCGCCTTGTCGAGCAGCGGCTTGTAGGCGACGATGCGGCCCGGCTCCAGCCCGCAAGAGGCCGATATGATCAGCTTGGGCCTGGCGTCGTCGATGCGGGTGGCCAATTCATGCGAGGCAAAGCCGCCGAACACGACCGAATGCACCGCGCCGATCCGGGCGCAGGCGAGCATGGCGATGGCCGCCTCCGCCACCATCGGCATGTAGATGATGACGCGGTCGCCCTTGCCGACGCCACGGTTCTTCAGCACCGAGGTCAGCGCCACCACGTCGCGCTTCAGCTCGGCATAGGTGAATTTTTTCACCGTTCCGGTGATGGCGCTGTCGTGGATCAGCGCGATCTGGTCGGCGCGCCCGCCGGCGACATGCCGGTCGATGGCGTTGTAGCAGGTGTTGCAGGTCGCGCCGGTGAACCAGCGGCCGTAGACGCCGGCGGTGGCATCGAACACCTTGTCCCATGGCGAATACCAGTCGATGGCGCTGGCCGCGTCCGCCCAGAATTTTTCCGGATCGCGTCTCCAACCCTCATAGACCTCATGATAGCGTGAAGCCATCCGTACCTCCCCAGGAACGATTTGCCGTCTTTGCATACAGCCTATGCTGTTTTTTCCGGCGCTGTCTTCCCTGATTTTCGTCTGAGACGTTCCCTGGCTTGACCAGGGAGGCGCGGTGTCGTGAACTGCCGTATCGGCGGGGAGGATGCGAACGAATGCGCCATTGGTGGTCGATCGCGGGCTGGCCGCTGGTTACGCTGGCGGTCGGTACGGCGATCGTTGTCTCGGCCGGTGTCGCCCGCGCCGGGGATGCCGCGGCACGGCGCATCATCGGCTTCTCGGCCGATGGCGCCTATTTCGCCTTCGAGCAGTATGGAACGCTCGACGCCGGCGCGTCGGATTCAGGCTACTCGGAGATCGACATCATCGACACCCGCACCGATCAGTTCGTTGGCGGCAAGCCCATTCTCGTCGTCGACGAAACCGAGGAGTCGACACTGACCCTGGAACAGGCCAGGGCGCAAGCGGCTGCCAAGGCGGCGCCGATCCTGGCGAAGTACGCCATTGCATCGCGGGGCACGCAAACAGCGTCCGACAAGTTCACCTTTCCCGGCGAGATCGTCGGCTACAACGACATTTCGCGTCTTGAGCAGGCGTCGCAGAAATGGCTTTCGCCGCTCTATGACGAGACCGAGGTTTCAACCATCCGGCTCGATGAGATCCTGGCCGACAGTGCGATCGATTGCTCAGCGAGTTTCAATGACATCCAGCAGGGTGACCAGGCGCTACAAGGCGACAAACCGGGCAAGGCGCTCGGCTTCCGGCTGACCTTGCAAGGCCAGGACGGCAAGCCGTTCAAGACCCTGCACGAAGACAAGGCCGTGCCCGGGTCGAGGAACTGCCCGACCTCCTACAGCCTGTCGGAATCCTATGAATTCACCCCTGTCGGCAAACCGGCGATGATCGTTGTGCTCGTGCAGCGCTTCAGTCAGGGCTTTGAAGGGCGCGACCGCCGTTTCATTGCCGTGACCGGGCAGCCTCGCTGAAGGTCGGTGGGTCCGCTTAACAGACGGTATTCATTGGGCAAATGCCGATTGCACTAGATCGGCAGGGCCACAAGCATGAGGCCTACGCCGCCGAAGATCAAAATGGCTGCTGCCATCGCTTTTCGATGACGTTCGAAAGTCGTCGGAGCCCGCTCCCAGTTGTAACGCATACGCTATCTCCCCAAAACCCCGGGAGTCCTTACCTTACTCTGGGGAAGAAAAGCAACGGTCCCGCCGGCCAACTCCCTTGTCTGCGGCGTCGCGCCGACGACCATTTCTGGGATGATTTCGGCTGGAACAGGTGGTGGAGGCATTTTGCAGCCACGGGATCTGTCGCGGTCGCAAGGCGCACGAGCCCATCCCCGCCGGCCGATAGACAGCGCTCCACCGCCGCGCTATCTCATTTCGGGGTTCTTATGGCTTGGTGGGGTTGGTTATGGAAATTGCCTCTGGAACGGTTCTGCGGCTGGCCGACGACGCTTCGGTCCAGCATGTCGGCGACGGTGCCGTCGTGCTTCTGGCGCGCAGCGGCCAGCTCTATACATGCAACGGCACGACCGAAGCCTTTCTCGACAAGGTGGACGGCGCGCGCAGTCTCGATCAGATCGTCGGCCTGCTTTGCGAGGAGTTCGAGGTCGACAAGGGCACGCTGGATGAAGACATGGCGGCGCTGGCCACCGAACTGATCTCGGAAGGCATCCTTGCCGCCTCCGGTGCGTGATGGAGGTAGGTGCGTGATGGAGCTAGGTGCGTGATGGCCGACGGTCCGCTCCTGCGTGCCCTGTTTCGATGCCATCTCTGGGCAAGCGCGCGGCTGATGCCGGTCCTCATCGCAAACCGCAGCTTCGAGCAGGTGCTGAAATGGGCGCCGCTGGCCTCGTCGACACCCTATCGCGGTCTGCCGGCCGCCTACATCGTCGCCAGAGTCAACCGCACCGTCCGCCATCCCTGGCAGATGCGCGACCGCAGATGCCTGCGCGAGGGGCTGCTCGGCCATCGCTTCCTGCGTCTCGCCGGTTTCGATCCGGAGCTGCGCTTCGGCGTTGATCCGAAGTCGCTGCAGGCACCGCATCTGTCGGCGCATTGCTGGGTTTGTCTTGATGGCAGACCGGTGGTCAGCGATCGCCTTCCGGGCATGGTGGAGATCTATCGTCACCATGCCGACCCCACAAAGGTGCGCCCCGCTTGACCATGCGCTCTGCCTGCTATGGCCTCAACGGCCAGATCCTCGGCATATCGGCCGAACGCCCCGACCTATGGGAGGATTTCGACAGGATGCTGGGCGTCCTGCGCATCACGGATCCCGTCGAGCCGGGCTTTCGCCTCGATATCGCTGAGGCGGACGTTCTGGATGAGGCTCCCGGCGGTTCGCTCGTCTTCGACGGCGAGATACCGGAGGATGGCCACTGCCGGATGATCGCCGATGGCGCCACGATCCACCTCGTCTTTCCCGGACGCCAGACCGTAGCCATCAATGACGAGGAGGCTTGGGCCAAACTCCGGGTTCGGCCCGGCACGAAAGCCGCTTGGACGCCATCGATGCTGGTTCTGGACGCCGCCCTCGACGCCGGCGGCCAGCATATGCTGCACACGGCCGGCCTGACATTGCCGGGCCGTGATGCCGTCGTGCTGATCCATGCGCCGAGCGGCACCGGCAAGACCACCACGTCGCTGGCGCTGGCAACGCAAGGCTTTGGCCTCTGTTCCGACGACGCCATGATCCTGGATCTGACTTCAGGCAAGCCGATGGCTTGGGGTCTGCCGCGGCACGTCAAGATCCACCAGATAACCGCCGAAATGATCCCGCAGGTGGCGCCATGCCTTGGCCCCTCCTGGGACCGCAATGGGGAGCAGGCCGTCTCGCTGGAGCGGTTGAGCGAGATCGTGCGGATCGAAAGCCCGGTGGCCCGACCCGTGGCCGCCCTCCTGCACCTGGCGCGCTCCGCAGACGGGCAGACGCGGCTCGTCGCCATGGCCCGCACCGACGCGATGGTAGCGCTGGCGATGGACAATGTCCGCACCGGCATGACCGGCCTGCTGCCGCTGCAGAAACGCCGGCTGGCGACGATCGGCAAGCTGGTCTCATCGGTGCCGACCTTCACGCTGGAAGTCGGTGCCCGCCCGGCCGACGCCGCGGCGCTGATCAATGCCACATTGGCCAGGCAGGACTGAGCCGGAGCTTCAGGCTGGGTATGGCCGAGCCTTGGCCAGGCGCTGGATCCAGCGGAAGGCATCACGGCGCAGGCGTGAGCCGATCTTTTCCCTCGAATTGACCCTGAGCAGCGTGTTCGTGGTGATCAGCCGTTTGGCCAGCCTTATCGAAAGGTCGGGCTTGATGCGGCCGGCGAGTTCAAGTGCACGGCGCTCGCCGAACAGCTCGCCGGTCACATTGAGCACGATCGCCAGTTCGAGTTCGATGCCGGTCATGCGGGCGGCGTCGAGCAGGCGGGCTTCCGCTTCGGGGGACTGCAGTGCCCGCACGCCTTGCAGCACATCGACGCAAAGCTGCAGCCGATGAAATTTGTGGCCGCCGGCGGCATGCACGATGGCGATAGTCAGCAGGGCTGCCGGCGTGTCGGTAGCATCGCCGTCGATGACGCGCAATTCGCGGAAACCGAGCGACAGGCGTCGGCGCATGCCCGTATCGTGCACGAGGTCGCCATGCAGTTCGACCAGCAGGCTCGAATTCCCCTTTTCCAGCCATTTGAATTCCTGCAGCTGGTAGGATTCGGCTTCATTGCTGCCAAGCTCGAAGCCGCATGAAGCGATCACCCGGTTTGCCCGTGCAAGGTTGGCGGGCTCGACGAGGATGTCGATGTCGGTGAACGGCCTGTCGGTGACGTGGCGATAGAGCTTTCCCGCAAAGACCGGGCCCTTGACGATCCGTGCCGGAATGCACTCGGCGGCGAGCACCTTCATGATGCGGCCGCCATGGTAATTCAGTAGCATCGATTGGCCGGTGGCGATCGGCGCTTTCTGGCGCAGTTCGTGAAGTTTGCTCTGCACGTTCGCATCCGATGTCAGATGCGCGTTGCCACGGTCATGGAGCTTGCGCAGCATGATCGGCAGAACGCCATGAAACTCCGCGTTGTCGAGCAGTGCCGACAAAGCCTTTGCCGACAAATCGTCCTCGACTGCCGCGGCCTCCGGATCGGCGAAGCGCAGCAGCAGTTTTTCTTCGGCGGAGTTGAGGAATGGCAGCATCAGCCCGGGCAAGTTGCTAAATGGACGGCCCAGGATGGTTGCAGAAAAGCGCTGTGGAAGCCAGCGCTACATGCCCCACCGCAGTGCTGCCGTGTGGACCGGCGCATCCCACCAGCCGGTCGTCTCATCATCAAGCATGGTCAGCGTGATTGAGCAGCCGGCCATGTCGAGCGAGGTGACATAGGTGCCGACCAGCGAGCGGGTAATTGTCACGCCGTGCCTCTCGAAGATACGACGCGCGCTGTTGTACATCAGATAGAGTTCCATCAGCGGCGTGCCGCCGAAGCCATTGACGAACAGCAACGCCGGGCCTTTCGCCTCGTCGCCGAGATCGCCCAGGATCGCGGCGCAGATTTCCTCGGCGATGGCGTCAGCGCTCTTCAACGTATCGCGCCGGCGGCCGGGTTCGCCATGGATGCCGACGCCGAATTCCATCTCGCCGTCGCCGATGGCGAAGGTCGGCTTGCCGGCCGCCGGCACCGTGCCGCTGGTCAGCGCCACGCCCATCGAGCGGGTCGCGGCATTGACCCGGTCGCCCAGCGCCTTCAACGCCGGGAGCGCCAGGCCACGCTCTGCCGCCGCGCCGACGATCTTTTCGACCACCAGCGTGCCGGCGACGCCGCGCCGGCCGGTCGTGTAGGATGAATTCTCGACGGCGACGTCGTCATTGGTCACCACCTGCAGGATGCCATCGGACATTTCCGCCGCCATGTCGAAGTTCATCACGTCGCCCTCATAGTTCTTGACGATGAACAGGCAACCGGCGCCGGTGTCGACGGCTTGCGCCGCCGCCAGCATCTGGTCGGGCGTCGGCGAGGTGAAGACCTGGCCGGGGCAGGCGGCGTCCAGCATGCCATGGCCGACAAAGCCGCCATGCAGCGGCTCGTGGCCGGAACCGCCGCCGGAGATCAGCGCCACCTTGCCTGGCCGCAGGGTTCTGCGACGGACGAATTTATGCTCCTCGCCAAGCGCCAGGATATCGGCATGGGCGGCGACGAAACCGTCGAGGCTCTCGGTCAGCACCGTGTCCACCGAATTCATAAATTTCTTCATGGCGTCCTCCCGAACAGTCCGGCAAGAATGGTCAGCCGCCACCCTTGCCGGTGATGCTGGTGATCTTCTGGATGAAGTCGTTGACCGCCCTGTCGAGCGCGGCGTTCTGCTTGTCGTCGCCGAAATCCGGCACGACAAGCGAAACATGCCGCGTCTTGCGCATGCCAGCCGCGACCGACATTTTTCCCGGATGCGCCTGATGGTAGGCGGCGAGGAACTGATCGCGCTCGGCCGGGCTGAAATGGCAGACGGAGAATATGGCCGGCAAGTGTTTTGACGGAATCGGGATCGAATAGGTCGGACTGGAGATTTGCGTGACGAAGCTGCGGTGCTTGCCGAGCGCGTCGGCGAGACGCTGGCGCATGCCGGACGGCCGCTGGTCGATGACATGCGACAGGATCGTCTTGTAGGCTCGGATCGCTTCTTCGGAACCGGGTTCGGGCGTCTTGTCGACCATGCCTGCCACGCCTACACCGAAATGTCCGCGATGGCCGCCTTGGCCATGGCGAGTTGCGCCGGCGCCACGGAGAGATCGCGCAAGCCGGCCTCGATCAGCGCGGGGATCGAGGCGGGATCGCCGCCGGCATCGCCGCACAGGCTGACGGGAATACCATTGTCCCGTCCGAAGGCGGTGACCGAGCCGATCAGCCGCAGCACCGCGGGATGGCGGACCGAATTGAGATGCGCGACCGCGGCATTGTCGCGCGCCGCCGCCATCACATATTGCGTCAGGTCGTTGGAGCCGATCGAGAAAAAGGCGGCGCCGGCGAAGGCCTCCGGCGCGATGGCCACCGACGGCACTTCGACCATGATGCCGAGCGGCGGCATCCGCTGCACTGTGCCGCGCGCGGCAAGGGCTGCCTGTTCGTCGGTGAACAAGGCGGCTGCGCGCTCATACTCCTCGGCCGTGGCGATCATTGGAAACATGACCCTGAGATTGCCGTGTGGCGCGGCGCGCAGCAATGCCCTGATCTGAACACGGAAGATATCGAGCCGCGCCAGCGACAGCCTGATCCCGCGCAGGCCGAGGAATGGGTTGCCTTCCTCGACGGTGAAGCCCGGCACCGGCTTGTCGCCGCCGGCATCGACAGTGCGGATCGTCACCGGCTTGTCGCCGGCCCATTCCAGCACCTTGCGATAGGCGCGATACTGGGTCTCCTCGTCCGGCAACGTCTTGCCGAACAGGAATTCTGTGCGCATCAGGCCGACGCCGTCGCAGGTCGCGATGTCGATTGCGTCGACATCCGACGGATCGGCGATGTTGACCTGGACGCGCACCGCCGTGCCGGCTTTGGTCAGCGCCGGCCTTGCCAGAAAGGTCTGCGCCTTGCCCTGGCGGGCGGCGAAGGAAGAGGACGACTGCCGGAAAGAGCCGATCTCGGCCGGCGAGGGCGCCAGCACGATATTGCCGTGCTCGGCGTCGAGCAGCGCCATGCCGGCCAGACCGGCGGGTGGTTCGCGTAGGCTCACGACCATCGGCACGCCGCGTGAGCGCGCCAGCATGGCGACATGGCTGGCGGTGCTGCCCGCCTTCAGCGCGATGCCGCCGCCGCTGCTCCAATCGGTTTCGAGAAAACGCGTCGGCGCGATGTCCTCGCCATAGAGAATGGCGCCGGCCGGGGCTGTGCTGGCACCGTCATCGGTCAGGGCATGCAGCACCTGGTCTCTGATATCGCGCAGGTCTCCGGCGCGGGCGCGAAAATAATCCTGGTCGGAGGCTTCATAGCCGGCGATCTCGCCGTCGAGTGCCTGCCGCCAGGCCGCGTCGGCGGCCCGTCCGGAATCGATCGACGCGAAGGCTGGTCCGCTCAGCGCATCGTCTTCCAGCATGGCGATGTGGAATTCGAGTATGCCGGCGGCGTCGCTGTCGGCGGTTCCGGCCATGGTCATGAGCCGGCTCACCGCCTTGCCGATCGCCGCCCTCAGTGACGCCTTCTCCTCCTCGGGAGTGGCTTTGCTGGTGTAGACTGCCGGCGGCCGGTCGAGCTCGAACAGCGGCCCCTCGGCATAGCCGGCCGAAGCCGGTACACCCTCAATCCGCATGGCCCGCATCCCCCGCGGGTCGATGCAGACGTGGGCCGGCCTCACGCCGACCGGACATGACCGGCACCCTCGTCGAAATCGCGCCGCACCAGTTCGACCAGCGCGTCGACGGCATCATTGGCGCCGTCGCCGCTGGCCCTGATGTGCAGCACCGTGCCCTTCGGCGCCTTGGCCGCCATCACCTTGACGATGCTCTTGGCGTCGAACCACGGCCCGTTGGCGGCAAGCGCTATTTCCACGTCGGCGGCAAAGGTCTTGGCGAGCTTGGTGAATTTCACCGAAGGACGCGCATGCAGGCCCACATCATGGGTGATCAGGACGGTCGCTTCGGCGGCTGCGGACATGTCTTTCAAAATTCCCGTTTACTCACGACGGCGACAATTCATGCGCCGTCGCAACCACTTCCCGAAGCGAGGCGCCGCCGGACGCCTCGGTCGCGGCCATCACCGCGCCTTCGACGATCGGCGCGTTGCAGACGATGATCTTCTGCGCGCGGGGTTCGCCGATCATCTCCACCGCCATTTCCGAGTTGGTCTCGGCGCCGCCGAGATCGACCAGAATGGCGACGCCGGCTTCCGACCAGGCCTTGTCGATGGCGCCCATGATCGCCTCGACATTGGTGCCGAGCCCGCCATGACCGTTTCCGCCGCACCATGCAAGCGGCACTTCGTCGCCCACCATCTGGCGCACCATGTCGGCCGTGCCTTCCGCGACCAGCGGCGAATGCGACACGATCACGATCCCGACATTGCTCATGCGCTTTCCCCGATCGCTTGTTCCACCGTGCGCACCAGCAGTGCCGTCGAGCGCGCGCCGGGATCCATGTGGCCGATCGAGCGGTCGCCGAGGAACGAGGCGCGGCCACGCTGAGCCTTCATCGGCACGGTCGCCTCGGCCGCAGCGTCGGCGATGTCGGCTATCTCGGCCGCGGTCTTTCCCCCGGCCAATGCGTCATGCACCGGCTGCAGCACATCGAGCATGGTTTTTTGGCCAACCTGCGACTTGCCGCGCGCCGCCACCGCTTCGATCGCTCTGCCAAAGGCCACCGTCAGGTTGGCGCGGTCGGGCTCCGCCGAAATCTCCTTGCCCAGCGCCATGAACAATGTTCCGAACAACGGGCCGGACGCGCCGCCCACCGTCATCACCAGCTTGGTGCCGATCGCCTTCAGGGCGTCGGGCAGCGGCTTTGCCGCGAACGCATCCGCCTCGGCCCGTACGGCCTCGAAGCCGCGTTTCATGTTCAAGCCATGGTCGCCGTCGCCGATCGCCTGGTCGAGCGCCGTCAATTCCTCGGCGTGGGCGGCGATCGTGTCAGCCGCGGCCGCAACCAGCCTGGCAAGGTTCAACGTCGCCATGTCGCCCAGACTCCCGGTTTCCACCTTGACGGCAGTAGCGAAAGAACCGTCATTCGACAACTGGTGCATGCGTCAGGCCGTGACGAACAGCGTCGCGGCGGCCGCGAACACCTCGGCCACGGCATGGGCGCCGGGATCGGCCACGCCCTGCAACTGGCTGCCGACATAGGCGGACCGCCCGGCCTTCGCCTTCGCCATGGCCGCCGTTGTCTCCGCGCCGCGCCGGGCCGCCGCCGCCGCTTCTTCCAGCCCGTTGGCGTCGAGCGCTTTCAGGGCTGGCTCCAGGGCATCGACCATCGTGCGGTCGCCAAGCTGTGCGCCGCCATAAAAAGTCATCCGCTCGAGGCCGGCAAGCAGCGCCTTGGCCACATCGGCGCCGCCATCCAGAGCCTGCGCCGCCGCGGTGAAGAAGATCGACAGCAGCACCCCGCTGGAGCCGCCCATCGATGCGCTCAGGACGTCACCTATTGCCCCGAGGGTTGCCGCAGGCTCGGCAAGCGGCAGCGTATCGAGACGTTCGAGGATGCTGCGCGCGCCGGTCGCCACCGTCGAGCCGGTGTCGCCGTCGCCCGCCTTGGCGTCAAGCCCGTTCAACGTGGCTTCAAGCGAAATCAGCCTTTCGCAGACCGTGACGATCACGCGCCTGGTGCCGGCGTCCTGGCTGGCCTTGTATGCAGCACTTTGTCCAGCTGCTTTCGCCATTGGCACGATGGCAGGCGCTGCGACCGGCTTGGCCGGCATCCAGGCATGCGGACCGACCGGCGCCAGCAAGGCTGTCTCACGCGCGGCGTCGAGCTGGATCAGCGACAGCGAGAAGCCGTTCATGTTGAGTGCCGTCATCAGCGGGCCGGGCCCGACGGTCAGTTTGACCGCCTTGCCGAGCGGCGAGGCAAGCACCGCATTGGCGATAACAGACATTTCGAGCGGCGGCACGGAGCCGAGATTGTTGATCAGCAAGGCATAGGCGGCCTTCGGGTCGAGCCTCACCGCCAGGCGCTCCGCCATGATCGCCATCAGCCGGTCGGCGCTTTGCACCGCGATGCGCTCGACGCCCGGCTCGCCATGAATGCCGAGGCCGAGCTCGCCGTCGTTTTCGCCAAACCGGTCCTCATGCGGCTGCCCGGGAATGGAGCAGGACGACAGCGACATGCCGAGCGAGGCGATGTCCTTCGCCGCTGCCCGGGCCGCTGTCGCGATATCGGCCAGATCGTGACCGGCTTCCGACAGGTGTCCCGCGATCTTGTGGACGAACAAGGTGCCGGCAACACCGCGCGGCTGGGCGATGTCGGGCAATGCGATGTCGTCGGCGACGATCACCATCTCGACGCGAAAGCCTTCGGCGCGCGCCTTCTCGGCGGCCAGGCCGAAATTGAGACGGTCGCCGGTGTAGTTCTTGACGATCAGCAGGCAGCCGGCCGGTCCGGTAACTGTGCGGATGGCCGCCAGCACCGCCTCGACGCTCGGCGAGGCGAAGATCTCGCCGGAGACCGCCGCCGTCAGCATGCCCTTGCCGACGAAGCCCGCATGCGAAGGCTCATGCCCGGCGCCGCCGCCGGAAACGACGCTGACTTTCGACTTGTCCCAGTCGGCGCGCAGCACCACCTTGAGCTCGGGATAGCCGTCGAGGCGCGCCAGTTCGCCTGAGCCGATGGTCCGCAACAGGCCATCCAGCGCCTCGGTGACGATCGTTTCCCTGCGGTTGAAAAAGTGCTTCATCGAATTCGTCCCGTATTCGCAATCGTCAATCACAAGCCGGCATTATCCTTTGGGGGAAAACACCGAAAACCGTTCACATCAGTCGTTGTCCGTCGGCGCCGAAATAGAGCGGCGAGCGGTAGCGGATCACCACTCTGTCGCCTTGCGACAGGTCCGTGTCCGGGTCGGTCAGCGTCACCAGTTTCTTCGGGCCGACCGTCACATGCAGGTGGTTCTGGTCGCCGAGATGCTCGACCCAGTCGACGACGCCGTCGGCATGGCCATTCATTGCTTTTTCGATCGTCAAATGTTCGGTGCGCGCGCCGATCGTCCTGGTGCCGGCCGGCGCGCCGCCATCGGGCAGCAGCCCCGTCGGCAGCAGATTGATCGCCGGCTGGCCGAGCCTTGCCGCGACATGCAGGTTCGCCGGCTCGGAATAGATCGTTCTCGGCGAGCCGATCTGCACCAGCACGCCGTCCGCAAGGATGCCGATGCGGTCGGCCATCGTCATTGCCTCGATCTGGTCGTGCGTGACGTAGAGCATGGTGGCGCCGAGTTCGGACTGGATGCGCTTCAGCTCGAGCCTGAGATCCGCGCGCAGCTTGGCGTCGAGCGACGACAGCGGCTCGTCCATCAGATAGATGGCGGGCTTGCGCACCAGCGCGCGGCCGATGGCGACGCGCTGCATTTCGCCGCCCGACAGCTTGGTCGAGCGGTTGGCGAGCTTGTGGTGGATGCGCACCATCTTCGCCACCTCCTCGACCCGGCGGCGGATCCGGTCCTCCGGTATTTTCCGGGCCGGCGAGCGCAGCGGGAAGGCGAGATTGTCGAACACCGATAGATGCGGATAGAGCGAGTATTGCTGGAACACGAAAGCCGTGTCGCGCTCGGCCGGCGACAGCGTCGTCGCATTGTGGCCGCCGATCTCGATCGTGCCGCTATCCGGCCGCTCCAGCCCGGCGATCAGGCGCAGCGTCGTCGTCTTGCCGGCCCCCGTCGGCCCGAGCAGCACGACGAATTCGCCGTCTTCTATGTGCAGGTCCAGACCGTCGACGGCGACATGCTCGCCAAAGCTCTTGGTCACGTTCTTGATATGGACGTCAGCCATGCTGCGCTCTCCCTTGAGAGGCGGTATCGTGAACAGCGGTTCTCACCGCGCGGCCGGATCCCTTGTCGAACAGCGACAGCCGCGCGCTGTTCAACGTCAGGCCGACATGATCGCCGGCGTTGAGCCGGATTTCGGCCGGCACCCGCGCCTTGATGATGCCGTCCGCCGTTTCCACCGCGACGATCTGCGTCGTGCCGAGATATTCGGTGCCGTAGATGGCGCCGCGAAGCTTCGAGGCGTCGTCGAAGCGGATATGCTCAGGCCGGATGCCAAGCGCCATGTCGGCCGGCGCAATGTCCTCGCGCACCTCCGGCACCGCGACCTTCGCGCCCTGGACGACGATCTCCTTCGCGCCCTTGGTCAGCCCGCCACCGAAGCCGAGGAAATTCATCGGCGGCGAACCTATGAAGTCGGCGACGAACATCGTCGCCGGGCGATCGTAGATTTCGCGGGGTGTTCCGAACTGTTCGATGACGCCGTGGTTCATGACAGCGATCTTGTCGGCCATCGACATCGCTTCCATCTGGTCATGCGTGACATAGACCGTGGTGGCGTGGATGCGGTTGTGCAGCTCGCGCAGCTCATGAACCATCAGATCGCGGAATTCGGTATCGAGCGTGCCGAGCGGTTCATCCATTAGGAAGCATTTCGGACGCCGCACGATGGCGCGGCCGAGCGCCACGCGCTGGCGGTCGCCGCCGGCAAGGCCCGAGACGGATTTGTTGAGCAGATGGTCGATGCGCAGGAGTTTTGCCGTCTCCTCGACCCGCGTGCGGATTTCGGCCGCCGGCATGCCTTGCGCCAGGAGCGGAAAGCCGATGTTCTTGCGCACATTCATATGTGGGTAGAGCGCGAACAGCTGGAACACGAAGGCGATGTCGCGTTCGCGGGCCCGCAGCATGGTGACGTCCTCGCCACCGAGCAGGATCTCGCCGCCGGTCGGCAGTTCGAGCCCGGCGATCATGCGCAAGGTCGTCGTCTTGCCGCAGCCCGAAGGCCCAAGCATGACGAAGAACTCGCCATCCTCCACGACGAAGTTGGAATCCTGCACGGCGACGAAATCGCCGAAGGCCTTTCTCAAATGTTGGACGCGGATCTCGGCCATGATTATTCCGGGAACTTCGAGACGATGATGAACATCACGGTGCCGGCGAGCATGGTGATGAAGGAATAGGTGTAGAGCGACAGCGCGAAGGGCTGGAACAGCATCAGGAAGCCGATGGCGATCAGCGCCGTGGCGACGTTTTCCATCAGGCCGCGCCTGGCCCAACGGGGCCATGATGTTTTCCTGGAGATGGCGAGGCGGGTCATGCGTAGCTCCCTTCCTTCTCGCCGTTCAAGCGGAGAGATGGTTGCGGGGTGGTTCCCCCACTCCGTCGCTGCTTCGCAGCGCCACCTCTCCCCCCTCCGGAGGGAGAGGAAGGGAGCCTGGCTGAATGAAGTTCGCGCCCTTCCTCTACCCCGTCGATCGCGGGAGAGGTGTCGAGCGAAGCTCGACGGAGTGGGGGTCGACCTCGCACATCACTCATTTCCGCACCGCCCCAAAAGTGATGCCGCGCAGCAATTGCTTGCGAAGCAGAATGGTGAAAACCAGGATCGGCACCAGGAAGATCGTCGTTCCGGCCGCCACCGCCGGCCAGTCCTGGCCGCCTTCGCCGATGATGGTCGGGATGAAAGGCGGTGCCGTCTGTGCCGTGCCGGAGGTCAGGAGTGCGGCGAACGCATATTCGTTCCAGGCGAAGATCAGGCAGAAGATGGCCGTCGCGGCAATGCCGGTCGTCGCCTGCGGCAGCACGGTGCGCCAGAAAGCCTGCAGCCGCGTATAGCCGTCGATCATCGCCGCCTCCTCGTATTCGCGCGGGATCTCGTCGATGAAGCCCTTCAGCAACCACACCGCCAGCGAGACATTGACCGCCGTGTAGAGCAGGATCATGCCGAGTGCCGTGTCGGAGAGGCCAAGCTCGCGGTACATCAGGTAGATCGGGATGGCGACGGCGATCGGCGGCATGAAGCGCGTCGACAGGATGAAGAACAAAAGGTCGTCCGCCAGCGGCACCTTGAAGCGCGAGAAGCCATAGGCCGACAGCGTGCCGAGGAAGACGGCGCAAAAGGTCGAGCCGAAGGCGATGATCAGCGAGTTGGCGAAGCGCGGCAGGAAGTTGGACGGGCCGGCGATCACCATGTTGCGCTTGCGCACCGTCTCGTCGCAGAAGCCGGTCGCCGGTCCCAGCGAGTTGATGTACTCCGGCGTTTGACGTGTGCGCGTCGTGAACAGGTTGCAGTAACCCTCGATGCTAGGCTGGAACAGGACCTTGGGCGGATAGGCGATCGAGTCCGGCGGCGTCTTGAAGCTGGTGGCGAAGATCCACAACAGCGGAACGATCGAGATCAACGCGTAGGCGATGATGATCGCGCCGGCGATGCGCTTCGAGTTGGCCGAGGGGGCGACGACCGAATGGGCAGTGGTCAGGCTCATCTCTGCTTCACCTTGTTGAGCGCCTTGACGTAGATGTTGGCGAGGCCAAACACTGCGACGAACAGGATGATGGCGAAGGCCGAGGAATAGCCGGTGCGCCAGCTCTCGAAAGCCTGCCGCTTCAGCGTGATCGAGGCGACTTCGGTGGTCGATCCAGGCCCGCCGCCGGTCAGGAGATTGACCATGTCGAACATCTTGAAGTTCTCGATGCCGCGAAACAGCACCGCCAGCATGATGAAGGGCAGCGCCATAGGCAGCGTGATCGACCAGAATTGCCGCCAGTTGGAGGCGCGGTCGACCTCGGCCGCCTCATAGATGTATTCGGGGATCGAGCGCAGGCCCGCGAGGCAGATCAGCATCACGTAGGGCGTCCACATCCAGGTATCGACGATGATGATCGACCACGGCGCCAGCGACACGTTGGAGAGCATCTGGATGCTTGTCGGTGGAATGCCGGAGACGAACGAGATGACATAAGAGAACAGGCCGATCTGCGGTTCGTAGAGGAAGCGCCAGAAATTGCCGACCACCGCTGGCGACAGCATCATCGGTACCAGGATCAGCGTCGTCCAGAAGGCGTGGCCGCGGAACTTCCTGTCGATCAGCCAGGCCAGCGTGAAGCCGATCAGCGTCTGCAAAAGGATCGTCCAGAACACGAAATGCGCGGTCGTCTGCATGGCGATCCAGATATCCTTGTCGCCGAGGATGCGCTGGTAGTTGGCAAAGCCGAGATTCTTCACCACTTCGTTGGGCCGGTTGGCCCGGTAATTGGTGAAGGAGAGATAGATCGCCCAGAACAGCGGGAAGATGTTGATGGCGAGCAGCAACAGGATCGTCGGCGAAATGAACAGCCAGGCGAGGCCCTTGTCGCTGATGCCCCGGACCTTGCGGGCCAACGGCTCCGGGGTCGCCCGGGCAACGTTCTCCGCGGTCCGATTGAGCATGGTGAGTCCTGCTTCGGTCACTTTAAAAACGTCTCTGTCATGAAATTTATCTGAACCGCGTCCCGTGCCAAGGTGGCACGGGGCGCTCGGCCTAGCTCGGGAGGAGCCGGTTACATTTTGCCATCGTCCTGGAACACCTGCGTCCAGTCCTTGACCAGGCCGTCAAGCGCATCCTTGGCCGAACCCTGGCCGGCGACGACATAGTCGTGGAAGCGCTTCTGCGAGGCCTGCAGCAGCGGGGCGTAGCTCGGCTCGGCCCAGAAGTCCTTCACGATGGCCATCGAGTCGAGGAAGGTCTGCGCATAGGGCTGGCTGGCCGGGAATTTCGGATCCTTCACCACGGCGTTCAGGCAGGAATAGCCGCCAAGCGACCACCACTTGGCCTGCACGTCCTTGTTGGCGAACCACTTGATGTATTTCAGCGCCGATTCCTGCTTGTCGGAATAGGACACCACCGAAATGCCCTGGCCGCCGAGCTGGGCAAACTGTTCGCCGTCGGGGCCCTTGGGATTGACGAAATAGCCGATCTTGTCGCCGCCGACATTCTCGTCCTTCTGCAGGCCTGGCCAGGTGAAGGCGAAGTTCATGTGCATCGCCACCTGGCCGGATTTGAAGGCATCGACGCCTTCGCCCATATAACTATTCGACGCGCCCGGCGGGGTGCAGCAATCATAGAGGGCCTTGTAGAGCTCCAGCCCCTTCACCGACTTGTCGGAATTGACGAAGCCTTCCATTTCGTAGGGCTTCTTCGGGTTCTCGTACTGGAAGCCGTAGCTGTAGAGCACGTCCATGGCGCCCATGGTGATGCCTTCGGAGCCGCGCTCGGTATAGATCGAGGCGCCATAGACGGTCTTGCCGTCGATCTGCCGCTTCTGGAAGAATTCGGCGATCTGCTTCAACTGGTCGAAGGTGGCCGGCGGGCCGAGATCCCAGCCATACTTCTCCTTGAATTCCTTCTGCAGTTCCGGCTTGGAGAACCAGTCCTTGCGATAGGTCCAGCCGACGACGTCGCCCATGGCTGGCAGCGCCCAGTAGTTCGGCGTGTTCTTCGGCCATTCCGAATAGCCGACGACGGTTGCCGGCACGAAGTCGTCCATGCTGATCTTCTCCTTGTCGAAGAAGTCGTTCAGCTTGACATAATGGCCGTTCTCGGCGGCGCCGCCGATCCACTGGCTGTCGCCGATGATCAGGTCGCACAGCTTGCCGTGCGAGTTCAGTTCATTGAGGAAGCGGTCGGCGTAGTTGGTCCACGGCACGAACTCGAATTTCATGCCGATGCCGGTTTCCTTGGTAAAATCCTTGGACAGTTCGACAAGCGCGTTTGCCGGGTCCCAGGCGGCCCAGCACAGCGTCAGATCTTCAGCGTGCGCGGCGTTCGAGACGGCTGTCGACGCTGATATCGCCGAGGTCAGTCCCAACGCCAGTTTAAAGCTCGATTTCATGCCTTCCTCCCATTTGCGAAACGCGCCCGGATGACGGTTTCAAGAGCCCTCAACCCCTCTCCTCAGGGGCCCAAACATGGCAGCGCCAGAGCACCGCGAATGTTTAGTAATTTGTTTAGTGATGCAATTTTTACTAAACAAGGCAAGCGAATTCGTTGCTGCGCCGCAGCATGACGATGGGCGCCTCATCTCCAGCGTGGCGCTGGTCGACCCCCACTCCGGCCCTTCGGGCCACCTCTCCCCCGATCGACGGGGGAGAGGAAGGGCGCGAGTTCGCCGACCTTGGCTTGTCCAGCCGATAGATAGGTAACACTTTGAACCGGATACATAGGTAACACTTCTCCGCTCTATTCGTCCNGGCTTGTCCAGCCGATAGATAGGTAACACTTTGAACCGGATACATAGGTAACACTTCTCCGCTCTATTCGTCCGCCGCAGCGCCAAGCGGTTTGGTTGGCGCGGCGCTGCGGCGGACGAGCTTCATGCGCCTCGTGTCGATGATGCCCAGGGGATGGGCATAGAAGGAAAGCGCCCATTGGCCATCCTCGGTTTCGGTGGCCGCGACCGCTTCACCGGCCAGCGTTTGCGAGACATAGATGAAGCCGCCATTCCATCGGATCTCGCCATTGTGGCGCACGTGGCGGACCGCGGCCTCGGCCGGATAATCGGGCTCGGGTGGCGTTCTTGGCATGAGGCGCTGTGAGCGGCGGTAATGCTGGGCTGGAGTGTCCATGGCCAGCGCCTCATGCGGTCGCTCCTCATTGTAGCTGCGCCGAAAGGCCTCGAAGGCTCGACCCTGAGCTGTTCTGTCGGCTTGCGGGTGCTTGGCCAGCGGCAGCATGGTCAGATGAAAGCGCTCATGGCGGCCGTTCTGCTGCGGCTTGCCGGGCGCGATCCGCTCCAGCACGATGCCAAGTTTGACGAAGCGCGCGGCAAGTGGCGTCAGCCCGGCGACGCCGGCCGACGCGAACGGCGGGCCATTGTCGCTTCTGAAGCGATCCGGCAGCCCATGCTCCTCGAACAACCGCTCGAACACCGGCCAGGCCTCGGCATCGGCCGTCGAGCCCGTTGCTTCCAGCGCCAGAAGATAGCGGCTTGACGCATCCATCACCGTCAAGGGCTCGCAACGCCGCTTGTCGCCGGTCGGGAACCAGCCTTTGTGGTCGCCAGTCCACACTGCGTTCGGTTCCTCGGCCGGCGGCCAGGGGCCGTTGCCGCAGGCCCGCAGCCGTGGCCGCTTGCGCGCGCCCACAAGCCCATGTCGTGCAAGGATGGCACCCGCCGTCGAAGCTGACGGCCAGCGCAGCTCGGGGGCCGTGCGCTTGAGCCGCGCCACGATCTTCTTGGGCCCCCACAGTGGATGCGTCTCCTTTGCCGCCACGATCCGTTCCACCAGATCCAGAGCCGTCGCCCGGCCGTGATTGAGCGGCGCCCGTGGCAGATCGCGCAAACCTTCCGGGCCCAACGCACGATAGCGACCAAGCCACTTGTAGCCGATCTTGCGAGAGATGCCGTAGGCCGCACAAATCTCGCTCATCGTCTCCTCACCTGCCAGGCAGTCCACAACAAACCGAAGTCGCTCGTCCATGATGCCAGTCTCTCGCCAAACCATCGCCGGTCCTCCCAGCGAAGGAGAAAACTGTCACCCATCCATCAGGTCCATTCTGTTACCTATCTATCCGGTTCGAACAGGCTCCTTCCTCTCCCTCCGGAGGGGGGCTAGCGTGGGCACACATTTGCTTCGGGCTCATTTTTGTGAGGCGAGAACGAAGCCGTCTACGATGGCGTNCTCCCAGCGAAGGAGAAAACTGTCACCCATCCATCAGGTCCATTCTGTTACCTATCTATCCGGTTCGAACAGGCCCCCTTTCTCCCCGTCACTATACGGGGAGAAATGCCCGGCAGGGCAATGAGGGGCAGCGCCGACTTTGATAGTTACATGGTTCGATTGAAGCCGGTGCTTTTCGCCCCCGTCCTATCCGTTGACGCAAGCGCCGCCCCTCACCTGCCTGCCGGCATCCTCTCCCCGTATAGTGACGGGGAGAGGGGCTCTCGCCAGCGATTTCGCCAACTCATCTACGGCACGTGACAAACGCCTCGGCTTCCACTATATGAGCCGCATGATCCACCTGACCGCCACCTATTGGTACTTTAGCAGCTCGCTGGCGGCGGGAGGATTGCGCTCGATCTGAAGATTGCAGCAACAATATCCGAACAGCCGCCAGACCTGGCGGCTTTTTTGTTTCAGCCGGCAGGTTCCCAAAAAAGGAGCAGAAAGCCGTGTTGACCACCACAGACGACCTTCGGGTCAAGGAAATCCGAGAACTGAGCACACCCGACCAGGTGATGCGGGAAATCCCGCGCACGCTGACGGCGACGCGCACCGTCAGCGCGTCACGAAACGCCATCCACGCCATCCTGAACGGGACCGACGACCGGCTGCTCGTCGTCGTCGGCCCCTGTTCGATCCACGATCCGGTCGCTGCGGTCGACTATGCCAGCCGTCTGGCGGCGCTGCGCGAGGCCCTGTCCGACCGGTTGGAGATCGTCATGCGGGTCTATTTCGAAAAGCCGCGCACGACGGTCGGCTGGAAAGGCCTGATCAACGATCCGGACCTCGACGGCAGCTTCAACATCGACAAGGGTTTGCGGATGGCGCGCAACGTCCTTTCGGCCGTCAACAATCTCGGCCTGCCGGCGGCGACCGAATTCCTCGACATGACCACCCCGCAATACATTGCCGACCTCGTCGCCTGGGGCGCGATCGGCGCGCGCACGACCGAGAGCCAGATCCACCGCGAGCTGGCATCGGGCCTCTCCTGCCCGGTCGGTTTCAAGAACGGCACCGACGGCAATCTCAGGATCGCCGCCGAGGCGGTGAAATCCGCCGCGCAGCCGCATCATTTCATGGCGGTGACCAAGGGCGGCCGCAGCGGCATCGCGACCACCACCGGCAATGAGGACTGCCATGTCATCCTGCGCGGCGGCGTTCAGCCCAACTATGACGCGGCGAGCGTCGAGGCGGCTAGCGTGGAACTCGCCCGCATCGGCGTCGCACCCAGGCTGATGATCGATGTCAGCCACGCCAACAGCTCGAAGAAGCCGGAGAACCAGCCCAAGGTGGCAGCGGATGTCGCGGGGCAGGTGGCGGCGGGTGACGAGCGCATCGTCGGCGTCATGATCGAGAGCAATCTCGTCGCCGGCCGGCAGGACGTGGTGGCAGGCAAGCCGCTCGTCTACGGCCAGAGCATCACCGATGGCTGCATCGACTGGGCAACCACCGAGACCGTGCTGCACGGCCTTGCCGGCGCCGTCGAATGGCGCCGCTCGACACGCCGCGCCATGATGGAGAGCCGACCGGGCGCCGCTTGATCTGGCCGGGCACAAGGCAGGGCGGCGGTTCCCGATTCAGCCAGGGATCACGCCGTCCTCAGCCCTTCCCACGCGGTGAACACCGAGACCGCAAACAACAGCAAGCCGGCCGCCCGGCCGGCGAGAACGGTCGCCCGCGGATTGGCGATCAGAAGCTTGCGGCTGCGGCCGGCTGATATTGCGAGCCCGCCATAGATCGCGGCCTGGGTCAGGACCGTCATCAGGCCCATGATGGTCGCCTGCATCCAGATCGGACCATAATCCGGCTTCAGGAATTGCGGGTAGACGGCCAGCACGAAGAGGTAGGCCTTCGGGTTGATCAGGCAGGTCACGAAACCCTGGCGAAACGCCTTCCATGCGGAGCGGCTGCCGGCGGGCCCGTCATCACCGACGGTGATCGAACTGCGCATCAGCGTGATGCCGATGAAGGCCATGTAGGCGGCGCCGGCGATCAGCAGCGGCGTGAACAGGATCGGCACGAAATGCATGAGCAGGCCGACGCCGATGGCGCCGTTCAGCGTGTGCACCATGCCGCCGACCATAATGCCGCCGGTGGCGGCAAGCCCCCTGTCGCGTCCGCCGGTCAGCGCATTGGCTAGCACGAACAGCATGTCCATGCCCGGAACGGCTATGATGCCGAACAGGAGGATAAAGAAGAGCCAGAGATTTTCCGCATAATTCATGGATTTCCCGCATAATTCATGTCAGTTGCCCGTCGCCTCCTGACGGCGCACCGCAGAGGAATTGTTGATTTCAACCCGATAGGCAGTCCTATAGGTCAACCCAACTGACGATGGTGTGTCAGTTGCGATCGGAGCCGGGTGAGAAAATGCGCAAGGCGTCACGCCTGTTCGAGATCATCCAGATCCTGCGGCTGGCGCGGCAGCCGGTGACGGCGGCAATGATCGCCGCGCAGCTGGAAGTGACCATCCGCTCCATCTACCGCGACATTGCAGCCCTGCAGGCGATGCGCGTGCCGATCGAGGGCGGACGCGGCATCGGCTATGTATTGCGTCCCGGCTTCGACCTGCCGCCGCTGATGTTTTCGATCGAGGAGATGGAGGCGATCGTCCTGTCGCTGGCGCTGCTGGAGCGCACGGGAGACGACGAGCTCAAGCAGGCGGCCAAGCGTGTCGGCGCCAAGATCGCCGGCGCGGTGCCGCCACCTTTGCGGCAGACGCTCGATGCCAATGCGCTGCATGCGTGGGGGTTCGCCGCGCCCTCGGCCGGCACCATCGACCTGGCGCTGGTGCGCCGCGCTATCCGCGACGAGGAAAAGCTCGACCTCTCCTATCGCGACGAGATGGGCCGCGCCTCCGAGCGCCTCGTCCGGCCGATCGCGCTCATCTACTACGCCGAAACCGCCAACATCGTCGCCTGGTGCGAGCTGCGCCAGGCGATCCGCAATTTCCGCAGCGACCGGATCGCGGATTGCCAGCCGACCGGGTTGCGCTTCAAGGGCGAAGGCGACCGCTTGCGGCAGGTCTGGGTCAACGGCTGGGAGGCGAACGCTCCGGTTGGCGGCTGACGCGATTTCCCTTCTCCCCCTTGTGGGAGAAGGTGGATCGGCGCGTTAGCGCCGAGACGGTTGAGGGGTGTTCCAGCGGAATGAGACGCTGGCGTTCCCTGGAACACCCCTTGTGTCTCTCGAATCATGCATGATCGGGCTGACGGGTGACCCGGGTCATGAC